>DATAHB010000029.1:0-19317 GCA_036263375.1 Rhabdochlamydiaceae bacterium | reverse complement strand
TGAACACGGCTGCATGCTGAGAATGGAGTTTGGCAAAGCCGCAGCAAGCATCTTTGTCACCTATTTGAGGCGCGGGTGAATAATGAGCAATGAAGAATATTTGTAATAATTGGCACAAGAACATGGAAGCAATCATTCTAGCTGGTGGTTTTGGGACACGGTTACGTTCAGTTTGTTCGGATCGTCCTAAACCCATGGCTCAAATCCAGGGGAAACCATTCCTCGAACACCTTTTAGAATATTGGAAGTGCCAAGGTGTTTCACATTTTATTTTATCGGTTGGCTATCTGCACCAAGGCATCATCCATTACTTTGGGGGAAACTATCGAGGAATTCCGATTGATTATGCAATTGAAGATGAACCTCTTGGAACAGGGGGTGGGGTTTTACAATCGATTCCCTACTTACATCACCCAGAATCCATATTTCTTGTTTTAAATGGGGACACCTTTTTCGATGTGCCTCTTGCTACTTTTTCCCATAAAGGACAAGTCACACTTGCCCTCTACAAGATCGAGAAAAATACTCGCTATCATGGTGTCACTCTAGATGACTGCTCTAAGATCCAAAATTTTAATGACATCAACTCCCAACTCATTAATGGCGGATGTTATTTGTTCGATAAAAAGTCTCTGGCCAGATTTCAACAAAAAGGACCCCTCTCTTTAGAAAAAGAGATCCTTCCCTTTTTAATTAGTGAGGGGAGCTGTTACGGTCAACTTTTTGATGGTCTCTTTATTGATGTTGGAATTCCTGAAGACTATGAACGGAGTCAAGGCTTGTTTTTGCAGCGTGGTCAAGCAGTTCCGGAACCGATCGATCGCGGAGAAAGCCCTACACTTTTCCCCCAAATTCGTCCCGCTGCGAAACGATTGGATTTTTGATCGGCCACCAGACATTGAACCGCGGATCGTTCCATGTATAGGAGAACTGCTTTTCGGGGGCGTAGTAGGTGCTTTGCTTGTAGTGGAATAGCGCTTCATCCGTGAGGACGAGATGCCCATTCCCGTGTTTCGGCGGGATGAGTACTTGCTCTGCGTTTTCGCGCGAAAGGGTAAATCCTTGCCATTTGCCGAAGTTCGGGGATTGGGTATCGCAATTTACGACGGCGAGATAGAAAGCGCCTTGGAGGCAGGAAATGAGTTTCCAGGTGTCATTATCACCATGGAGTCCACGCAGGACATGCTTTGAGGAAACGGAAAAATCATCTTGGACGAAAGAGATATCGATACCGCTGCTTTTGTATAACTCTTCGTTGTATATTTCAAGATACATGCCGCGAAAATCACGAAATGGATCAAGCTTGATGAGGAGTACACCATCCAATTTCGTTTTTTCTATTTTCAGTGCGTTGGAATTTTGCAATAATACTCCAGAACTCATAGAGGCCTCCAAATAATAACAGAAGAGCTGTCGAGAAAGAAGCTGCCGAAGGGAGATCGCCATTTTTTTAGAATTTCAATTTTCCCCTCTTTTTCAAGCTGCTCCAGTCTTGGCCAGTACCCTTCAAGATACTGCCGTTTCCTGCAAAATTTTGCTGCAAGATAATCTATGAGAGAATTCTCATCATACCATTCGAGGATAGAATCGACATGCACAAAAAGAGAGGGCTTTTGCTCAAGAATAAACTGCAAAAAGGGTTCGAAATCAGTTCCAATCTGTTCCAGTGCGCCCATAGCAAGAATTGCGCTGCCGGGCTTAATGCGTAAACTTTTATCTGGCTCGAGCATGTTAAAGATGTAGCCTTGAACGTTATAGCCGTGTTGTTCTCGCATGTGCTTTATCATCTTTTTCGGACCCGAGACCCAATCCAACCCATGCAGTTCCTTTTCTGGATAGAGTGATGCAATCTCGGCGAGATTAAATCCCGTGCCACAGCCAAACTCATAAATGGTTGTAATCGCCGGATCACTTAAATATTCTCGGAATAACCAGCGACGGAAAATAGTGTATATGGCGAGCTCAAAATGCGGATCAATCGGCTTAATATATTCTCCATTAAAACGGAGGGGCCGATCGCGTCTTAAAAACATGGGGGCAAGACTGGAGATGTCGTAACCGCTAGCTACGAATTCCTTGAGGTTATCGTCCCAATCTTTTTGCCAACGCGTCTTACTCTCGCTGCCGGCTCTAGTCAACTCAGGGGATTCAATTTTTTTAAGGATCTCAAGGATAACAGAGTCTTTTTCTTTTCCACTTAGGATCCGGTACTCTGAATTGAATGTTTCGATGAGAGCACGGCAATCGGGAGATAGTTCGGAAGTTGTTGTGCCGAGGAGCGCGGCGAAGTCATCCATGGAAATTTTCGGGTTAGCACAGTTAGGAGAACTTGTTTCCACAGCGCAATAATCACTTTTCATTGTAGTAGTCGCCGAATTCTATGAGCAGAGTTGATTTTCCGTCTGGTCGTGTGAGCGCTTTTTCATAGGCGGGAAAAATCTGTTCCGGCTCATCGAGTCGCACGATATCGACATTTTTGAGCATCAATCGCATTCCTTCTGTGAAATCGCCACAATGTTGAAAACCGGGGAAAAGCGGCCGTTCGGAGCCGATGGCAGTCTTAATGATCACTCTCGGCCACACGGCTCCGTCTGTGAGGAGGGGGATCTTATCGAGGTGGTTTACGAGTTGATTCATGGCAAGAAGGAGAAAATTAAACCGTGGATATATGGTCACTGGCACAAATTCCGCAAGCGCGAGCCCTATCGACATTCCCATTTGCGTTTCCTCAAATACCGGCAACTCGATCCTTTTTTCCAAGGAGACATTTGCAAGTGTCTTATAAATACTATTGCCCTGATAAACAACACTTTGTCCCAAAAAAACCGTACGTGGATCTTGCGCCAGATATTCCATCGCCCGCGTTAATTCTTTTTTGTAACAGAGTTGTGTTATGTCCATATACTTAACCGAATGTTACCCACTTGCCGCTGCCGTAGTGCGGATATTTTTCTTTTTTGTGGCGATACATCACGATCTTGCTCTCCGACCGCTCTTCGCCCCACGCTTTTTGGGTTGGCGTGTAGGTTGAGATACCGTTGTCTTCAACGATGAAAGCGATTGGCAAGTCGTTCCGCTCTGCATATTTTACGCATTCGTGGAAAACTCCGCCTTCGGCGGCCATGTCACCAACAAATACCCAGACATGCTGTGGAGCCCCCTTCCGTTTCAAAGCCATGGCAACGCCGAGTGCGATGGGTGTGTTGCCGCCGACGATTCCCGAAGAATAAAAAGAGTGTTTTGGATTACATATCGAGATACTATTGCCACGGATGATCTCTTCCTTGAGCCAGTTCGGATCAATTCCATGTAAAAGTGCGTGATAATGGCTGCGATGTGTTGAAAATACCCAATCATCAGATTTGATATTTCTGAAGATGTTGATCAACGCATCCTCATTGCCATCAGAAAGATGCACTGGCGCACGGATTTGACCAGCCGTAAAAATATCGGCGATTTCTTCTTCGAATTTTATTAAGGCTGCTTTTTTTGCGGTATCTGAAATAGTCCCAAGCATAGCCAAGTTGTTAATGCTCTCCCCACATCAATCTCTCTAGAGATAACGGAAGAATAGTCGAATAAAAGAATTTAATACAACAGCGATTTAGCTTCTCGAAGCTCTTTTGCTGCTTAAGCGCTTTACTCCAGGAATTTTTGTCCCAGGACATAATCCAAGTTTGAGTTTGAACCTGTCAAATAGGCAGATTTGCCGTCAGGTGCGATGGCAACTCTGAAGGGGTTTGAACAGACGGTAACTGTCGCGGTGACTGAATTTGTCAGTGTATCGATCACGGAGACATTGTCTGAGAGTATATTTGTCACATAGGCAGATTTACCGTGGGGTGTGATAGCGACATCGAACACACTGACTGAGTTTGAAAGCGACTCCGACGGGGCCTGTACCGACCGTAACTGTCGCAGTTACTGAATCGAAGGCACTGAGTGAGTTTGAAAGCGACTGCGACGGGTTGAAGGCCGACCGTAACTGTCGCAGTGACTGAATTTGTCTGTGTATCGATCACGAAGACATTGTTTGAGTTTGGACCTGTCACATAGGCAGATTTGCCGTCAGGTGTGATGGCAACTCCGAAGGTAGCGAATCCGACTGTAACTGTCGCAGTGACTGAATTTGTCAGTGTATCGATCACGGAGACATTGTGTGAGGTTTGATTTGCCACATAGGCTGATTTACCGTCAGGTGTGATGGCGATTCCGCAGGGGAACGAACCGACCGTAATTGTCGCAGTGACTGAATTTGTCTGTGTATTGATCACGGAGACATTGTTTGTGAATCCATTTATCACATAGGCAGATTTACTATCAGGTGTGATGGCGACTCCATCGGGGGAAAAACCGACCGTAATTGTCGCAGTGACTGAATTTGTCTGTGTATTGATCACGGAGACATTGCCTCCGTTGCGATTTGTCACATAGGCGGATTTACCGTCAGGTGTGATGGCGATTCCGAGGGAGCTTGTACCGACCGTAACTGTCGCAGTGACTGAATTTGTCTGTGTATTGATCACGGACACAGTGGTCGAGCCATTTGCCACATAGGCAGATTTACCGTCAGGTGTGATGGCGACTCCGAAGGGGGCATTACCGACCGTAACTGTCGCAATGACTGAATTTGTCTGTGTATTGATCACGGAGACATTGTGTGCGGTTTCATTTGTCACATAGGCAAATTTGCTGTCAGGTGTGATGGCGACTCCGGAGGGGAACGAACCGACCGTAACTGTCGCAGTGACTGAATTTGTCAGTGTATCGATCACGGAGACATTGTTTGAGTTTTGATTTGTCACATAGGCAGAATGTGCGAAGATGAGATCTGTTGCGAATGTAAAAACAACAACAAGCAGCGTTTGATAGAGCGACTTGTAAGAAATTCTGCCAGGGATACTTTGAAAGTCGACGCTTTTTATCATAGACAAACTCTCATAAAGTCAAAGTTTTGTTAACGATCATCAGGCAGTGATAATATACGTAAGCGTCTAATCTAGCCATCTTTTTTCTTTGTAGGAAGCCCAGGTATCTTGGTTTCTTTCTCGAGTGCGGTGGCATTAGGGTCAACGTTGAAAAAGGTTTCGATTCTTCAACCCTCGCAAGGTGCCTGCAAACTTTAAGGGGTCCCAATGTTGACAATCTCTGGAAATGCCCGCCTTTTTCTTTGCCAGATTCCCACGAGCATGAAAAAAAGTTTCGAAGGTCTTAGCGCAATCACAGAACAACTGTTCCCTGGAGAATTGCTGTCCGGAGTCTTTTTCAACTTTCTCAATTGGCAGCGGGATCACATGAAAGTGCTGTTCTGGGACAAAGATGGACTTGTCATTTGGTACAAGCGTTTGGAGAAGGGAATTTTTTCCTGGAAATGGGGAGATACAAAACCAGCGACGCATACATAATCGAGTGGGATAGTACTTTCGTAGCGTAAAACGTTAATGCTACAGCAGAAAATAGGGCTCGGCAGGTTCTTACGAGGAGGGCGATCGATCGATTCCTCTACTCACTAAAGGCTATTTTTTCACACGCATGCGGTAGGGCCCAAAATTGCAGGGATTTGACCAAGCCCAAACCCGTCATTTGCGACCTCTTGTGGAATAAATCCTGTCGGCTGATTAACAATGATGCTGCTCCCGGAATTTTCAAATTGGAAGGGGACGTGAAGAAGATGACTTAATGTTTGCTTCACGGCTTCCTGTTGGAAAGGGGGAACAAAAAACAGCATGAATCCTCCTCCGCCGGCGCCTAGCAATTTACCACCTATAGCACCCGCCTGCATCGCTTTTTCGTAAATTTCATTGAGTTGGGGAGAAGAGATTTTATCTGACAGGCTTTTCTTTAGTTGCCAAGATTCATGCAGAAGTTCTCCAAAAGAGAGTAAATCTTCCTTTTCATCTTGTAGGATATCTAGGGCCCTTTTCACCATTTTATGCATCCGATGCAATTCGTTTTTCCTCATCTGAAAATTGGCAACTTTAGATTTGGCTATCTCATTCGCATATCGTGAAAATCCAGTGAAAAAAAGTAAGAGATGACTTTGTAATGCCTGAATTCTATTTTCAGGAGCATTGACAGGATGAACCGAAATATTCCCATTAGGAGAAAAATAGACACAATTTAATCCACCATGAGCAGTCAAAGTCTGATCTTGGCAACCAACGGTTTCATTAAGAATTTTTTGTTCAATGTGGATTGCAAGCTGCGAAAGCTCCCCTTTAGAAATCGATTGTTCCCTTAAGGTTAACAAAGCATTACATAACCCAACGACAAAAGCTGAACTGGACCCAAGTCCTGCGCGAGCTGGCAGATCGGCAGCATGATGGATTTCAAGACCTTGATCCTGAAATTTTAAATAACTCAACACTCCATTCACAGCTGGATGCTGGATTTGTTCGATGAATTTCACATCTTCTATTTTCGAGTAGCAAATCCGGTAGTTATAGTCAAAAAAGGGAGGAAGATAGCGACAGCTAGTATAGCAAAAGTGATTGATCGTTGTTCCTATGACGGCCCCTCCATGTTCCTGAATCCAAACTGGATAGTCAGTACCTCCCCCAAAAAAAGAAATGCGAAAAGGGGTACGTGAAATAATCATAATGAGTTCTCTTGCAGCGATATTCTACACATTCGAGTAGACAGCATTCTTAATCATGGCATACCCCTTGATCAATTCCTTAATTCCATCATCCAATGAAACCTCCGGGTCAAATCCTGTTGCCTTGATTTTGTCATTCGAAACAATGTAGTTGCGTTGATCCGGATCCTTGCCTATCGGAGCTTCGACAAATGTGAAAGAGGGGATCTGTTTTTGAATATGTTTGCACAATTCTCTTTTTGACAAATTTGCAGAGCAAAGGCCGACATTATAAATTTGGCCTCGCATTTTCTGAAAATTCTTAATGCCGTGCAGAAATGCTTTACAGACATCACGCACATGGATGTAATTACGCTTAAAATGAGACTCGAACAACAAAATAGCCTTATCATGAACTGCTCGATAGACAAAATCATTCACTAGTAAATCTGTACGCATCCTGGGTGACATACCAAAAACAGTGGCCAAACGAAAACTAATCGTATTTTGATGCTGCATAAGAACCCGTTCGACCTTAACTTTTGCTTCGGCATAGTTGGAAATAGGGTTCAAAGGAGAATTCTCTGTGCAAAAATGGTTTTTATCCCCAGTGCCATACGCGCTATTCGTTGTTGGCATGAGCATCCATTTTTCAGGAGGAACCATGTGAATAAGCGCAATGGTAGCATCATGATTAATCGATGTTGCCGTATACGGGTCTTTCGTGCAAAGAGGCGCCCCCACAAGAGCCGCCAATGGAATGACAACATCTGCCCCATCTATTAACTGCTTCATGAGTTCTTGATCACGCATATCTCCATTAAAAATGCGGAAGCCAGGATGGTGACACACAGCCGCAAGACTATTTTGTTTATACATGAAATTATCGACCACTGTAACCTCAAATCCCGCCTCCAACAAATAGGGCGTTAACACAGACCCGATATAACCTGCCCCGCCAGGGATCAATACTCTCATCCGCTATCTTCTCCTCAACTTGTTTAGGGTAATTTTTAGCTAAACTTAGTTTTCAATCTGTGCGATAGTTTAGATCGAATAAAATATATACACAGGGCAGAAGAGCAATGCAATTGTTTTTTGTAAATGGCTCGTGGAAGCTTTGGATTGGAAAAATTACATTTCTATGAGAGCATCGAGACATTTTCATGAGAGTGGTAGGTTTATGTCCAAAAAGGGTTATGATTTCCTGATCATTGGTGGTGGTATTATTGGCTTGAGTATCGCTCGTGAACTAAAAAAAAGAAGGCCAGACATCTCTTGCGCAATCGTTGAAAAAGAAGCGGATTGCGGGCTTCACGCAAGTGGGCGCAATAGCGGGGTGCTCCATGCGGGTTTTTACTATACAGCGGACAGTCTTAAAGCCCGGTTTTCTAAAGTGGGCAATCAGCTCTTAAAGGAATACTGCAAAGAGAAAAAGATCCACATCAATAGCTGTGGAAAACTTGTCGTTGCAAAAAACGAGGGCGAGCTAGAAGGACTTGATGAGCTGCTTAGGCGAGCGAAAGCTAATAGCGTAGAATTGCATTTAATCTCTCGCCAAGAAGCCGAAAAGATCGAGCCTCGGGTTCTGACATTTGAAAAGGCTTTGTTTTCTCCTACAACTGCTTCCGTCAATCCTGTACAAGTCCTGAAAGCGCTTAAAGAAGATGCCAAGAGAGAGGGGATTGCTCTGTTGACCAACACTTGTTACAAAGGGAAAACCAGCGAAGGCATTCTCACCACGGCGGGTCCGATTGCTGCTGATTTTGTCATCAATGCATCAGGGCTATATGCCGATAAAATCGCCCTCGATTTTGGTCATTCAACAAAGCATCGCATTCTCCCGTTCAAGGGGCTTTATCTCTACTCAGATGAGCCTGTTGGAGCCATCCGCACCAACATCTATCCCGTACCAGATCTGAACTACCCCTTTCTCGGGGTTCACTTCACTCTAACCGACACCGGTCAGATCAAAATCGGTCCCACAGCTATTCCTGCTCTATGGCGAGAGCAATACCAAGGACTCTCTCGCTTTAAAAGCGATGAATTTCTGGATATAACCAAGCGGCAGATGAAGCTCTTTTTCTCTTCGACATTCGACTTTAAAACACTCGCTTTCCAAGAGATACAAAAGTATATGGGGCGAAAGATGGTTTCTCTTGCAGGAGAACTTCTGAAAGGTGTCCAGACGTTCCAGTACCGCCATTGGGGAAAGCCTGGTATTCGAGCTCAATTATTTGACATCTCTAAGAACAAGCTTGAGACCGATTTTGTCCTTGAAGGGGATCGGACTTCTCTTCACGTTCTCAATGCCGTCTCTCCTGGATTTACTTCCGCTCTTCCCTTCGCTCAATTTGTGGTCGATCGAGCGGAATCTTTACTAAAAGAGCATTATCCATGATGAAGCCTTTGAAGACTTCCTCCCTGAAAAGGAGGAGATTTTTCTGTATCAGGCACGCTTTGCAAGCCTTGTATTAACCTAAGTTTTGGGTTGCTTTCATAGACCCTTGCTCCATCTTTCGGGCGCTTTTTAAAGATTTTTCGGGCTCTATAGGCACCTTCCGGCTATAAGAGCCCGAAAAATCTTTAAAAATCACCTCGAAATCCAGAGCAATTCTCTATAGAATCAACCCAAAACTCAGGTTATTAGAAATCCCTGTGACATCAATGAACCCCAGTTCTATGAAATAAGGGATGTTATCTTGGACAAATTTCGGATAGCTCTCATCGATCTCGACCAGCTCTAAAGCTTCAAAATCTTTACGGATTCTATCGGGATGCTTGTAAGCCTCATTATCTAGTTCGGAATGAGAAAAACTCTCTAATTTCTTTCTTACCATATCGACACCCCCCATATACGTAAAATGCCACCCAGCAGTTATTGCTGTTTCCCTATTTCTTTTCTGATTGCGCATTCCATCTGGAAGTATGAGCTTCGCATCAGCATACCTAGCAAGAACAGAACCTAACCATAAGTCCCAACTATATCCGACATGTCCGATGCGATTAAGATAATAGGTATACATCGTTTGAGCACATGTAACATAGCGCATTTGATTGGTAAGAAGGAGATTGACAGCTTCTGGAAGTTTTTTGGGGCTGATGATCTCGTCGAGATCCTCAATGATGATGATATCGTCATCATGACAACTTGTTAATCCCCTCATAATCTGATTCCTTTGGTAAACTTCTCTATTCCAAGGGATATCAGTTTCAACATGATCAGTGACAACAACATGGATAATTTTATCTAAGAATTTACTAAATCTTTGCTTGTTTTCAGAAAAGTAAAGGGGTTTTGGCTTCCCCCTAAAAGTTTCTGTGCATTCAACAAGAACAAAGTAATCGACATGGTCATAAAGTTCATGCAACTTGATTTCTAAAAGCTCAAGTTCATTAAAGAAGGGAAAACAGTCGTAAATTTTTGGCTTATAAGCTGTTGAGATAGGTCTATCAGGTAGGATGCGTTTTAAAATTGTAAAGCCATAATTATTCAAGTGTCGTTCGTATAAGGTCCATTCAGGATGGCGTTTCAGAAAATCTTCAACAGCTGACCAGAGTCCTCGCTTTGTGCGGTCATATTCAGGAGGGTATTCCGAATAATCTCCATGATATACTGGATCATCAATATTTCCCCAGCTGGTGTCATGCATCGCGATATATTTGCTGACTTTGGGCGAAAATTTTTCGAGTTCGTAAGTCAGATGGCAGTAAGTATGCAAAGAGTCGATGAAGAGCATCTCTGTAGGTTCGATGTCGACATTCATATCATTGGCTTGCCAGAAGCTAAACGAGATTCCATTGTCTTGTGCTAACCGTTTGGCCAGGTTAAGCGTTCCAAGCTGAGGGGAAACAATGTCAATACCGAGATAGGAACGAGAGATAGATGAACTTTCTGATAATCCTTGGAGGATTCCCCAGGTTGCTACCATGTTCTTCACTCCAATTTCAACTACTGATGAACATTCCATGGCAAGACAGCGCAGTGTATAAATGTGCTCATTAATATCTGAAGGCTGGCTACAAGAGGTTTCATAGTTAAGCTTTAATGCAAGCTGAGCAGGGGAAGCAGCGGCATATAGAACTGCCGGACAGGCAGAAAGAATAAGCAGAACCGAGATAATAGAGCTGATAATTTTTTTTCTCATCATTTTTCCTGGGTTTGTGGGCATGCCGCTGGAGATAGAGGTTTCAAAAAAACTTTTTTAGAAACATTATATTGGACTTGATGTAGCAATGAAAAGAACTTTTTTGCATCCTAGATGAAAGCGGTAAAATCGTCCATGACGGATCGGAAACCGCAGATCCGAACCTTCTGGCCAATTATTTACAAAAAATCGACTTCAGAATCGATGCCCGCCGGGGAGTTTCTCTGGAACAAGATCTAGGAAGAGCTGAAAAAATCTTGTTTAAAAATCTGCTATTCTAGAAAATCGATTTCCTCAACTCTCTACAATTGAGTATGGGGAGCCAATCGGAGGCCTCAATGGCTGTAACATTTCATTCATGTAGTAACCTTACTTTTTATGCGGCTAATCCATTTGTCCCGTTTTTCCCAACGCACCTGTCCAATATTCATGATAATTTATTGTATTCCACGCACGAATTTGCAATGCTCAAGACTGAAGAATTCATTTTCGCGCTGGAACAAAAATTCGCAATTGCGGCGATAATTGATTCACCAATTCATTTGGGAGCTTTAGTCAAAATCCTTCGGATGATGAACACAGAGCAAAATGGGATTATCAGGGCAGCCTTCCAAAAACAAGAGGGCTACTTATCCCGTTTTTTTTCACATGAAGGTTGGGAAGAATGGACTCAAAACAGATCTGCTTTAGGAAGAATTGCCCTGGTTTTCATAGACTATGCGCTGCAGCCAAAGAAAACCGTGATGAATCGAATAGATTTAGAAACCGCTCGAAGGGCTAATCAAGAAGCAGAACAAGTGTTACAGCGTCTCGCACTACAAGCTGACACCGAAGAGTCCGAGACAATTTTCAAGCCTTCTTATCTCTCAGCCATTGGAAACAGGCTTAGCTCTCTAGATGCTCGGTTGGGACGACTGTTGGGACGACTATTTACTATATTGCCAGGTGTTGGAGCCACCCCAACTTCTTCTGGGGATCAAAAATGCGCGAACTCAGGTCGCGAACAACAATGTGAAGGGAGCGATCAGTTTAGTGAGAGACAGCCTCCTGATATTGGTGATAAAATTGTTGCCTTGACAACAACTTTTAATGGAAAATGTACTCCATCAGCCCTTTTGAAGAACATGGGCACTCCACCTCAAGATATGCTTTGGTATAAAGAAGCCATTCATGAAATGGAAGAAACTCTATTTCAAGATTTTATGAGGGGAGGATACAGTGGCGTACTTGCAAGTCTGCATATGGGGAATGCAGCCTTATTGATGAAATGGCATGCAGATATCTATCCGGAATTTCTTGCGCTTCGCACAGAGTCTTTTAAGTTTTATCAGAATCAAATAAGCTTCAATAGAAAGGTTGAAGCTGAGATATTGGATTATTTAAGCGAAGCCCAGAAATCTCTCGCTGAGTTGTATGTGCTACTTCCTAAAATTAAGGAGTACAATTCTAACTTGTTTTCCACGGGAGATTGTAATGAAGTCGCAGATGCAATTATAAATAAAGAAAACAGTAGAATTCTTAAACTGCATCAAAATTTCGTAAATTCTCTTGCGGATTTTCTAACAAAGATAGAAGGTTTGGAAACAAGTATCGGGAACACCCTTAAAAACATGCGCACATCCAACAAAGACATTGTCGGTGTTGAAACGATATTCAGAAACATTAGTGAAAAAAACAAGAGTTTAGAAAATGTGAAAAAAAATGCAGAAGCAGAAAAAAATCGTCTGCTTTCAAAGGCACAAGAAGCCGTAGAAAAAGAAAGCCTGTCAAGAAAAAAGGAGTTCGTGAACAGTGGTCGGGATTATTGTTTTTTGGGAATCTGCTTTGGTTCAAAAGCTTCTGAGACTAAGTTATATCAAGCAGATTTCGGCTCGAAAGAGTTATACGAAGAATATCTTGCCTCTAAGGCAAAATTTGACAATGATATTAAAACTATTAATAAGGAAATAGATGAACAGAGGAAAGAACTAAGATTCGCACTTAAAAATGCATTAGTAGGTTCTACTAATTCCCTAGATAACAAAAATGTAGAAGAAGCATGCAGCGCATTCTCAAATGCTCTTATGTTTGTGGATCAACTAAAAGAGGACATTGCAGCGAAAAAAAGCGATGCGGAAGTTCAGATTGATATAATAAAAAAGAAGCTAAAGGCGAGAAGCGGTGCTAATAACATTGATCCTGATTATTATTTAGGAGAGCTTTATAAAATTATTCTATTTTTACATTCAAAATGGAAGCTAAGTTATACACAAAGTTCGATGCTAGAGGTGATAGAAAAAGATGAGATTCGACTCTGGAGTGAAGCTTCAATGAAGAATTCTAATGTGATAAGTTTTATGAACGATGTAATAAATAAAATTATTCGGCTTTGTTGCATAAATAATCCTTCGGATGATCTATGTAAAAATAGTTGCAGGTAAAGTTTTTGAGCGAAGCGAGTTTTTAAATTTTTTGTTGTTTAGACAAAAATTTGAGGCTCGATATGGCGCGCAAGCAAGATATACTGCGATCGGCTTGAAACTTTGATTTTATGCCCTGGGTTTTTTCATTTGATGAAGTGTGGAGCTCGAAGCAATCTCCCTGTCAGCTTGCGAGAGCGAACGCAAAATCAAATGGAAAAAGGCAGATGCAAAACCAGCAACTGACGCGAGTATAGGCAATCTTTGGTGAAGCGTGGAAGCATCACTTTTTGGTTCAGCCTAGAGATAACTTGCAGCTGGTATTCAGCCAAGAGAACTGCAAGAAAGGGTCGACCAGAGAGATATTCAGCGGTGGGGCGACAAAATGGCTTAAAAGGGCGATTGTAGGGGGCGGGGAGTTTTGCAACTGCCTCCTTTGTTATGGAGTTTCACGACTTTAGAATATCCTCGATGAATTGACGAAAATGGCCCACTTTGAATTCATGATTGACGCCTTTCTGTGTGTAAGCTGAGAAATGCACAAAATGTTCAAAGACAAAAAATTGTACATTTTCGGGATGAATATCACGAATAAGTTGTACAACCCGATCACTAATCGAAAGTTTTTTTAGTTCCACATTGCTCAGACACCGATAGGTATAACTGCTTTGCCAGGGAAATGCTAACAACTTGAGTTTGGGATGTTTCCACAGGTATTTATAAACGGCAGCTCCTGTATCACTGATGGTGTTATTAGGCAAATGAGGATGGCCGCTGACAACATCGACGTTAAAGCGCAGTTCTTTGACATTGGGAAGTTTGCGAGGGTTAAAAGCGATAAAAACGACCCAGAACATTTCCATTCCTTTTGGAACTGTCAGTTCCAACCGACGTCGTTGCTGGGCAAGCTGATCCGGCCATTGATTAAAGCCCACAATATCATTTGAACTCATTAATTGTCTTATACTTAATGGTTTGATGAGAAAATTATCCCCATCCATAATCACGACGATATCATCATGTTTATACCCATAATTATCTAAGGCATACTGTATGACATGACTATGGCGAACGCTGGGATGATTTGCAAACTCTTCGTTCGATGTGGAGCCATTCCATCCCCAGTAGCCGATTGTCGAGGGTTGTTGTAATCTCATTTTGAGATAACTGTTTAATGGGTCAGTCAGGTGCCATTCGGGCTTAAAACGGACACAGTGTATCTGATATTCATTGCAAACACTTTCGATTGACTTCTCATTTTCTTCAGTTTTTGCATCATTAAACACAATTAGTTCAAAGTCGTCTTTTAAAAACTTGTTAAGTGTTTTGTATTGCATTTCTATAAATTCAGATTGATTGTAATGAAATGTAAGAATTCGAATTGTCGCAAAGGCCTGAGTGTTAAAAATAAGTGTCAGAAAAAAAACAGCTCTCAGGGACAATGAAAAGAGACGCTTTCTCATTGATCTTTCCTAGCGTATAATGGAGCTTCATTATCGGTAGGAGCTCCTAGCATGTTGGTCACTAGGTCCTGCGTCAGTGCATACCGCTTAATCCCGGGTACTAGGTAGTTATCCAAGTCGTAGGCCAAAAAGATCTTATGGGCTAACGAAAACTCCAGCAGTTTTTTGATTCCTGAGCGTTGAATGATCATAGAATGGGTGGCAAATCTGGCAGAAATCCTGCGAAAATCAGGGCTAATTTGTTCATTGATCGTATATTTTTCACTATATCTTTCCTTCAAACTGCAATCCATATCAGGCCTTTCGCATGCACCATTGGCTGCCATATATTCACCATTAGCCATCCGATAATTTTGGTCGGTGAAAAGGACATCCCAATTATCTTTTCCGACGAGGGCATTAAGCTGATCAATCAAGTCGGAAATTGTTAAGGGATCTCCGATCACTTCTATATCATCTTCCAATACCCAAATGATTTCATAGCCAGAGTCCCAAGCATCTTTAAGAATCGAAATGTGGCTCAAAGCGCAGCCAATCGACCCCCTTGACATATTGTGGCAAAAATAAGTTTTCCCAAATTCCCTCATAAATTCATAGGAGGGTAGCCCCTGGCCCTCTATTGGATAAAATGTTGCCTTTAACGGCATCATTCCTGGCCGAAACTTTAATCCGACATCATTGATCACCTCTACGGAGAGTTCCCACCCATTGACAGCGGAGAAACGGTAGGGATAAATCCCATGCTTATGGAGTTGCTCTGAGGCAACTGCAAATTTTTCAGGCCTTTTTTCCAAATTTATCATGTAGATAAAATCGATATTGCGCATTTGATGAATATTTGACTTTCCCTCTACTTTTTTTAAGTGATCTTCGATGTCTCCATAGGAGGCACTGCAATAAAGGATCAAAGTAAAGAAAACCGATCTAGGGAGCGTTTGCAAAAGATTTTGCCTCTCGAGCTGGTGTGAAAGCTCCTTAGAATCGATGGCCGCAGGCTGCGCAAGTTGATTCGTATTAATGCAATACGGATCAACTTGCGATCGTCGCTTATAAGGGCTTTGACGCAGCTGGAGGGGTAAAATCTTTTGCAAACGCTCCCTAATCGAAAGGCTCATTTTTTAGCCTTATCAAGGTAAGTTGGTCCGCCATTGTCGGATTCGCCTCCAACGATGTTTGTAACGATATCTCGATTCAGTGCAAAAAGATTAATGCCGGGGACATAAAAGTAATCGATATCATACGGAAAATAGACTTTGTAGGTTTCAAAATAATCTAACAGTTTTTTCATTCCTGATCGTCGAATGATCATCGAAGCTGAGCCGAACCGCATCCCGATTTTTACAATATCTTTATGAACATTTTTGCGTTGTAAGTAATAATCCAGCGGCTGCACTTGAACGAGGGGCCGGGGACGAATAACAGTGCAAGGGACAGGTCCGCTTGCACCTTTGATTTCGTTATCTGTAAATAAGATATCCCAATCAGGCTCTACTGTGTCCAAAATCTGCATGAGAGAAGAGAGTTCGTGGGGATTGCTGACGACCCGAATGTCATCTTCCATGATCCAGATTGTGTTATAGCCTGAATCGTAAGCATCCTTCATAATGGATAAATGGCTTAAGAGGCAGCCTATCGCACCTCGAGATAGGGAGTGTGCATAATAGGCGATACCAGGCTCTTTCATAATTTCAAAACTGTGGTATTCTTTACCGTTAACATGGCGGTAAACTGAAGAAATGGGGCCGTTTTGCATTCCAGGCTCAAAAACAATTCCGAGCTCATCCAAGATCTCAAAACTGAGCTCCCAGCCATTCACTGCAGAAAATCGGTAAGGATTAATGTTATAAGGCCTAAGAGCATTCATCGTTCTCTCGTATTTTTCAGGCCGAGGATCTAAATTGATCATGTAAATAAAATCGATACCTTCCATTTTGTGCAGGTCAGATTTGTTTTCTGCTTTTTTATAGGCATTCTCAATTCCGGCATTCAAATTCGTCAAGCAAAGCAGAGCTAAAATTAAACAAGTTTTCATTTTACACCTCCAAGTAGATTCCTAAAGACAATTTAAAATAAGCGTCGAATAACTCTCGGCTAAGGAAAACAGCATATCCGATGATTCCAGGTTGGTACCTGTGGCTAAGCAAAACAAAGTGGGATTGTTCGAGAAAAGCCTTCAATTCAGAATATTGCGTCATCCCAGCGCGATGCGGATGCATCATTGTTTTCACGTATATTACTTTTGTGTTTTTTAAAATCTGAGGAGAACTCTGCAGGACCTGCAATTCTAGTCCCTCAAGTTCGAGTCTTAAGAGGTCGATATGGTCGATTTCATGCTCATCGCACCAGCTATCGAGGGTTGTACAAGAGGTAATGACTTGAGGCCCTTTGCAATAAACTTCCATATCATTTGCCAGGGGAAGCAGAGAGCTAGCATATCCAAAGGCAGAATCGTCTCCTTTCATTCCTTTGCAGATATTGAGAAAAGCGATCCCGTTATACGTGTTTAGAGCTAAATTATGCGGCTCGACATTACGCAGCGATTCATCCTCGATTTTTTTCTGTAAATACGCAAAGGCTTCAGGATTTGGCTCAAAGGCAAAGATGCGGCCCTGCGGCCACTCTTTTGCCATGCGAACCGTTTCATCTCCTCTAAAGGCCCCGGCCTCTAGGATAATGGGATTATACGGAAGGAATTGAGGCAGCCAAGCGATGTCAATTTTATTGTAGTTTTGAAATAATCCTATGCCTTCATAGTAGTCTCCTTTGAGAGGCATAAAGCAAAATAAAGCGTAGCAAAAAAAGAAGAAAAAGCTATACTGCGACCGCTCAAAAAGTGTGAATCTGCCGGCGTCGGACAGCCGTTCAATTTGAGACCCGCCTGCATCGCAGAGCTTATTCAAGTTGAGCTGCTTCGGCGCCGGCTTTGCCTGGCTCAAATGGAAGGCGCCTTCTTGGCATTTTTCACATTTTTTGAGCGGTCGCAGTCTATTTTTTTTCATAATTCGGGTTGCCATTGTCTGAAATTCCTCCAGCTATTGTTGTGACGATATCTCGGGTGCATGAAAAAAGTTTAATATCAGGTGGAAAAAAGTACTCCATGTCATAAGGGAAAAAAAGCTTGTACGTCTTGAAATAATCTAAGAGTTTTTTTATTCCTGATCTTCGGAGGATCATAGAATACGCTCCAAATCTAAGGCCCAGCTTAACGATATCGGGATGCAGATAGTTTCGATTCACATAATAAGCTAGAGGTTGGTAGGGGAAATTGGGTCGCGGCCTAATTCCTCCGCAATGGACATGGTTACCATCACCGTTTTTTGTCTCAGGATCTGTAAAAAAAACATCCCAATCAGGAGCTAATGCGTCTAAAACATGCATAAGACGAGATAACTCGCGAGGATCGCTGACGACTCGAATATCATCTTCCATGACCCAAATGGTAGTGTACCCACTGTCATACGCGTCTTGTAAGACCGATAAATGGCTTAAGAGACACCCGATTGCCCCCCGTGACATGGAGTGGCAGTAATAAGAAATACCCGGCTCTTTCATAATTTCAAAACTCATGTATTCCTTATCGTCCACGTGTCGATAGACCGATGCGATGGGACCTTCAGGCGTTCCGGGCTCATACATCACCCCTAAATGATCAAGGGCCTCAAAACTTAATTTCCATCCATTCACAGCAGAGAATCGATAGGGAACAATCCCATAAGGTTTTAGCTCTTTCATGGTATGTTCATATTTTTCCGGTCTCTGATCTAAATTGATCATATAAATGAAATCAATGCCGGGCATCCCATGCCCCTCTGATTTATTTTCAGCAGGGCGAAAATACTTCTCAATACCATCGGCATGGATGTCGATTTTTGCAAGGAGGGCTATACCCAAGGAATATGAAAAAGCGGCTCTTGAAGTTGCGCGAAAATCCCCGGGGTTCAACAATCGTAAAGCGCGCTGTATTAAATGTTTTATCACGGATAAAGTAACCCGCCTAGTCCCAGACCTAGACACTTGACAAAATAAGCATCGTACATCTCCTGGCTGACGTAGACAGCCAATCCTCTTTCTCCTCTTTCATACCAATGAGCAAGAGGAACGAAGTGGGACTCTGTCAAAAAAGCTTTCAGTTCAAAATAATTGACCATTCCTTCTCGATAAACATGAAAAAAGCTTGGGATGATAATAATCTTTGTGTTTTTTAAAATCTGAGGAGAGCTTTTAAGAACTTCCAATTCTAGCCCTTCAAGTTCAAGCCTAAGAATATCGATGTGATCAACCTGATTTTGCTGGCACCAATCATCTAAAATCACACACGGCACTTCTATCTGCGGGCCCTGGCATCCGCTAGAAGGAGGAAGTAGAGAGCTTTCATGCTCTTTTGAACGGTCATTTCCATTTGGACCCCGGCATAGATGAAGATGCGCTACGCCATTGTAACTATGGAGGGCTAAGTTATATGTTTTGACTTGGGAAAGTTTGTCAGTATCTACCTTCCTCTGCAACTCGGCAAAGCCAAGAGGATTGGGCTCAAATGCTACGATGAGTTGACTGTTGGGCCAGACTTTTGCAGCATAAACCGTTTGGTCTCCACAATAAGCTCCCGCTTCAATAATAACGGGATTATAGGGAAGAAATTGCACGATCCAATTGAGATCTATTTTCCCATAATTTCTGAACGTCGCTGTTCCCTCATAGTACACTTCTCCTCTCAAAGAAGAGAAGTTGAG
>DATAHB010000028.1:0-3810 GCA_036263375.1 Rhabdochlamydiaceae bacterium | reverse complement strand
ATCAAGATGTGAAAATCTTCGTCTCGCGCCTTCAAGGAAAGGTCTCCTACGCCCTTGATCCTCAAAGAATGGCCTGGATCCAGGTCATTGAAGGGCCTCTTGTTTGCAATGGAAAGACTCTTCAAAACGGCGATGGCGCCGGTGTCTCTGAAGAGAGAGAATTGAAATTTGAAAGTGCCCATGGACACTTTCTCCTTTTTGATCTTCCGCAGGGATCTACAACAGCTTAGCAAGCTCTTTTTTTTAAAAATGTTTAGACCTTGCTTTTCAGGCTAATTTAGTCCAAAATGTCGGGCCTTATGAGTAAAGTTGTTGGTTATTTAGGACAAAAAGGAATCTATTTTGGGCTAGGAGTTCTTCTCGTGGGGTACCTAGGGTATCGCCTGGTTCAATGGATCTCAAATTCGGCTAATTCTTCCACGAAAAAAGCCGCAAATATTGTAAAGCAAGAGTTCTCTTCTAAAAAACCACAAGCTCCCACAACAAATTCTTCGACAGCAACCACAACAGCAACAGGCACAACTTCTCAAACCACCTCGGCTGTTGCCAAAAAAAAATTGGAAATAAAATCCCAGGCGCCGGCACAACCAAAATTATACATATCGGACGGACCATTAGCGCAAATTGATAATAAAACAGTGTATGGCATAGGGGGAACCGACTTAATCGTAAAGTTTAACGTCAAGCCTAAAGCCCCTCCTATTCACTGGGAATATTTTGCTTACTTAATCAGCGAGGCCTTAGGGCTTCATGTCGTACCGCCCACCTCCCTCGTCAATGCGGGTGAATTGAGCGATGAGAAAATCTTTGAACGCTTGCCTGGGTTGAAAGAACTTCTATTGTCCCAATTTGAATCCAAAATAATGGTATTGCAAACCAAAATGGAAGATCATGCAGGGGCCTCGAATCCAAGACGCTATGATCTGTCTAATTTCCAACGCGTCGTATTTTTCAACTTGATTATCGGCCGAATGCTGTGTAATGGTCACGACAGCATGGTAGATAAAGCTAAAACATTGTGGGAAACAAGTAATACCAAGTGTGGCTCTAAAGTTAGTCAAAGTGCCGATTACATTTGGCCTCTGTCTCATGATCAAACAAAAGACCCAATCTTAGACGACTTAATGGAGCATATTCTCAAATTAGATCCTACATGCCTCGATGCTGTAGAAAAGACGGCTCAGGAAAAAAGCCCAGACACTTACGATGCTCCTAGGTGGAAGAACATCAAGGAAAACCTAGTTCTAGTCCAGCAAAAGCTACGCTTTTTAAAGTCTGATGGTAAAGTGTATTGGACGCGACTAGTATTAAAATTGAAAATACCTTCCTCAGTCTAAAAAAGTCTTCGGATTGCATCTAACTCCCCTTTGATCTAATAATGCGTCCATGAAGCTGTCCTTTTTCTTAGCTCCCGTCCAGGCCGGATTCCCCTCGCCGGCTGATGACCATATCGAGAAAAAGCTCGATCTCAATGAGCTGCTGGTCGCGCATCCAGCCTCGACATTTTTTGTCCGGGTGGAAGGTCATTCGATGCGGGATGCCCAGATTTACGACGGCGATATTTTGATTGTCGATCGGTCTCTGCAGGCAGAGAGCGGCTCGATCGCTGTCGCGATTATCAATGGCGAGTTTACCGTTAAACGGCTATTAAAAAAGAAAGACACGCTCTTTTTAGTTGCTGAAAACCCCGCGTTTGCAGCGCTGGAGATTACTCCGGAAATGGATTTTCAAGTTTGGGGCATTGTGACGTATGTCATCCACAAAGTACGCCTGAACCGAACATAGCTCAAAAATTGCCGTTTAGGCTGCGCCAAAGCCTCGGGGTTTAACAATCGTAAAGCTAGCTGTATTAACATTAATACAGCGCGCTTTACGATCGCTGAACCGCGAGAGCTTTCGCGTCAGCCTAAACGGCAATTTTTGAACTATGTTCGGTTTAATCGATTGTAACAATTTTTTTGTCTCTTGCGAGAGAGTTTTTAATCCCAAACTTCTCCATCGTCCTGTCGTGATCTTGTCCAATAACGATGGCTGTGTCATCTCCCGCTCGAAAGAAGCCAAAGCCTTAAAAATCCCGATGGGCGCCCCGGCGTTTCAATACCGGGAGACTTTTTCTAGAAACAACGTCGCTGTTCTCTCTTCCAACTTTGCTCTTTATGGAGATATGTCCGAGCGTGTGATGAGCGTCTTGGAAGATTTTGGATTCCCGCTGGAGATCTACTCCATTGATGAGGCTTTTTTGGAAGTCGATTCCGATGCGATTGCTCCGGAACTGCGCTCCCGCGTTCTTCGATGGACAGGTATTCCCATCTCTGTCGGGATCGGCGCCACAAAGACTCTGGCAAAAGTCGGAAGCGACCTGGCTAAAAAAAGAGACGACGGCATCTGTTGCCTCCACGACCCTGCTCCTATTTTTACGCACCTGCCCGTTGAAGAAGTGTGGGGAATCGGCTCGCAGATTGCCTGCGCGCTTAATCAGCAAGGTGTTTATACAGTCAGCCAGCTCACTATGCAGCAGGACGCGTGGATTCAAAAACATTTTTCCATCACTTTGCTCAGGACCGTTTTAGAGCTGCGTGGAATTGCCTGCTTAGCTTTAGAAGAATTCGCGTCTCCTAAAAAAGGAATCGTTTGCTCCCGATCTTTCGGGAAATTGATCACCGCTTTAGACGATTTGAAAGAAGCCGTCGCGACATTTACAGCCCGCGGGGCCGAAAAGCTCCGCGATCAATCCTGTGTCGCAGGGTATATGGGTGTCTTTGTGATCGGAAAAGACCGGTATCCTCGGTCGGCTTCCCGCGCGCTTGCCCTGCCGACTTCGTATACGCCCCATTTGATTAACCATGCCCACCGGCTGCTTGCCGAGATCTACGAAGAGGGGCAGTCGTATCGAAAAGCTGGCATCATGTTTCACAATATCACTCCGCAGGAAGAGACACAGCTCGATCTTTTTCAGACGGCAGGATCACCCGACCTGATGCATATCGTCGACGCGATCAATCGCAAAAAAAGAAAGAGGGCGATTTTTTTCGCGGCCGAAGGGGCTTCTGCTGCGTGGAAGCCGCTTTCCGGCCATCGATCGGCTCATTTTACGACTGAGTGGAAAGAATTGCTCACAATCCGGCTTTAAGAGATGGTTGCAAACTCCAATTTCAGGCCAAATCCGTGAAAGCGAGTTTGCAACTACCTCTTTAATTTTTTTACTCCTTCCAGTACTATCCGAATATGCAAATTTGGCTCGATACAACAGATATGTCGTCGCTTGAAAAAGCTCAGAAGCGAGGCATTCTTCACGGTGTGACGACAAATCCTTCCATGCTTGTTTCCAATCCCCGCGACACGCTGACTGCCCTACTTTCTGCGCAGCCCGGCCCCGTAGCCGTGGAAGTGTTTGAAGACCTTGTCCCTTCCATGATCTCGCAGGGAAAAGCGCTCCATGAATTTTCCCCACGGATCGTTGTCAAAGTCCCTGTGACGGAAAGAGGTTTTGAAGCCATCTGCTCTTTAGTGAAAGATCAAATTCCGGTCATGGCATCGAGCGTTGTCCAGCCCACACAAGCGTTAGTGGCGGCCTTAGCCGGCGCCGGATGGGTCTCTCCTTACTTTTCCCGCATCATGAAATCTGGTGACAATCCTCTTGCTCAATTAGAAGCCGTCAAAAAAATTATCTCCGTTTATCAAATGCGCACCCGTATCCTCGCAGTCAATCCTAAAACCATCGAACAGATCAAAGCGTGCGCCGAAATTGGTATCGATGCCGTCACCATCCGAGACGATGTTTTTCGAGATCTTATCGAGACGCATGAGCTA
>DATAHB010000027.1:0-2426 GCA_036263375.1 Rhabdochlamydiaceae bacterium | reverse complement strand
AAAATACAAATTAATAGCAAATTGCTATAGTCCGGTTTTTAGGAGATTGTTAAATGAACAAGGAACGCGGGGTTTTGAGTTTTTTCCAATGGATCTGCCGATTTAACTTCGGCATTTTCGAAAGAGAGGAATTTAAGAAATTTCTAAGAATGGGGCTGATCTTTGCCCTGATCATCGGGGTTTATTGGACGCTCAGACCGCTAAAAGACGCGATTTTCATCCAGCTCGCAGGCAAACTCCAGCTCCCGTATGCCAAAACGGTCTCGGTGATTGCGCTCCTTCCACTGGTGATGTTCTACACTAAACTTTTGGAGAAAACGTCGCGCGAAAGAATGTTAAGAATTCTCCCCACATTTTACGGTATTGCAGTGCTTTTCTTTGCGGCTTGCATGTTTTTTGTCCAACGCCCTTCGGAGGAAATTCACCTACTCCCTTTCCATTATTCCCTGGCCACAAAAGCATTAGGCTATGTCTGGTATCTGTTCGTTGAGAGCTTTGGCTCGCTCGTCGTCGCCCTCTTTTGGGCGTTTGCCGCCGATACAACGGAACCGACTTCTGCCAAGCGAGGCTTCCCCCTTGTCGTTGCAATTGGTCAAATCGGTGGGATTTTATTCCCGTATGGAATCGGAGGACTTCCTCATCGCATCGGTCTTTCGACAGATGCTCTCTCGATGTTCATCTTAGGCGCTCTTATTTTGCTCATCCTTCCCCTCCTCAACTACTTCCTCAAAGCCACGCCTTCTCATTTAATGGCTTCCTTTGAAGGAAAGAATGAAAAGGCTGTCGAAAATAAACAAGAACCCGGCTTTTTAGAAGGCCTCAAACTGCTACTAAAACACAAATATCTTTTGGGAATTTTTGCTGCCAACTTCATCTATGAAGTCGTCGTAACGATCTTCGATTTCAATTTCAAGGTCGCTGCCAGCTCTCATTACACGGGGGTTGCTTTAAGCCACTATTTGAGCCTTTATGGATCAAGCGTCAACATCGTTTCGTTAGGCTGCCTCTTGCTTGGGATCAGCAACGTCACGCGATTTTTGGGAGTGGGAGTTGCCTTGGCTGCGATGCCAGTCATTGTCGGCGTTGCGCTTGCCGGGTTCTTAAGCTTAGATTCTTTGTCATTTCTCTTCACCCTTATGGTCGGATCTAAAGCCATCAACTACGCCTTGAACGGCCCCGCGTTGAAACAGCTCTACATTCCGACCACGCCCGATGTGAAGTTCAAAGCCCAGGCGTGGATTGAGACGTTCGGATCCCGCTCTTCCAAACAAGCGGGCTCCGTCTTCAATATGTCACTGGCGCCTTTGCAAAAAGGGCTCGGCGAACTCATCGGCAAAAGCCGGTATATGATGCTCAGCGGACTGATTTGTTTCCCCCTGCTGGCTCTCTGGTTTATTGTTGCGGTCTACTTGGG
The DNA here is from genome assembly GCA_036263375.1 of Rhabdochlamydiaceae bacterium. Taxonomy (GTDB): domain Bacteria; phylum Chlamydiota; class Chlamydiia; order Chlamydiales; family Rhabdochlamydiaceae; genus PALSA-1444. The sequence goes on along the minus strand of DATAHB010000027.1, from coordinate 1,012 downwards.
GAAAAAGTTCAAGAAAGCAATTGCTGAGAAGTCGGTCATTTGCTAGACAGAAGCAATGGATGCTTTGAAAAACTTTTTTCGTCGAATCCTTAAAGGCTACTACACTTATCTGCTCTTGTTTCTCTTCGTTTTGTTTGCGATCCGGCCCTATGAACAAAGCCTCTCCTATCTTGTCTTCTGGAAATTTTTTAGTACTTTTGCCTTTTTGTCGGCGATTTTCAACTGCAAACACCATCGAGGCGTAAGAATCTCCGCCTTTGTTTTAGCTTTTCCCACCCTGCTTTTTGGCTGGTATGAACTCTTTTTCCCTTCAAATACACTGTTTGTGATAACGATTTGTTTTGCCATTATTTTCATGGCTCTTTGCACAGTATCGACTCTTTATGACGTGATCAGACGCGCTCGAGTGACGTTAGAAACGCTGCGAGGCATCGTCTGCGCCTATTTCATGATTGCTTTTGTCTTCGCCTATATCTATTACCTCCTTGAATATCTCATTCCGGGCTCTTTCCATTTACTTGTTAGAGATGAGTTTTTTGTCACGTTCAGCCGCAATCTTTCTCAATTCATGTATTTTAGTTTTGTGACACTGCTGACCATTGGATATGGGGATATTACGCCTCTTCTTGATGTCAGCCAAACGGCCGTTGTGTTAGAAGGCATCATCGGGCAATTCTATATTGCCATCTTAGTCGCTAAGATCGTGGCTGTTTATTCGATCTCAACCGAGAGAGAGCTGCTCACTAAATTCGAAAGCGATCTCGCCAAAAAAAAGAAGTAGGCTCTTGTATTTTTTTCTTGGCTTTATTGTTTTTATCACTGAAAATTCTTTTCAGAAAAGCTGAGTTTTTTAGCCAACCTTAAAAAAGGAGCTTGATTATGAGCACAACTAAACCATTAGCCTTATCTGAACATTACGCCCAACTATCTCCCTTACCTGCCTATGGAGAATGTAAAACAGAGATCATCCATGATCTTTTTCCAACAGAACTCTATCGCCAATTACAATGGA
>DATAHB010000026.1:0-8899 GCA_036263375.1 Rhabdochlamydiaceae bacterium | reverse complement strand
AAACTCAAATGACTGATTTAAAATTGTGAATAATGCCCTGCAGAGCCTGAGCATGCATAGATTGGGCTTGTGAAAGCAACTGAGCTTGTTGAGTCCTCATTCTTTCTATGTCCCTTGTGCACTCCTGACGGATTTTTACGGTACTCTCCGCAAGTCTTTCCGCATTCATAGTGTAATCTAACTCGGCAACTCGCTTATTTGCCTTAGCAGCTAGGAACTGCAGGCGGCTCTCTTCGCATCGGTCAGCTTTCTCCTCTAATGCACCAGTTTTTTGCTTAATCTGTCTGCCAAGTGCATGAAAGTCTAAAGAAACGGTGGCGATTTGCCCAGAAAGAGATTGAAATTCTTCTTCCAATGCTCTCCACTGTCTTACCGCTTCTAAAGCACGGCTTTCCTGAGCGCGCAGCTGAGGGAGCCCGGCCCTAGTCTCGACAGTAGCAAGAGTAGATTCGGTTGCTACTTTTGTCAATTGAATCTGTGTGAGTCTTGCTCTAATTGATTGCGCGTTAGTTTGCGATAACCCTCTCGTCAACTCGGCAAGCCTTTCTTCTTTGGAACTCATCTCTGCTAAGCGGGTGCGTGCTTCTTGAACTGCTTTTTTAGCTTCCTCAGCAGCTTTAAGACCTGTCACGGGTTTATCAGCATGAGCAATTTTTTCCTTGAACTCTCTTTTTCTTTGAGCAAATCCAGGATTGTTTACTTCATCTGACAGCGTCGTATGCTGCTTTTGTGTATCTTCAATTTTTTGCAGCGTGCGTTGAAGCTCCCCCTCCTCTTTTTGGAGACCTTCAAGCTGCACCTTGAGAAGTTGCGAAGAATGCCCTGCATTCTGTAGGTTGAACTGTGCTTGTCGAAGTGTCTCTTCAGCTTCCATACGCTTCATTGCGGTATTTGCAGGAATGGATCTTTGCTTGATTCTTAATTCCTCTAAAGCAATACTTTTTTGAATGTGTGTTGCTCGGGTTCTATCGATGTCCTCTTGGCATGTGTTCAGATCTTGCTTTAGAGCTTTAAAAGCCGCCTTTTTCTTTAAAAACTCACTCTCGGCTGTTTGTTTTGCACTCTCTTTTTCTGTAATCCGATAATCGGATTGAAATTTAGCGACTTCTTGATTTGCAGCGTCATTTCGTTCTTGTATCCTTCGCTTAAAGTCAGCCTCAGTACTTTTTAACCAGACAACATATTTTTGCTTTTCAGCTGCAACTGCAGATTTGGCATCTTTAATCTTCTGGGCCGTACTGGGATGCATGCAAAACGTCTGGATCACTTGCACATAGTGTGACATTGCCTCTTCGAAGCTATCATTCAAATAGCTGTCGGCATAGATCCGGATAAAGTTGCTAACTAGATGTCCGACCTGAGGAGAACCAAGGAGCTCCTGTTCAAAGACAAAGGCGCCATACGTATCAATCAGCGTAGTCCACTTAGTGATATGGGCAATTTCTTCAATTAGCCGTTTTTTAAAATCCCCATCGTTAGCCGTAAGCACTCCCGTTGTAAAGAGAACTCTATATGTTGAGAGGATGTCTTTGATTGACATCGCAGCCGTTTCTTGGACTGCTTTTTGAGTCCAGCCACAGCCTCTGGGATCAAAGCAACGATTGGGTCCTGCCACCGCCGCAACAAAACCTTTACGATCTGTTTGAAGGATTTGAGCGAATGTCATCCCGTTCCACCGTCTGAGCAATTCAGACTGGACATCTTCAAGCGTAATTCCAAATAAATTTCGATCAACAGCATAGGCTGGATCAATAAGATCAGAAACTGGAAGCCTGAGGAAGCCTGCTTTAAGGAGCTGGATCAGATTTGAGTTTCCTGTCGCGCTAAACTGGATAGCCCCGATTCCATTCCGCCCACGGAAATTTAAATACGTAAGCTCACCTCGAATTAGCACGTCTATTTCATCGGTTAGAACTCGAGAAAAGATTCTTTCTAAGGCACCCTCACCGAACAGAACAATCGTTCTTTCAAAATCCTCTCTTGTCTTGACAAGTCCATTTTTTTGGCCGACGACAAAATCAGAAAAGCTACCGAATAAACGGTCTTTGACCGCTGCGTCGGTGATATAACCGACAGCTTCATCACCGTTTCTTGTCCTAAATACCTCGTATAGTTGTAAGCCCTCTCGATTGGCAACCTGTTGAAAGAGCCATGTCTCGGTTTCATGTTGAAAAACTTGCAATTCTTCAGCGCGATTTTTCTTAAGATCCAAAATCCCAACACCGCTCTCCTGCGCGTCAGAACAAAAGCCCTGAACAAGTGATTGCAAAGTTTTGAGGTTAAGATGTGAGATGATTGAAACCCCTTGCGCTTCTATAAACTTTCTATAGCTAGAGGCATCGACAACGCCACTTCTGCTGGGATCAGCTCTATGGTTGGCAACAGACTTTATAAAGCCTGGACGGTCTTGATCGCTCACCAGAACTTGAAGGGCTCTCTCAGCAATGAACTTTTTAAAGGATGGCGCTTTCTCTTGGACGTAAAGAAGATACTGGCCCCTGAGGAGCTTTGTTGTCTCGCCATCAAGGGGCAGATTAAAAATTTTGTCGGACTGTTTTTCCATAAAGTTATTGAAGGGAACTGTCACAGCTAAATACCGGATCCATTGGTTCAATTCAGCATCTGACAGCACGAAGTGATCTTTATATTTCTCTCGAAGATCTGCTAAGGCAGTTGTTTCTATTTGGTTTTGGACTTCTCTTCTTTGACAGAGCAATAGGCTGGGATCTTTAGTGAGTCGATTGAAAAACCATAACACTGCTCCGGCAACTAGCGAGACAATCATCACGACTTGCAGGGTGGTACATGTTTGGATGATAATATCTGGGCTTGCAGTCATGCGTGCTGCTGCTAACTGTCTGCTGACTCCGGCACAGATGCCTAGGACGACTAAAAATTGTCCAAAACGTCTTGAGGTTTTATTGGCCGTCGTTTCAAGAGGGCTGGAGAGTTCGCCCCAATTAATAGCGGGCTTTTGGATGACTGGAGGCCAAGTGGAAGAACCAACTCCGGCTGCAGAACCTACTGCCATGACCAAATCTCCTTTTTTCAGCATAAGTTATACCAGAATGAAGAGACGAAAAGAAAGCAAAAGCCCCTCTCCAGTTACCCAGAGAGGGGATTATGTAGGGAGTGATCTAGGTTTTTGCTTTCTGGAAGTTTCTCTTAGGACACTTTTTCGGCCATTTTCTTCCCAAAATAGGCGTGATAAAGCAGTCCTCTCGATCCAAACGCTGTGAGAACCCATGTCTTGGGATTGATTTGATCGCGATGACGATCCTACCTTTGAAAGATTTTTGATCCATAACGGTCGATCCTATTCTTATGGCAAAATTTATTCTCAAGAATCCTTTCTGAAATGATCAACCCAAGGAACGCGAAAAATAGGAGTTCATAGCAATATCGCAATTGCTGTTTCTTTCAACTTTTCAAAATTTTCTTCATAGCTTTTAGAGTCTGTAAATTCTGTAAACCACGGCTGCTCACCACGAGCGCCGACCTTTATATACAAAAAATATTTCTGTTTCTCCATATCTTGTGAAAGTTGAACATGGGGCTTCTCGCTGTAAAAAGATTCCGGACTGCGTGCAATTAAAAAAAGTCGACTTTCTGCTGTTCTTAAAGCTTTTTCTATTGTTTGCAAGCTAAGACCTTTTTCTACTGCTTCGTGCACAGCTCGACCAAACACCTGTACATCTTTTTTCTGAAATGATTGCCCTTCTGCAGCAAAAATAGTTTCCATAATTTGAGTAGCTGATTTTACACTCATGATGCTCTCCTTTGCTAGGAATCAGAAAAAAGATATACCAATATAGAGTTTTACGACGACCTCTAAATATTATGGGATATCTTCTCGGCTATTTTCTTCCCAAAATAGGCGTGATAAAGCAGTCCTCTTGATCCAAACGCTGTCACAGCCCATGTCTTGGGATTGATCTGCTCCAGCAGTGGAAAATAATGGGCGGGATTTGTGACACGAATGCCCGAACGGCAATCGACGACCTTTTCTTCCGGCTGCAAAAAAGCAATGGCTTTTTCTAGATCAGGCTCTTCATCTTCAAAATCCCTCTCATAGGTAGAGCCGAGGTGGCATTGCTTTGGATTAGCCGTGACGGCAAAGTACCGTTTCGAAGAGATGCTTTGCGCAAGTGTTTTTTCCAGCGTGAGCACTTGTCCTTTCACGAAATTAATCTTCAGATGGGTGCATTCAGGGAAATTTCGGATGCCTGCCCCAGCGGCTATCACAATCTGATCAAAATCTTCCAGCTCTTGCAATTGGCCGACCTTCTGCAAAACAATCTTCACGTCTCTTTTTTCACACGCCTTCCAAAGCCCTGCTAGATAGAGATCCGAAAAGACGGTGATGCCTGATTTGATGAAGTAAGATGCGTCAGCAAGCAGCTCGACATCGTCGCCCGGATTTAAACAAGGTCCCTTCCGCAAAATCCCTCCAAATCGAGCCACAGACCTGCCTAAAGCAGCTTCTGCAACTTGCAAAAGCTCTTGTGCAGCCGCAAGCGCCTCATCGGCGTGCCAGCTGCGCCTCCCCTGTTCTCCTGGATAGGGATGGAGCAGGCCGGAGGCAATGCCTGAAGCTCCTCCTCCGATTCCTTTCTGATCAAAAAGAGTGATCTCAAAATGTTCGGATAAATAATAAGCACAGGCCAGGCCTGCAAAGCCAGCGCCGATGATTCCGATCTTCATTTTTTTGCTCTTTTTTGCAGAAGAACAAAGCTTTCAGCGGCAAAGTTAAAAAAGAAAACCAAAGCAGGCGTTAAAAGTGCTGCAAAAGGAATCATGATAAAGAACCACTGAAGAGAAATCGCCCATGTTCTCTCCATGACAAAAAGAGTCATTCCTGTCAGTGCAGCAGACAAGATCAACAATCCAATGATAAAGATTAACGGAAGCAGACCGATGACGAGCAGTTTGAGATGAACAAAGGGATGCTGCCCTATCTTTAGAAGAGCTTCTTCGGCAATTTCCCACTTGACTGTCGATTTTAAAGCCACAATCGGCGACATGAAAAACAAAAGGAGTAAGTTGGCAAGAATGAGTAAAAAGGAACCAAAGATCAAGAGAAAGGGGCCAAAAGACAGAATCACGCCTAATGTCTCTCCGGCGCTGGGGATATGCTTGAAGAGATAGAAGATGCCTAGGACAACCCATAACACTAAATAGGCCGACATGATCGGAACAAGAAGCGAGGCCATTCCTCCCATGAGCTTCCATGATTGGCGAAGTGTCGTATTCACAGAGAGTTTCTTTTCTTTCACCTCATCGTGATAGAGGCGGATCATCGGCACGCCGATGATCATCAACACCGCCGAGCACAAAAAAGCCGGAACAAACGCCAAGCTCGCTCGTACCCAGGGATTGGCATGGATCCAAAACGTATGGCATAAAACAACAAAGATTCCACACACAACTAAGGCGGGGAAAAGAAGAAAGAACTTTTTTCGGGTATAAGAATACTTTAAGGCCCGATTGAACATCGCTTCGATTTCTAGCATGCCACAGATTTTCTCAAATTTGAGTTTAGAAAGCTAGTGCTCCTTAACAAAAGTTTTTAACGCTTCAGCTGCGTCAAAGCTCTCGCTGTTCAACGATCGCAAAGCGCGCTGTATTAATGAAATACAGCTAGCTTTGTGATCGTTGAACAGCGAGAGCTTTGACGCAGCTGAAGCGTTAAAAACTTTTGTTAAGGAGCACTAGACTTTAGGACCGCTGTAAAGATATTTTGGGCGGACGATGGGAGTCCCTTTGCCGCCGCGGGCCTCTAATCGCTCATAAACGATCTGCCGCGAAATTCCGACAATGCGTGACAGCCCGAAAAGAACAGTAAAATATTCAGGATAATCAAAACCTGCCACGACGAGCAGCGTCCCTGAAATCGCATCGATGTTGGGGTGGGGATCGGAGATTTTAGGATTTTCAGAGAGGACTTTCGTACCTGCGGCGCGAAGATGTAGCGCAATTTTGACGAGTGGATCAGAAGTGTAATTTTTTCCTAAAAAGTCGTAGACAACACGAGCGCGGGGATCTTCCATCCGGAGAACGGCGTGGCCAAACCCAAACACCAGCTTGTTATTAGCCAGTCGATCGCGGATCAATTTTTCGACATCGGCAGCGGAGGCATTTTCGCCGACTTCTTCAACCACTTCACGGAGAAACTCTAAACAATCTTGATTCGCCCTGCCATGGCGAGGGCCTTCTAAGGCACACATTGCCGCGGCCATCGAGCCATACATATCTTCCAAACTCGAAGCAACGGCTTTTCCGACAAATGTCGATAAATTGCCTCCGCCGTGATCATAATGGAGGATATTGAAAAGTCGAAAAGCCTCTGTCAGTTTTTTTGGATCGGCACTCGGAACTTTCATCATCGCCGCAAAATTTTCCATGTAGCCCAGTTCGGGATGAGGAGCCGGTGTGGGGCCCCAGCCTGCATGGTAGTTGATGACAAGCGCAGCAAGATAAGGAGCCTTAGCGATTAAATTAAGACAATCTTCTTTGTAATCGCCTGTGATTTCTAACATTCCTGCAATAAGTAGCGCTGAGGAAAATAGCTTCATCGGATGACCTTCCCGAGGAAGGTTTTCAATCGCTTTAACAGTCTCTGACTTTAGCTGAGCTCTTTTACCCATATCAGCAAAAAACTGATCGATCTCTTTAGGACTGCCTTTCTTGCCGAACATAATCAGATAGATCACTTCTTCTGGACGCCAGGATGAAAGCTCCGTGACCGGTTTGCCGGCATAGAAAAGCCCTTTCATCGGATCGACAGTCGATGTCGTGCAATACCCTACCGGAACTCCTCTAAGTCCTGTTTCCAATTGATCTTTGGTAATCTCGAATAAAACATCAGTCATAACAGGTGTTTCACTAGCTCCCGTTCTTCCATTAACTCTTTTTCTACAAGTGCAATTTTCTTCTTCAAAAACTCATCCCATGGAACATTTTTCACGATTTCGATCTTGCCACTTCCGCGGGATCTACAAGGAAATGAAAAAATAAGTCCTTGCCCAATCCCGTAAGAATTTCCATCCGAAGGCAGCGCCATTGAAAACCACTGCCCCTCGGGAGTTGGCTCGTAGAGTGATTTCATCGCATCTAAAGCCGCATTCGCTGCAGAAGCCGCTGAAGATTTCCCTCTAGCAGCAATAACTGCTGCTCCCCGCTTTTGCACCTCAGAAATAAACGCCTCTTCGAGCCACTTCCGGTCTTTGATCACATCGATAACAGGTTTGCCTTGAATGCGAGCATTGACAAAATCAGGCACTTGCAGAGAAGAGTGGTTGCCCCAGATGGTCATCTGCGTCACCGCTGTCAAAGGCACCTTGGCTTTATTAGCAAGCATCGAGACAGCGCGGTTTTGATCAAGCCTTGTCATGGCAAAAAAGCCGCCTCTTTTGGCGTGTGTTTGTGCAATGAGGCAGTTGGTATTGCAAGGATTGCCGACAACCAGAATGACAGCGTCTTTTGCCGCTGCCTCCCCAATGGCTTTTCCTTGTCCGACGAAGATTTTTCCATTTTCGCCCAGAAGATCTTTCCGTTCCATGCCGGGACCGCGCGGTTTAGCGCCAATCAGAAAAATCGTATCTGCACCTGCAAAAACTTGAGAGGGGTCTGAACCGATTTTGATTTCCCTGAGAAGAGGAAACGCGCAATCTTCCAGCTCCATGACGACGCCTTTTAAACTTTCAAGGCCGTCAGGAACATCTAATAGATGCAAAGAAATCGGTTGCTCAGGGCCGAAAAGTTCTCCTGCTGCCAGCCGGAAAAGCAAACCATATGAAATTTGCCCTCCTGCGCCGCTGACACCGATCCGTTTAATTTGACCCATCAAACCGCATTCTAGGAACGGGAATATATTATTTAAATGAAAAAAGATGCGGTTACCAAGATTTGAACTTGGGACCTCGACATTATCAGTGTCGCGCTCTAACCAACTGAGCTACAACCGCGGATGGAGGTTAGGAGACTCGAACTCCTGACCCTCTGAATGCAAATCAGATGCTCTACCAACTGAGCTAAACCCCCAAAACAGAAGATCCGATACAAAGCAACGAACAACATACGCCAGAAAACCGTTTTCTCGCAATCTTTTTCCTTGAACCGTATTTAGTAAACTATTTATTAGACATGTTCATGAGTCACAAGAAATGCGCAAGGGATTTTGGGGTTGTTTTATTCTTAATCGGCTTGCTCGCTTGCATCCCAGGCCTCACCATCGATACGTACTTTCTGGGCGTCTTCAAAGTCAATCTCCCCACCAATGGCCTCCACTTCATCACCGGCTTGATCGGCTACCTGCTGAGCCATAGCAACCTCAGGGCTTGCAAAATCTATTTCCAAGTGGTCGGCTTGCTTTACGGTGTCATTGCTATTCTTGGTTTTGGTTATGGTAATGCCGACATTTTAGATATCTTTGCCAATAATATGGCTGGCACATGGGTCCATTTGATCATCTGCCTACTTTCGCTTTATCTCGGCTTTCTATATAAAAGTACCAGAAGAGCATGATCACCCTTCGCAAGTCTAAAGATAGGGGCCATTTTAATTTCGGATGGCTTGATACCTACCATACTTTTTCGTTCGGGGAGTATGACGATCCCGAACATGAACAATTCGGTGTCCTCCGCGTCATCAATGAAGACCGTGTTGCTCCTGCAAAAGGTTTTGACACCCACGGCCATGCGAACATGGAGATCGTCACTTACGTCATCGCAGGAACTCTAGAACATATCGACAGTACGGGAGCGCGCGGCCAAATTAAACCCGGCGATGTCCAACGGATGACAGCCGGCTCCGGAATTCGGCATTCAGAAGCTAATCCCTCCTCTACAGATCCGGTCCATTTACTTCAGATCTGGATTTTTCCCGACACAAAAAATCT
>DATAHB010000025.1:0-9768 GCA_036263375.1 Rhabdochlamydiaceae bacterium | reverse complement strand
CCTTTCTCTGAGTCCTAACGAAGGAGGGCATTATGGCTGTAGACCCACTCACTAACCGAATTATGGCAAATATTTATAAGGCCGACAAACAATCATATTTGGCACAAGATCCTAAGGCCTTTATGGAAGCTGTGATTGAAGGAGTAAAAGAAGGGCTTGACTTTCAAACGATAGAAAAAGCTCTAAGGGCAGCAGGTGGTGCATTCTATCTAATTGCACGCAATCCCGAACCTCATTTTTACAGCCAACATATTCAACCTCGACTTCCAGGAAATGCAAAGAATCAAAAATATTTCCTGTGGACATCAAGCGGTTCTCGTGTTCAACCGGATCTTTTTAAAGAATCTCAAAGCTATGAAGATAATTTTGCAAAACTGAAAGAGACAGGATTTTCTACGCGAATAAGCAATGCTCCTGTTCAAGAGCAAATTAAAAAGGGTAGGGTAGACCTAATAAACACATAGTGCTGTTAAAAACTAACTCTTGAGTTCACTTCAGTATTAAAGGATTCTTGAGAATAATTTTTATCACAAGTAGGATCGCTCGTTATGGGTAAAAAATCTTTCAAAGACAGAGTCGTCATCGCCATTAAACGGGAGCAAACCGCTTTGATCAGGATTCAAGAACCTGGGATGAAAGATCATAAAAGTCCATCCCTCAACGGCCGAGTCAAGGTGCTGCCTAAAAATGCGTTTTGGCAGAGAGTCGGACTCTGGCCGTTTGTCGAAGAGGAAAAATTTGTCATATGAACCTATCCCAATAAATTTCATCATGATCTTTTCGCACTTTTCAGCTTTAAATCGATTAATTTAGCAAGGGTCATATTTTTAATATGGCCCTTGCTAAATTAATCGATTTAAAGCGAAAATTATCGAAAAGCTCATTGAGAAATTTATTGAGATAGGTTCATGAAAAAATCGTTTCTTTTTCTGGGGACGGGAGCATCGATGGGCACGCCTGTCGTGACCTGCAAATGTGATGTTTGCACTTCCACGGATCCCCTGAATCACAGGCTTCGTCCTGCAGGTCTCTTCAAGATAGGCGAAGAACGTTTTTTGGTCGATGCAGGACCCGATTTTCGCAATCAGGCGCTCAAATACGGCATTGAGAGGCTCGATGGGGTTTTGATCACCCATACCCATTTTGATCATATTGCAGGGCTCGACGACCTCAGGGTCTATTATTTTTTACATCAAAAGACATTGCCCTGTCTTTTATCTCAAGAGTCTTTGGATGAGATCAAAAGAACCCATGGGTATTTCTTTGAAAAATCAAATGATGATGTCATGGGAGGGTCGAGATTTAACTTCCAGGTGATTAAACACGACTTTGGGAGTGAGAAATTCGGGGGGCATTCTTGGAAGATCATGACATTTGAGCAAGGTGGCATGAAGGTGACAGGCTTCCGTCTGGGCTCCTTTGCCTACGTCATAGACTTGAAACATTTTACCCCTGAGATCTATGAGGCGTTGAAAGGTGTTGAAGTCTTGGTGATGAGCGCGCTAAGATATCGTCCATCACCGGCGCATTTGAGCATAGATGATGCGGTTGCTTTTGCTACGAAGATCGGAGCAAGGCAAACCTGGTTTTCTCATATTGCGCATGAAATCGACCACAAGAAAACAAGTCAGCAGCTTCCTGCCAGTGTCAAGCTCGCTTACGATGGGTTAGAGATCCCATGTTAAACGAAAATAGTTTTCAAAATGCCAAGACAGCGCTACTTTTAGGCTCGTATACGTCGACGAAGGACAAGCCGCTTTGTGAAGACAATCTCAATGAACTCGAGCGTCTTTGCGATACGTATGGCCTAGCCGCTGTTGCAAAAGTCGCTGCGCCTATTAAAAAAATTGATGCCGGCACTTATTTAGGAACGGGTAAATTGAATGAAGTGCTCAAAGCCGGCGATGAGCTGGAAGCTGACATCATTTTGTTCGATGATGAGATCACACCCAACCAACAGCGGAATCTTGAAAAGTTCTTTCAACGGCCTGTCATCGATCGAACCGAGTTGATCATCGAAGTGTTTGCTCAAAGGGCTTTGACAAGGGAGGCTAGACTGCAAGTCGAGCTCGCCAAGGTCAAGTACCAACTTCCCCGGTTAAAAAGATTATGGACTCACCTTTCTCGACAGGCCGGGAGCGGAGGCGGTGGAGGAAGCGGCGGGGCTTATTTGCGCGGGGAAGGGGAGACGCAGATCGAGCTTGATCGCCGGATGCTCAAGCAGCGGATCTTGCAGCTTCAAAAAGAGATCACGGTTGTTGAAAAACAACGGGAGACGCAGAGGCGGCAGCGGCTGCGCACTGGCATCCCAACCTTTGCGATTGTCGGTTACACCAACGCCGGAAAATCAACGTTATTAAATGCTCTGACCAAAGCCGATGTCTTTGTCGAAGACAAACTTTTTGCCACATTAGATACAACCACAAGAAAATTTACTCTACCCAATCGACAAGAAATTCTCCTGGTCGATACGGTCGGGTTTATTCGAAAAATTCCTCACACGCTGGTGGCTGCGTTTAAAAGCACGCTTGAAGAAGCTGTCCATACCGATATTTTGCTCCACTTGATCGATGTTAGCAATCCCCAGGCAGAGCTACAAGCAGAAGCAACCATGCATGTTTTAAAAGAACTCAAAGCCGATCAGCGGCCGATCATCACGGTGCTGAATAAAATCGATGCCCTCCAAGATCCGAGCGTTTTGCACCGCTTCCGTTTGAAATACCCCAAAACAGTTCCCATTTCTGCGTTGTCAGGGGAAGGGTTCGACCGGCTCATGGAACAAATGACCATCGAGATCGGATCTCTTCGGAAAACCTACCGCCTGCGGATTCCTCAAAGCCATTACGCTCTCGTCAGCGAACTGATGCGTGAGGGAAAAGTCATCCAGTGCGACTATGAGGACAATGACATTTTGCTCCATGTTGAAATCCCCGGACGTTTTGATTATAAAGTTAAACCCTTCATTTATGAATTTATCTAAGCTCCCAGCCAACGAAAGACCGCGTGAAAGACTCCTCAAATGGGGGCCGGATGCGCTGTCGTTGACTGAACTGCTGGCAATCTTGCTGACCACTGGCACCAAAGACAAATCTGTATTAGAACTAGCGCAGGAAATGGTCGTTCGTTTTGGATCGCTCCAAGCGCTTTTGGAAGCCTCGATTGAAGAACTCATGGAAGTAAAAGGCATCGGTCCTGCAAAAGCCATCCAGCTTAAAGCAGCCTTTGGGATTGCCCTAAAGACCACCCAGAAAAGTGTGGCGGCTAAAGATCCCATCCATGCCAGGGAAGCTTATGAACTCGTCCGGCACGATCTTGCGGGCCAAAAGCAAGAGATGTTGATGGTCGTTCTTAAAGATGTGAAGGGAAGGCTGATTGCGTTAGAAAAAATCTCTGTCGGCACTCTATCGGACGTTTTAGTCCATCCAAGGGAAGTGTTCTTCCCGGCAGTACGGCACAAAGCCAATAGCCTGATCTTGGCTCACAATCATCCCAGCGGTGACCCGACCCCTTCAAGGGCAGATTTAGAGATGACCAAACACCTAATCCGATCGAGCCGAGTCATGGGGATCCATCTCGATGATCATCTGATCATTGGAGCGACTTCGTTTGTTTCTCTGCGGGAGTCTGGATTTTTATATGCCTGCTGACTTGTCAAACAGGTCCATGAGGCCCGTCGTGAACATCTGGACGGCGATGAGAGAGATGACCATTCCGCCGAGTCTTTCGCAAGCAATGAGCCCTTTTTGGCCTAAGAACAGTTTGATATTCGATGAAGCCAGCAGAATTAATGACGAGCAAAGCCACGCAAGCGTGATTGGAATGAGCATCCAAAACGTATTCGGGGATTGCTGGGAATAGATCATCACCGCCGTGATCGCGCCTGGACCTGCGACCGCGGGTATTGCTAAGGGAAAGACAAACGGCTCGCGGTTGGGGACCTTCAGTTGGTTTCTCTTGGGAAAAATCATGCTCAGCGCAATCAGGAACAGCAAAGTTCCTCCGGCGATCCCTACAACGCATCGATCAATTCCCAAGACCTTCAAGATCTCGTTCCCAAAGAAGTTAAAACAAACCAGAATACCCAGAGCAATCAACATTTCCCGGATGATAATCCGGCGTTGTTTTTTGACGGTATAGCTGCTGAGGATACCGACAAAGAACGGCACATTTCCCAAGGCATTGAGAACAAAGAATAGCGAGGTCGTTACACTGACAACGGACATAAGCTTAACTTTCACATATAGGGTCCTGTTTATTTTGTCTAGCCAGAGTTGAAGGAGCCTACCCCAGGTCCAAAAATCGATACAATTTTTTTTAACTCTGTAGTTTTTGAGCATTTGTGAGTAGAATCTTTCGATTTGATGAGAGGAGAGACATGGCTATTGGAATAAGTCAGAGGTTGGCATTTGGTGCGCTTTTTCGGACTGGAGTCACATATGTATCAGCAAGAGCCTATGAAGCGACAGGGCGTCAAGCTGCTATTTTTTCGGTTGTAAGTGTACTAATGGATGTAGGGTTACCATTTTTCCTTGCGCCTTTTTTAGGTACAACATGTAAGGTGGCTTTGGCTAGGATTTTATATAAAACAACCAGTTATGGTGCAGGTATATTAGCAACCAAGATTTTTTGTGAAAGAAAAATTCAATGGAAAGAAGCCGTTGCCAGCACAGCCATTTCCAATTTCGCAGGCACATTATTTGCTCTTGTATTTTACGAATTTATCCCTATCCGAAATCGTTACGCCTGAGGGAAATACCAGGTACTTTGGCGGAACCACCTCAAATAGAATCTCCATTTGAAGCAGCTCCAAACAGGTTGCTTTTATTAACCCCGCCTCCAATAGGTGACAAAGCCGCAGCAAGCATCTTTGTTATCTATTTGAGGCGCGGGTTATAATCATAAGAAGCATACCTCGGCTCCAAAAATCCATACAATTTTTTTACTCTGTAGCTTTTGAGCAGTTAAGAGTAGAATCTCTCGGTTCGATAAAGAGGAGAATATGGCCACTCAAATATCTGAGGCGGCGTTGATCGCGCTTTTTCAGACTGGATTTACATATGGATCAGGGAGAGCCTATGATGCAGCGCGTGATCAAGCCATCATTTTTTCGGGCTTAAACGCAATAGTAGAAGGAGTGTTAGTATTTTTCGTTACCCTTCATATATCAAACACTCGTGGGATGGCTTTGGCCGCTGTTTTGATTAAAACGATAGCTGGCATAGCAGGTATGGCGGCAACCCGGATTGTTTGTGAAAAAATGATTGCATTGAAGCAAGCTGTTGCTAGGGTAGCCATTTCTAATTTCGCAACCAGGTGGAGTATTCAATTTTTGCTAACACCTGTTCCCATACCAAAGATTAACGCCTGAGAAGAGTTCCCAGGCGATTTTGAGGGATTATTGCCAGAGGGCTAAGATGATGGCGCTGATGGTGAAGCCGACAATCGGATAACCTGCATCGATGCACATGCGTTTGAAACTACTGCGAGGCGATCGTTCTGAGCCAGCACCGTTTTGTAAAGCAATACGAACATGTGATCTGCTATCCCTGGCAGCAAGGATTACAAGAATATTTTCCTGAAGTCAAAAAGGAATTATGAATTGTAGCTTTTGGACATTTTTCGTATGATTTTAGGCCCATAAACAAGGCCGGTATGACGATTAGAGGAGTGTTTTGCTTAATTCATCAAGTTGGAGTTGGATGTGCATCAGCAAGAGCCTATGAAGCAACACTGGAACAGGCCGTCTTTTTTTCGGCTATAAACGGAGTAGTAGAATGTGTGTTAGGTTTTTCCGCTATATATTTTCTACGGAATACTCGCGAGTTAGCTTTGGCTGCTATTTTAGTTAAAACAATAGCTGCTTTAGCAGGTGTGTTAGCGACCCGAATTTTTTGTTACACAATGATACAATGGAAACAAGCTGTTGCCAGCGTAACCATTTCTACTTTGGCAACCATGTGGGTTATTAGCATTTCGGGAACACCTACTCCCATACCAAAACTTAACGCCTGAGAAGAACTCTCAGGCGATTTTGAGGGATTATTGCCAGAGGGCTAAGATGACGGCACTGATGGTGAAGCCGACAATCGGATAACCTGCATCGATGCACATGAGTTTGAAACTGTGGTTTTCCCACAATCCTTTACAAGCCATGCTGGCTCCTGCAAAACAAACGCCGACGAGCAGCCCCATGCAAATAGCCGGTTGAACGGTCATGACCTGAAACCCCGCAATGATCACCGCCATTCCCCAGACTTGGACAATATTGAGCAAGAAAGAAGCGACGAGTTTCTTTTTCATTTCACTCGAGCTGGGTTTTGTCATTTTCAGCCCAAGCTTGTTCTTTTCACTTACCCAGCTGTTCTTGAAGAGACCTGAAAACCAGACCGATCCAAGCACCCAAAAGAGGGCTGCCGATACGATAATGGCCCAGTGATTCAGGATTAAATTCATCGAACACATAAAAACCTCCATGGTTAAGGTAGGGCATTATCGCTAAAAGAGAGATTTCGTAAAAACATTTTTATATTTTTAATTGGTGGTGTCTGAGATTGCATTTCGGCCTGGTCTCGGGCATAATTTCCTGCGATGCAAGAAAAAAAATTTAAAATATCTACTTCGTCGAGTGTTGTAAAAATACTCCGGAAGGGTTGGTGGGATGAAAATAACGATTGCTGAACGTCTAAGGCCTTTTTCTCATCTGCCAGGGGCCTCCTGTGTGATTCCGTGGAGTTCCTACAAAGTTCAGGCGTTTCCGGCAAAACTGATCTTTGAAAATCTCAATACGTTTGAGAAACAGGAAGTCCCATTGGACTGGAGAGGCCCTGTCAAAGAATTCACATTGGAATTGGATTTAGAGAAGGGCGTTGTTTGGGTCTATGGTAAAACGGCTCAAGGCCATCGACGCGTCTGCATTGAGATGCAAGAGGCCGGAATTGCCATCGATAAAAAACCGATTCTCTTTGGAACGCGATTGATGCCCCATTCGATGGAGAGATTATCTATCGGAATGAGCAAGAAGCTTGATTGGGAACTTGTCTCTCGAAGGCAAGAGATGGCGGAGATTCTTCCAGTGTGGTTTCGATTGGGGCAGATGGTGCCGCCTGGAAGTGAGGCTGGGGGTAAGGCTATTGGGACAGCAGCTCTGCTACAAGAATGTGAAAAGCTGGATGTGGCTGACTTGTATCTGAAGGTGTTTCTGACGGGATTTGAAGGGATCTTATGCCCACGACTGTCCGATACGTCGCATCAGGGGATCTTACCAGAGCGGAATTTTTCAGAATCTCCGCTGATTTTGCTCACGGAAGGGGTGAAATATATCCGGGCGCTGTTTTTCAAAGAAACCGTCCAAAATTGGGATTTTCTGCCGTGCCTATCGCCAGAATTTCATGCCGGCAGAATCGTGGATCTGACAACAAAAGCAGGTGACAAGATCGATTTTGAATGGTCGAAAAAAAGCTTACAAAAAGTGGTTGTCCAGGTAAGCAGCAGCCGTGAAATGTTTTTTTGTGTGCCGAAACCGTTTAAATCTTGCCGGTTACGGACGGCATTGAAAGAAAAGGGGAGCCGTCACCTTTTCGAAAAACCTTTACGACTAGAGCCCAGTCAAAAATTATTTCTAGACCGATTTGAGAAATAGGGCTTCTCAAGGTATAATCAGACTTCTATGACGATAAAATCCCGCAAGACGAAATGGGCCATGCTTGTGACCGGTTTACTGAATGAACCGCTCGTGGGCCTGATTGCGATTCTACCGTATATTCTGAGAAAGGATTTACATGCGAGCGCCTTGCAAATTTCGATTTTCACGATGCTCAAGCCGGTCGTTGCTCTTGTTTCGTTTTATTGGGGAGCAACGCTGTGGAGAAATCGGAACCTGCTGCGATCAAACTGGATGATTTCTCGATTTTTGGCCTGTGCCCCCTTTCTGATCTTCCCGTTTGTCCAAAATAGCTGGTTTTTTATCATCGGAGCGGCTCTGTTTCAGTGTTTCCAACGGGGCGGGATGCCAGCGCAAATGGAAATCCTAAAACAGAATGTTCCATCTGGAGCAAGGGAGGGATTTTTTTCATGGAGCTCTGCAGTCAACTGTTTAGGCGGAGTCTTGATTGGGGTCTTCCTTAGCTTTTGCATCAATGACCACGATTGGAAAGTGCTCTTCTTGCTCAGCGCTGGGTTTGGTTTGCTGGCTTTAGTGCTGCAGGCACGGGTTCCGATCGATAGTTTTCTGGTGAGCGAGCCGCCTACAAAACGAAATCCCCTCTTTACTTCTTTGGTTACTCCTTGGAAAGATAGCTGGAACCTTCTCCGCGAGCGGCCCGATTTTGCCAGGTTTCAGCTCGGCTTTATGATGGGAGGCATCGGCCTAATGCTCATTATGCCGGCGTTAGTGCTCTACTCCGCCGATGAATTGGCAATCAGCCACGTCGATATGACAATCAGTCGTTTTGTTTGGATGGGGATCGGATTTGTTCTGGCGACTGCTTTCTGGAGAAAAAAAATTGCCTTGCAAGGGATTTGCCGGCTGACAGGTCTTGTTTGTCTTTTGTTTGCGTTTTCTGCACTTTTTTGGATCCTGGCTAGTTGGGAAACAGTTTGGTTCTTTGCAGCGTTTTTTCTCTATGGAGTTGCGCAAGCTGGTAGCCATTTGATCTGGCATTTATCAGGGCCGCTTTTTGCCGGCAGCGGCGATAGCAGCCTTTTTTCAACGGTAAATATTTTGACAGTCGGCCTTCGAGGGCTTATAGTGCCCTTAACGGCGAGTCTTTTGTGCGTTTGGATCGGACCGCTCTTTGTTATCGCATTTGGCATGGCATGGTGTTTAGCGGGATCGATCTACTTATTCGCACAAAAAGAAATGAAACATGTTGCAAACACGGTTATTTGAGATACATAATCCTCATGCTTTTTTAGGCCTGCACGATAAAGTTGTGCGGCTATGGCGGCCTGGCGCCGCGACATGCCATCTGGAAGTCAAAGGCAAGATCGTTGAAGCCAAAAAAACAGATTCTGCAGGACTTTTTGAAGTTGCAGTTCCTGCAAAAACAACCCCTCTTGATTATCGCATCTACCATTCCGATGGAAAACTCTACCACGATCCGTATGCGTTTTTGTCGACCTTTGGTGAGATCGACGCCCACTTATTTAATCAAGGAACTCATTACAAAATTTTCAATGTGCTAGGCGGCAGGCTTGTCCATCATGGAGGTGTTGCAGGCGCAAAATTTGCCGTCTGGGCTCCAAACGCAGCAGCAGTTTCTCTCGTTGCCGATTTCAATCAGTGGGACGGACGGGCTCATCCCATGCGATCAATGGGAGCATCTGGCGTCTGGGAACTTTTCGTCCCCGGCTTAGAGGAGGGACAGCACTATAAGTTTGAAATCAAGACACAAGACGGCTCTTTGCTGATCAAATCCGATCCGTATGCCTACTATAGCGAGGTAAGACCCAAAACAGCCTCCAGGCTGTTTGATATCGACCGCTTTCAATGGACCGATGAGGCGTGGAAAAAACAGGGCTTAAACCGACCTCTGAATATTTACGAAGTCCATCTCGGCTCTTGGAAAAAAGATCTTGGCTATCGGCATTTGGCGCATGAACTTGCCGCCTATTGCAAAGAGATGGGTTTTAGCCATGTCGAGCTCATGCCGATTTGCGAGCACCCTCTTGATGAATCGTGGGGCTACCAAGTAAGTGGCTATTATGCCGCGACCAGCCGCTTTGGTACGCCCGAAGATTTTCAGTACTTTGTCAACCATCTCCATCAAG
>DATAHB010000024.1:0-3400 GCA_036263375.1 Rhabdochlamydiaceae bacterium | reverse complement strand
TTTCAAAAAATCCTGAGGCGTTTCGGACGAGATGATCAACATACTCTGCTGTGGGGTTTGACGGGTCGGCACTCAAGTATTTAATTCTCCAGATATCGTCGATACTTTTGATCCAAAGGACATCAAAGAGGGCATTTTTTTCTTTGTTGTACGACTGGTAAAGAAGTTTGGTATTGTCGCTTAGTGGGATCAGATGGATCAACTCGCGCCTTTGGGCCATCCGGGTTCCTTTAAAATGAGAGACGCGGAAGTCATCAATATGTTTGAGCGCTTGAGGGTGGAAATACTCGAAGTTAAGATAAGCAATGATACAGCACGTGCAGGCAACGACCATGAAAGGGCGGAGGAGTTTTCGTGTCGAAAGACCCGCTGTTTGTAAAACAGTCCATTCGTTTTTGGAGCAAAGCGTTGTCAGAACTTTGATGATGGAAAGCAGCAAGGCCATTGGCAGGAGGAAGTCGAGCCGTTTCAAGAGCTGATTGACATAGTAGAGGATCACTTCGCGCACTTGGAGGTGGTTGTTTTTAATAAAATCGTCCATATGCATCGAATATTCAATGAGGCAGTAGAGAAAGAAAAAGCCGAAGAGGAAAAAGAAAAAAACTTTCAAGATCTCTTTGTAGAAATATCTTTTCCAAATCATTCGATCCCCCGTGAAATTCGGTTGATGCTCCGGAGAGAAAAAAGAGCAATGATAACAAAAGGAAGGAAGTAGAGTGCCCAGGCGGTTATTGGAAAATGTTTCATGCTTTTGGCCCCGATAAAAGCCGAGAGATAAAGAGACGTGAGGAGTACGGCCCACAAAATCCCTTTTTTATTCCGCTGCCGGCCGATCTGCATGCCGAAAGCCGCTCCCATGATCGTAAATGCAAGTGGTGTCAGGGAGAGAGAGAGTCGGCGGGCGATCTCCAAGCCGTGGGTATTTTTCCAGAGGCTTTTATTGTTCTTGGAGAGCAGGATGCGGACAATGAGATCTTTAAAACTGAGGAATTCCGGACGAAGGTGCCATTTGGAGTCGTGGAGGAGTTTAGAAAGACTGGCAGCCTGAGACGACATCGTCTCTTGGTTTTCAATCACCATGTGGTCGTAGTTATCATCACCTTCGCCGTGAACACTCGAAATGATCGAAACATCTTTCCCAATCATTTCAGAGCCTTCTATGGAAAGCTCTTTTGCCGTCATGACATTGAGCCGCTGCTGAGTTCGGTTGTTCAAGATCAAGAGGACGTCCTTTGCTTTTTTGCCTCCTCTTAACGTCCGGATTTCAACATAGGCGTTGGTCATTTTGCCCTCGGTAATCTTATTAAATATGTAAAAGGGGTTGTTCGAGGTCATTTCGTGGCTGAGTTCTTTGGCCATGAGGCGGCAGCGCGGGCCGATTTCGGTGATGATTGTGAAGTTGACAAGAGAGAGAAAGAGGCCTCCTAAGAAAAGAGGATATAAAATTGTTTTGAGCCCCATTCCTGAGGCTCTAAGAGCCGTCAGTTCTTGGGCTTGGCTCATCTTTTGAAAGAGCAAAATCGATGAAATGACACATGAGACAGGAATCGCAACCGGCAAGATATAAGGAAGCTGATAGAGGCTAAAGAGAAAAATCGAGAGCGCGTCGGAATTGAGAGTGGTGAATTCGGCGATTTCTTTAAAGCGCATCACAAACAATGCTGCAACAAAGCTGGCAATGCACAAAAGAAAAACTTGAAAGTAGCTGCGGAGTATATACCGCCATACGGTAGGCATCATCGCATTTTATGACAGAAGCTGTTATATTTGTAGGTCTATGTTCATTGAAACGGACAGATTAGAGATCAGAGAATGGACAAATGACGACTTTGAGGAGTTTGCCGCCTTGATGGCTGATCCTGAAGTGATGAGGTTTTCTCTTAAGGGAAGACCTTTAAACTCGGAGGAGGCTAAAGAGTATTTTCAAAAAAGAATTCTCGATCATTATCGGCATGGTTTTGGGCTTTGGGCGATTTACTATAAAGAAGAAAAAAAAATCATTGGCCTTGCCGGACTGATCATTCAAGAGATTGAAGAGGTGAAAAAAATTGAACTCGGCTACCGGCTGCTGCCCAAATACTGGCACCGCGGGCTTACTTTGGAAGCAGCGCGGGAGATCTGCGACTATGCGTTCACTGCTTTAAAACTCAAAGAATTGATTTCGATTATTGAGCCCGCAAATACCCGCAGCATCCGGCTTGCTGAGCGCGTCGGCATGCGTCCACAAAAAATGATCCAATTTCACGACAGAGATGTCTATATTTATGCCCGAACTCCTTAAAATAGTTAAACATTTCTTAAACTTGCACAAGATTTCCGAGAGGCCGGTGATTTTGGGGTTTTCGGGGGGAGCGGATTCGCTCGCTCTTCTCCATCTGCTCTTAGAGTGCGAAGTCGATCTACATGTCGCCCATATTGATCACGGGTGGAGAGCGGAGAGCAAGCAGCAAGCCGAAGAACTGCAGGCAGAAGTAGACGTGCCCTTCCATCTCAAACGGTTAGAGGGTGTCCCCAAGAAAGAAAACGAGGCGCGGCAGGCACGCCTTGCGTTTTTTAAAGAGATCTATCAAAAAATCGATGCCCAAGCCGTTATTTTAGGCCACCATGGAGATGATCAGTCAGAAACCGTCTTGAAACGGATCTTGGAAGGGGCATCGCTTTCGGCTTTAAAGGGGATCTTACCTGTCTCGAGCGTTGACGGCATGCAAATTTGGAGACCTCTGCTGGGAGTGGACAAAGCCACGTTGAAGGCATGGCTTGAAGAAAAGGGGTTAAAGGCCATTGAAGACAGCACTAACCTTGACCAGAGGTATTTAAGAGGAAAGATGCGCACGTCGATTTTGCCACAATTAGAAACCCATTTTGGGAAAGAAGTGAGCGGTAACCTCCGCCGTCTGGGAGAGTCGGCCAGGGAGCTTTCCGACTATCTTTCAAAAAAAATCGAGAAATACGAGGCACTGATCATTGAAGACAAAGGCGAAAAACGGGTCGACCTGTCGGGCTATTACCCTTTAGAGCCGGTCGAAATCAAAGCTTTTTTAAAAAAATTCAGCGAAAAAAATAAAGTTTTTCTTTCCCATGCTGCTCTTCAATCGCTCTATACGATTTTAGAGAAAGGGACCCTGCATCGGAAGGTCGGGACAGGGGACCGTTTTGTCGAAGTCCGAGGACGATGTGTTGCAATAAAAAAAATATAAGTTTATTACGAGGAATGAACCGATCTCAGAATTCTTGGTATGGTTTTTTTACCCGTTTTTGGATAGATTTGTTCTCTGGTAAGTGAAGAATTAACCTAGCTGAGCGCGCTGGGAGCAAAGTTACCAAGAAGGGTAAAAAATAGACTAAGAGACTGTTAGCGGGTTCAGGTTGCGTCGCTTTTTGGACTTTTTGAGCAATGGAG
>DATAHB010000023.1:0-9552 GCA_036263375.1 Rhabdochlamydiaceae bacterium | reverse complement strand
CCACGAGAGTTAAAAAAAACCTGCAGTCATTCTACCATGGCTATAAAAGTGCCTTGGACGAGCACCGAGTCGATGCGTCGTCGTATGCTGCTTGGTTTGATGATTTTCTAAACTGCATCCGAATGCAGATCACGACCCCCTTCATTTTCCAGCCGTACCATGAAAAGATCCGCTACCCGTTCGACTTCTATAAGTTTGGAAACGATTTTTTCCGCCTTCTCGTCGATGAAAAAAAATCCCGTGTCCATGGAGAGAAGCAGATTGAAGAGATGATTGCCCATCAAAAACAAGGGCATAATGTCATTTTGCTGGCCAACCATCAAATTGAGGCAGATCCCCAGGCCATCAGCATTCTTCTCGATGAAAAATACCCCGGGCTTGCCGAAGAGATGATTTTTGTCGCAGGCGAGCGCGTCATCACGGATCCGCTAGCGGTGCCTTTCAGCATGGGAAGAAATCTGCTGTGCATTTACTCAAAACGGTACATCGACCATC
The DNA here is from genome assembly GCA_036263375.1 of Rhabdochlamydiaceae bacterium. Classification (GTDB taxonomy): domain Bacteria; phylum Chlamydiota; class Chlamydiia; order Chlamydiales; family Rhabdochlamydiaceae; genus PALSA-1444. The sequence goes on along the minus strand of DATAHB010000023.1, from coordinate 9,057 downwards.
CCCCGGAGAAAAAAGCTGAAAAACAGCACCATAACAAAAAGGCGATGGATCTGATGCGCATCCTCCTTCAAGAAGGAGGCAAATGCATCTATGTCGCTCCAAGCGGAGGCCGCGACCGAAAGAACGATAAAGGCGTTGTTGAAGTCGCCAAATTCGATCCCCAAAGCGTCGAAATGTTTTATCTGATGGCCCAAAAAGCCAAAACCCCAACCTTTTTCTATCCGATGGCGCTCGCCACCTACGACCTCATGCCTCCACCTGAGACCATTCAAATTGAGCTAGGAGAAACCCGCAGCAGTAAACGAGGGCCGATCCACCTCTCGATCGGGACTGAGATTGACATGGAACGTTATCCCGGGTACGATTTATCTAATAAACACGATCGGCGCGGAGCAAGAGCGGATTACATTTGGAGCTGCGTCTCTACTGATTATCAAAGGATATGTTCATGAAAAAACTACTTTTTTTAGCCATTTTCACTGCGACTTCTCTTTTTAGCGCCTCCTATGAACGGATCGAAGACAAAAACACTCTCAAAGTCTTGACACCAGCCTTAGCTGAGAGAAAAACTGCTAAAATTCGCCTTTCCAATGGACTAGAGGCCTACTTAATCTCCGATCCCGGCATCCATGAATCAGCAGCGGCGCTCGCCGTGGAAGCCGGTTCATGGCAGGATCCGAAAGAGTACCCCGGCATGGCCCACTTTTTAGAGCACATGCTGTTCATGGGAACGGCTGCTTATCCGAAAGAAAACGAATACATGCAGTACATCAACGACAATGGTGGACAACCTAACGCCTATACAGCGCCCGACCGGACTGTCTATACGTTCTCGATCAATAACGATGCATATAAAGGCGCACTCGACCGTTTTTCTCATTTCTTTGTCGACCCGCTTTTTAATCCTTCTTCGATTGGAAGAGAGCTTCACGCTGTCGACCAGGAGCATGCCAAGAACATCGAAAACGACAACTGGCGCAGCTACATGATCTTGAAAGAGACCGGTAATCCCGACCATCCGAATGCCGCTTTTTCGACCGGCAATGCCGCAACACTATCGGGAATTCCTCAAGAAGCCCTTAAGAAGTGGTATAAGGAACACTACAGTTCCAACCGGATGCACCTCGTGACCATCTCTCCCTTGCCATTAGAAGAAATGATCCAGCTGACGGTGGATAAGTTCTCTGCCATCCCTAACCACCATTTAGCTCCTGTGACCTACCCTGACGACATGCTCTCAGCTAAGCAAAAGGGCCATTTTATCTACATTAAACCCGTTAAAGACCTAAAATCGGTCTGCATGCTCTGGCATCTTCCCAAAAAGATTGCTTTGGATATGGAGACAGACTCGCCGTCCCTGATTTCGTATGCCCTTGCGAACGGAACCGAAAACGGCCTGCTGGAGCAACTTAAACGGGAGAAACTGGCCGAAGACGTGGCTGTCTCAAGAGATCGTTTCAGCAAAGAGAGTCTCCTTTTTATGATCGAAATCTCGCTCACCGAAGCCGGCGCTAAGCAAATCGATACCATCATCCAGCGGACCTTTCAAGCGATTAATCGTCTCAAAGAGACAGGCATTCCCCGGTATATCTTTGATGAAAAGCACAAAATGGCCAAAATCGGCTATGAATATCAGTCTCGATGCGATGCTTACAGCTTTGTCTCCAATCAAGTCGCTGACATGATTTATGAAAACCTCGAAACGTTTCCGTTGAAATCGACGCAACTGACTGGGTACGATCCAAAGCTCATCCGCGCTATGCTCGATACCCTGACTCCGGAATCGTGCGTTTTTGCCGTCTCGGTAGATCCTAAACTCACCGGCGTACTCCCTACGATCCAAGAAAAATGGATGAACGCTGCGTATACGATCAAAGATATCCCGGCGTCTCACTTGACTGCCTGGGCAAGCGCAAAACCGCATGCCAATATCGACATCCCCCTAGCAAACCCTTTCCTCCCACAGTCGCTGGCTCTAATCCCCGCGCCTGAAGCTCTTCCTAACCAACCCTCTCTGATCGCTTCCGAAGAATTTGGCAAAATGTACTTCGTGCAAGATCAGAAATACCTAGTTCCAGAAACAACTGCTCTCATTTCACTTCTCACCCCCCAGCAAGACGGTTCTGCTAAGGCGCGCGCCTTTTTTGATCTCTATGCAAGGGCTCTGTCGGAAAAATTAAACTCCCCGCTCTTCTATGCCAATCAAGCAGGCCTTACCGTTAATTTCTCTCAAAACAAATTTAATTTTGGAATCTCTGTTTCGGGCTATAGTGAAAAAATCCAACTCTTTTTAAAAACCATTTTCCAATCACTCCAAGATGTCTCTCCCACTGCTTCGGAGTTTGATATTTACAAACAATCACTTCTCTCGTCTTATGATAACGGCTCCAAAGAACTTCCCGTCCGGCAAAGCGTCCAGCTGATAAATAGCATGATCTATACCAACACCCCGACTCCTCATGCTAAGCATCAAGCTTTAAAGAACATCTCGTATGAAGATTTCCTCCGCTTTACCCGAGAAATCTTCAAAACAACCTATATCGAATCGCTCATCTATGGAAACATCACGTCTGCCGAAGCCGCCAATATCTGGGGCGATTTGAAAACAACCTTGAGCGCCGCCCCCTTCCATCCAAGCAAGCATCATAAACTGGGCGTCCTCTCTCCTGCCGATAAATTAGGACCTTACATGGTTTTACAAACGACCGAAAGACAAGGCAACAGCACCGTGCTCATGCTCCACGAAGGCCCGTTTACCATGGAAAAAAGGGCAGCCCAACAACTCTTATCGAGCGTCCTCAAAGACGATTTCTTCACAACTCTCCGCACTAAACAACAGACAGGCTATATCGCAAGCGCTTGGGATGTCGAAATCGACAGGCAGCTTTTGCAATTTTTTGCCGTCCAATCCAATACCCACCAACCTTCCGAGCTTCTCGCTAGGTTCGAACTGTTCATGGAAGATTTCAGCCGCCACATTAACAAAAAAATTCCGGAAGAGCGGTTTGAGACACTCAAAGCCTCCCTCATCAAAGAACTTGAAATGCCCCCGGAAACCATTTACGGCAAAGCTTCAGAGCTCTACGTTTTGGCATTTGACTACGACGCCGATTTTGAATGGCTCCAGAAGAGAATCGACTCTGTAAAGAAACTCTCATATGCCGATTTTATTGCAACATCAAAGACCTTTTTATCCCGGAGTAACCTGAAGCGGCTCGCTGTGCTAATGGAAGGCGTGCTCCCCGAGGAAAATCAGTTTCGTTACGAGCCAATCCAACAAGACAACATCCGCAATGTCGGACCGTATATTTCTTATAAATGAGCTGGTGGACAGTCTCTTACTTCAGCCAGATGTAGTTTTTCTGATTTCCAGTTTCTTGAATAGTCAGGGCTATTCCTTTCGCTTGACGATCTTTGATGAAATAACCCAACCCTTTTCCAATAATGGTTTCCAGGCTTCCCTTAAAACACTGAGTAGTGTCAGAAACCTTCTCTTTTGAAAGATCAAAAACATAATCTGCTCTTTCGACGGGCAAAATGTACTTGTAGATATTCGAATGGGAATAGACAGAAACATTCTTGGGAACCTCACTCTGGCGCAATCGCATCACCTGAATGGTCTGCAGCTCATGAGGATCAAGAGGAATAAAGTTAATGCAGCAAATGGCCTCACTTTGCATCAACGCAAAAAAAGTCCGGAATCTCTCAATCTCATGTTCACCATCCATTTTGCTATCTTCAAAACGGTTTAGGCATTGTACAATCGCAGCCGGTGATAAGCTTCTTTGTTCAATCGCTTGCCCTAAAGTACCCAGCGGAATTGGATTTCGACCTTCAAGAGGAATTGGACTCTCAGATCCGCATCCAAATCCACAAGTCTTGGGCCATCTTCCTGATACAATACAAAAATTTACTGACATAGGCCAGACAGACTACTCTTTTTCTCCAATTACTTGGAAATCTTTTTTATACTGAAGTGAACTCAAAAGTTGGGAATTTGGCAATGCGCGAGCAATAACCAAAAACTTGCGTTGCTCCTTGCTAAATTCCCAACTTTTGAGTTCATTTCAGGATAGCATTTGCTGGGATAAGTTCGACGCACCGCTTAATTTAATTTTTTAATTACACAATTTAATAAATTTATACTGTTTGAAATAAATTTATAGATTGTCATAATGCCACTGCTTTAAAAAAACAAAAAAGGTTTTATGACACACAAAGTCTCCGAAATCCCTGCACTCACATATAAATCCCCTCTCACAACTGACCCTACAAGGCCGATGCTAGCGAAAGATCCTCGCAATAAATCGCTTTTTGAAGTGATTGATGAAGTGGCAAATGATGAATTCGAAAGTCCACGTCACAACGACGCCACTGATTTAGATGGCCGTGTTACCTCTTCTACTTCTTCTACTCCTCCAAAATCAGGCCGAAGCAGCCATTTTTTTGATTCAAGCGACGACAATGAACAGGGTGATTCTAACTCTCAAGAATCTGATCCAAACTCTCCCGATGTCTTTTCATGGCTACATGTCTCCGATGGATTCACCACTCCTCCTCGTTCTCCCAAAAAACAAGATCCTAAGACTCCTGATGCAGAGAAAGCAGTGAAATCATTAAGCCGCATTATCGATGGGAACGATCCCGGATACGACCTTTCTCCCACAAGCAAGAAGAAGTTCAATAACGCTCTCAAAACAGTCAATACATGGAAATCTCCCCACAAGGGAAAAGATACGGTCCGCAAACTTTTTAGCGCAACTTTAGAAAAGACTGGGGCCATCGCGAAGGTTTCTGCCGGAGGTGCATCCAGTGCCATTTTTGCAACAAAGAATCCCGAGGATATCAGGGGAGAATGGACGCTGGAATTGTCAAAACCTCTAAAATTCAGCTTTCTCGATGTGAAACACTTAGAAGACTTGGAGAGAAATGGCGGATTTCACATTTGCAGCGCAGCCCATCCGCGCGATCGTTTTGTAGTCTCACGCCGCACAAATCTTTTGACAGGCGTCTGGTGTGGTCAGGTCTGCGCAGAAAAAGATCCGAACAAAATCCTTAAAAAATTCACCTCTTTCATTCCAAGAGAGATGACTTTAGAGCAGTACCAACAGCTGATTGCTGACGCGAAAGGAAAGGATATTAGAATCGCTGAGCAAGGCAATCGATGCCTGTATCGAGTTGGCAATGACAAAAATAGCTTTGTCGTTGAATGCTATCTCCAAGAAGGAGGAGCCATCATTAAGTCCGCCATTCCGGTGTTCCACTACGAAACCTACAATGGCAAAGATAAATCGTTTAAAATTGAGTATACCTCTAAGCGGTCTCTGGCAGATAACGATGCCTTAACGCACGACTTTCATGAAGTCATCTACGATCGACTCTTTGAATTACTCAAGACTCATCCTGAAGCGATTGTCTATGATACGAAGGATAAGATCGTCGTTGACATGGGGCTTCTCTACAACACCCATCACGCTAAATACGGCAGCTGTCCGATCGATCAAGGCCTTTTAGTGGAGATCTCCAAGGAGTTCCTAGTCTAATTTCATATTGTGATGGACGGCATCGATATCGTCGAGCCCTTCTAAATACTCGATGAGCTCCAGATTCGACTTCCGGTCTTCGGGGCTGCATTCGACATAGAGCTTGGGGATCCGCTGCAGATCAGCTGATTCGCATTTGATCCCCCTCTTGTCGATCGCCTCTTTGACTTGGAATAAAAGGTCAGGAGGCGTCGTGATGAGATACAGTTCATCTTCGCTCTCAAATTCGTCGGCGCCGGCTTCCGAAACCGCTAAAAACAGCTCGTCTTCGACGGCATTTTTCTTCAAAACTTGAATGACCCCTTTCTGATCAAAATTATATGCTACAGCTCCAGGGCTTGCCAACGTGCCGCCTTTTTTATTCATCGCAATCCTGACATCAGAAGAGATCCGATTTTTATTATCCGTCATGATATCCAAAATCAATCCGACCCCACCATAGCCATACATTTCATAGGTAAATTCAGAAAAATCCGCTTGATCCGCGCTCGAAGCTTTTTTGATATTTCGTTCAATATTCTCACCCGGCATGTTCGCCTCCCGGGCTTTGAGCATCACAAGTCTAAGCCTAGAATTCGACTTCGGATCAGGCCCGCCCAGTTTCACCGCAGTGATGATCTCTTTGGTGATCCGGGAAAAGATTTTTCCTTTGATCAGATCGGCTCTTCCTTTCCGGTGCTTGATATTTGCCCACTTACTATGGCCTGCCATATTGAACTTATCCCTTACTGTGAAAAATTTTGATTTTTGATGGGTTTTTTCGCAGTAAGGAATAGACTCATGAAAGTTCCTTCTGCATCATGATTTTATCGAGATATTCTTCCCCCAACTTAATGAACTTCGGCTGCCGGCCGAACTCTTTAAACCCAAGTCGCTCGTAGAGCCGCATTGCCGGATTGCCTTGATAAACTTCTAGATGGAGGATCTCAATTTTAAACTGGTTTTTTGCTGCGCTGATCATATGCTCCATGAGCATCTTGCCGATCCCCTTATTTCGATGTTTTTCATCGATAATGATCGCAAAGAGACATTGATGGGCAAATTTCTGATACGGCTGCAAATATAGCGTTGACATCCCGACAGGAGTCCCATTCTCATACACCGTGAAACAGGCTTGAAACCTGCTATAGCCCATCCAAATTTTGACAGAATCTTCAATCTCTCGAGCATCCGTCATTGGGAACCATCGTAAAATCGCAGGCTCCGTGAGCCATTGTTGGAGGTAAGGGGCTTCGTCTGGGTTTGAAGGACGGATCTCGATCATAGTTTCGTCTCCATAAAAATCCTTGCCTTGTACCCATCAGAAGTTTTGACAAACTTCTCTTGCCTAAAAACCTCCTGAAAATCGTTCTTCTGTAAAATCGAGATGACTGGATTTCCTTCAAACACCTCTGTCGAAAGCATCTCTAAATGGAAATAGTTTTTGGCTAAATGCTTCAAGTTGCGGATCAAGTCATTACCAATTCCTTTTTTCTGAAAATGGGGATCGACAATCACCTTGAAAAGGCAGTGGTGCGCCACTTTTTTGTAAGGCATGAGAAAAAGAGTCCCGATCCCGCACGGAATATGGTTGATTGTCGCCGTGATACTGCAGCTCCACCGGCAAAAGCCAATCCAGCACTGGATCGCATCTTCGATTTCTTTTTCCTCCGCCATTGGAAAATACTGCAACATGCCGGGACTCTTGATCCACTGCCGGAGATACGTGATGTCGGTCACATATGTATACCGAATGTCAAAACCCGATAAATCCATTACCCGAACTCCTTCAGATACGCCAGAACAAAATCGTCAATCTCTCCATCCATCACAGCGTGAATGTTGCCGACTTCATAATCGGTCCGGTTATCTTTTACAAGGGTATACGGCTGGAAAACATAGCTCCGGATTTGGTGCCCCCATCCGATCTCTTTCTTCTCACCACCCATCTTATCAATCTTGGCCTTCCTTTCTGCCATCTCCTGTTCGTAGATCTTAGCACGGAGCATCTTTAAGCAAGCTTCCCTGTTTTGGATTTGGCTCCGTTCTCTTTGGCAAGAAACGATAATACCTGTAGGAATATGCGTCATCCGGACGGCGGAATCGGTTTTATTGACGTGCTGCCCTCCGGCCCCTGAGGCCCGATATGTATCGACGCGGATATCTTCATTCCTTAAATCGATCTCAATATCATCCCCAATCTCTGGAGAGACATCGACAGATGCAAAGCTCGTATGCCGCTTGGCATTGGCATCAAACGGAGAAATCCTGACCAGCCGATGGACCCCTTTTTCAGCCTTGCAATAGCCATACGCGTACGGGCCTGCAATTTTAAATGTGATGCTTTTAATCCCCGCGACATCACCTTCGACAGTATCAAGCATCTCGACATCCCAGCCTCGTTTATTTGCCCACCGTTGGTACATCCTCGACAACATCAGCGCCCAGTCGCACGCCTCCGTCCCGCCGGCTCCCGCGTTGATGCTCAGATAACAGCTCTTGCTGTCCATTTCCCCCGAAAGCATCTTTCTGATCTCGAGTTCCGAGATCATTTTTTCAATCGCATCGAGTTCATTTAAAAGTTCTTCCACAAAAGTTTGATCGCCACTCTCTTCCGCTTCCGGAAGGAGCGCCTGGACATTGGCAAACCGTTCTTTGACTTGATTGTAAGGAAGCGTCCACGCTTTCAAATCGTTAGACTCAGCAATGACCTTCTGTGCTGCTTGAGGATCGTCCCAAAATGCAGCCTCTCCCATTAATGTCTGTAACTCTTCAACCCGTTTTTCTTTTTGACCCAGGTCAAAGATACCTCCACATGTGAAGGATCCGATTCTGAATACTATCGATGCGGTTTTGTGTCTGTTCGTTCATTTGCTCACACTTAAAAAAATTTATCACTGTTCCACAGTATGCCAGAAATTAAGAAACCGTTCAATTCTTTACATTTAAGAATATGTTCTTTAAAATCACCGCGATTCGAAATTTCATTTGAAGGAGGATTATGCCACTCGATATAAACCGGATAGACGCAACTGTTACAGGATTTGTCTCTCGTTGTCACACCTATGTACAAAGCATTGAAACTGCTAATTTCGGAAAATTCTACTCTAAAGCCCTAGACGGCTTAAACTATTATCTTGTTGATTCTGTTGCAAAACCGGCTCTGCAAAAAGCTCCTGAATGGGTCTATGATAACCGTGCCGTTAACGCCGTCCTAAAGAATAAGGGCATTTCGATTCTTGTCGTAGCGGTGGTTTCGTTTGTTTTTTTTGTGATCTGGCTCCATCCTAAAGGCCCGACCTCTAAGGCGGAAGAAGCTGAGGGATTAAACAAAACTGGTGGTCCTACTAACGTGTCAGATGAGAAAACTGCAGAGAACCCTGAAGAAGATAATGATCAAATTGACATCGATGAGGAAGGAACAAGTGCTCCTACTAGCAGGAAAACATCCATACCCACCAGTAAGGATACGGTGGATACGTTTACTTATAGTGACGACGATGATGTTGATGAAGACGATGAGGTTAATAAATTT
>DATAHB010000022.1:0-6225 GCA_036263375.1 Rhabdochlamydiaceae bacterium | reverse complement strand
CCTCCCAGCGCCGAGAGCATGAACATCCGCATCATTGAAATCTGCTCGCCCAGGATAAACAATGCAGGTACAGTAAAGATAATGCCGGCAGCAAGCCCCTCGCCGACGGAAGCAATTGTTTGGACTAAATTGTTCTCCAAGATGCTGGGCTTATGGAAAAATGTCCGCAAGATCGCCATCGATAGCACTGCAGCAGGGATTGAAGCAGAAACCGTCGTACCGACTTTCAGTCCCAGATAGGCGTTGCCGATTCCGAAGATCAACCCTAAAAAAATCCCTAGAATAACTGCCCGGATTGTAAATTCTGTCATTTTCGATTTGGCAGACACGTATGGCTTGAACATTTTAGACTCCCTTAAAAATATTATTTACTATAGGTTTTTTACTTTTTTGGCCAGGCATTTCCTTTCTCGAAAATCCCCCCATCAGATAGAATGAACCTTATGCTACGGAAAAATTCATTCATTTTTTCCTTTCAATTGCAGATGGCCATCTGCAAAGTCTTTACTGTGGGCTGCTAACAGCAGCAAATAAATCTAATTTTTTCTCTCATCACACTGACCTCCTAAAAACTTTCGAAAGAAAAGGAAAAATTATGAAAAAATTTGGTTTAGTTATCAGTACAAGTTTTGCGCTCTTCTCAATGTTCTTTGGTTCGGGCAATCTCGTTTTTCCGATTACTGTCGGTAAATTCAGTGAAGGAAATTATTTCCTTGCCGCGCTCGGCATTTTGCTTACCGGCGTTTTGGTCCCCTTTCTAGGCCTCTTCGGCATGTTCCTCCATCAAGGAAGTATTCCAAACTTCTTCCGGTTCCTTGGCAAGACCGGCACTTTTTTGTTTGCATTCTTGGCTCTCGCTCTTTTAGGGCCGTTTGGGGTCGTCGCCCGCTGCCTCACCGTTGCTCATGGGGCGATCCAGCTTCTCATTCCATCGGCTTCCCTTATGATCACCAGCATTGTCCTATCCGTTGCCATCTATCTTTTCACAGTGAACAAGTTCAAAATCATTTCGGTTCTCGGAGTTTGGTTGACCCCTATCCTGCTTTTAGCAATCGGCGTTATTGCTTTCTTTGGTCTGAGAGGAGGGATTGCAGAAAGTGCTGCTTCCCATGGCTGGGAGGTCTTTAAAAACGGATTTTTCCAAGGCTATCAGACAATGGATCTGCTTGCTGCTTTCTTCTTCTCGACTTTTGTAATCAAGCAGCTCAAAGGGGATGTGAAAATCTTTCTTAAATCATCGGCTATTGCAGCGGTGATTTTAGCTGCTGTTTATCTGGCGTTGGTTGTTTTGGGCTGGGCGTATGCCCCTCTTTTGGGAGAGGTTCTTCCGCAAGAGATGCTCGGACGGATCGCAATAGCCGCCTTAGGGCCATTTGCAGCCCCTTGCGTTTGCATTGCCGTCCTTCTGGCCTGCTTGACGACCGCCATTACCCTTGCCATCCTCTTTTCAGATTTTCTGCGTACCGAAATCCTCCGCGATAAAATCTCCTATAAGAGCTCGCTAATCCTTACTTTGGTTATCGGGATCTTAGTCTCGACTCTGGAATTTTCAGGAATCGCGAAATTTTTAGGTCCGCTACTGGAAATGGTCTATCCGGCACTGATTAGCTTGACCCTTGTCAATATTGGGTTGAGCATACGTCAAAAAGGCGGTGATTCGCTGAAATATGGCTGAATTCCAAGGCAAAAGTGCTACAGTTTTGGTCGTTGTACAACCCTAAAACCGCCTATCTTTGATGAAACTTCAGGGTGAAATATACTTTTTAAATTCATAAATAGCACTAGATCAAAGTGTTAAATTTTACTCGGGTAAAAATTATAAGTGGGCCTACACCATCGTAATAGGGGTTTATTGAAAGTGCAAAGGAGCAATTGAGAGAATCAATTTTAAAAGGTATAATTTTGCCTATGAGCATGCAGTCGGATTATAAATACGGGTTTGTGACAGAGATTGAAGCGGAGACCATTCCTAAAGGATTGAACGAAGGAACGATCCGTTTGATTTCGTCCAAAAAAAACGAGCCTGAATTCCTTTTAGAATTCCGTTTAAAAGCCTTCCGCAAATGGCAAGAAATGCCGGAACCGGCTTGGGCTCATGTCAAATATCCTCCGATCGATTATCAAGATATTTGTTATTACTCTGCGCCCAAAACAAAACAAAAACTCAGCAGTTTGGATGAAGTCGACCCGGAACTTCTCCGCACATTTGAAAAGCTCGGCGTTCCGATCGATGAACAAAAACGGCTGGCTAACGTCGCTGTCGATGTGGTTTTTGATTCGGTCTCATTGGGTACAACATTTCAAAACGAGCTCAAAAAAGCTGGCGTTGTCCTCTGTCCAATCTCCGAAGCCGTCCATCTTTATCCTGAGCTTATCGAAAAATACCTTGGTACCGTTGTGCCAATTGGCGATAACTTCTTTGCTGCGCTCAATTCCGCTGTCTTCTCCGATGGATCGTTTGTCTATATCCCCAAAGGAGTCCGCTCTCCGATGGAACTCTCGACCTATTTTCGGATCAACGACAAAGAAAGCGGCCAGTTTGAAAGAACACTTATCATTGCTGAAGAAGGCTCGTATGTCAGCTATCTCGAAGGGTGCACAGCACCGGCGTTCGATAAAAATCAGTTGCATGCCGCTGTGGTTGAACTCATTGCGCTTGACAATGCCGAAATCAAATACTCGACTGTCCAAAATTGGTATGCCGGCGATCCTAAAACAGGAGTTGGCGGGATTTATAATTTTGTGACGAAGCGAGGCCGCTGCGCGGGTAAACGCTCGAAAATTTCTTGGACGCAAGTCGAAGCCGGCGCTGCCATTACCTGGAAATATCCCAGCTGCATTTTGCAAGGGGATGAGTCGGTGGGGGAATTCTACTCTGTGGCGCTGACCAATGGAAAAATGCAAGCCGATACCGGAACAAAAATGATTCATCTCGGGAAAAACACCCGGTCGACGATCATCTCCAAAGGAATATCTGCAGATCAGTCGCATAATTCGTACCGGGGGCTTGTCAAAATTGCACCGAGAGCCAGTGGCGCCCGGAACTATACGCAATGCGACTCGATGTTAGTCGGAAATGAGTGCTCAGCCAACACCTTTCCTTATATTGAAGTCGCCAATAGGACTTCTCAGGTGGAGCACGAAGCCTCTACGTCAAAAATGAACGAAGAACAACTTTTTTATCTGCAGTCGCGTGGTATCAGCCGTGAAGATGCGATTAGTCTTGTCGTGAGCGGGTTTTGCAAAGACGTCATCCGAGAGCTTCCTCTTGAATTTGCTGTCGAAGCTCAAAAACTGCTCACTTTAAAATTAGAAAACTCCGTGGGATAACATGTTAGACATTCACGATTTGTACGTTTCAATTGATGGAAAAGAGATTTTAAAAGGGTTTAGCCTGAAAGTAAACCCCGGAGAGGTCCATGCGCTCATGGGGCCCAACGGTGCGGGAAAATCGACGCTTGCCAAAGTCCTTGCCGGCCATCCTGCCTATGAGATTACCGGCGGAGTCATTTTCTTCGAAGGTCAAAATATCAATGAGCTCGATCCTGAAGAAAGAGCAAAACTTGGTCTTTTCATGAGCTTTCAATATCCTCTCGAAATTCCCGGCGTGACCAATTTTCAATTCCTCCATGCCTCTTATTCTGCCTGCAAAGGGACAATCCTTGAGGCCGATTTTGAAAAAATCCTCGAGCAGAAAATGACTCTCATGAACATGAAAGCAGAATTCAAAGACCGTAGCCTTAACGAAGGATTTTCCGGCGGAGAAAAGAAACGGAATGAAATCCTCCAAATGGCTGTCTTAGAACCCAAGATGGCAATCTTAGATGAAACCGATTCAGGACTCGATATCGATGCGATGAAAATCGTTGCTGACGGCGTCAAACAACTTCAGACACCCGAACGTAGTCTGTTGCTCATCACCCACTACCAAAGACTTTTAGATTATATCAAACCCGATTTTGTCCATGTTGTCATCGATGGAAAAATTGTCGAGACAGGTTCATCGGACCTCGCGCTAAAACTTGAAAAACAAGGATATCATGTCTACTGAGGAAACATTTCTCTCAGGGCTACACCAGTATTTCGGGCAGGTGCGGGGCCGCGATCTTTTGAAAGGGATGCGTGAAAAAGCCTGGGATCATTTTCTTGAGCTGGGACTTCCCAAAAAAACCGACGAAGCGTTCCGGTACGTTCCTCTTCGTCGTTTATATGAACTGAGTGTCAAAGAAACCTCCTATGTTCCCTCTAAAGAAGAAATCCTTTCCTATATTTATCCTCAATGCCGAGGCAACTATCTCGTCTTCATCAACGGCGCTTATCAACAGGACCTGTCAGACCTTTCCGAACTTTCTAAAAAAATTGTTGCACTTCCGATTGCCGATGCTATGCGCTCGTATGGCCCGTTCTTACAAAGCCGCTGGAGTCAAACGCTTAAAGAAGAGCCCGATCCATTTGCCTTGCTGAACCTGGCCGTCCATCCTCAAGGCCTTTTCTTCTACGTTCCTCCAAAAGTTGTTGTTGAAAAACCAATCCAGACGCTTTTTTTTAATACGACAGATTTTGCTCCTGCAAGACTTCAGCTTTTTTTAGCCCCCCAAACACAGGTTCAGTGGATCTCTACGATCGCAGGAGGCGGCATCCACAATATAGTTCTCGATGTTGCCTTAGAAGACGGCGCCTCTTTTGATCAGACGGAAGCTCCTAAAAAAGGAGAAGGCTGGCATCTGAATTATTTCCGAGCAACACTTAAACGTGACAGTCGTTTGAAATACTTTGCGCTGACGCAAGGCCCTCGAACTTCGCGCCATAGCATCAGAGCGCACATTCAAGGTGAAAATGCCGATCTGCTTCTTCAAGGGCTCTGGGACCTTCAAGAAAACGCCCATGCCCATACACATGTCTTTGTTGAGCATGTGACTCCCCATGCCAGGTCATTGCAGAAATTTAAAGGAGTCTTAAAAGACACTTCTCAATCGAGTTTTGAAGGCAAAATCTTCGTCCGTCCTGAGGCGCAGCAAACGGAGGCGTACCAGCTCAATCATAATCTTCTGCTCAGCGAAGGAGCCATTGCTCATGCAAAACCCAACCTCGAAATTTTTGCCGATGATGTCAAAGCTTCGCATGGGGCGACTTTTGCTCAGGTCGATGACGAGCAACTTTTTTACTTAAAAAGCCGAGGCATCAGCACCGAAACAGCTCGCCAGCTTTTAATCCGCGGCTATAGGCAAGAGATGCTGAGTCAAATTTCTCCTGCTTTCATCCGTGAAGAGGTTCAAAATGGTCTTTAACCGACGCGACTTTCCGATGCTCAAACAAACGATGCATGGCAAGCCTTTAGTTTATTTAGATTCTGCAGCAACCACACTCAAACCTCAATCTGTCATTGATGCCATCTCCAACTTCTATTCGGAAAATTATGGTACAGTCCACCGCGCTGTTTATCAACTTGCCGAAAAATCGACCGCCACCTATGACGCAGTCCGGTCTCAAGTCCAACGATTTCTCCATACAAAATCACCAGATGAAATTATTTTTACTAAAGGTACGACCGAAGCGATCAACTTAGTTGCCTTTTCGTTTGGCGAAGCATTCCTCCAGCCCGGCGATGAGATTTTAATCTCTGCGATGGAGCACCATTCCAATATCGTTCCGTGGCAGCTCCTTTGCGAAAGGAAAAAAGCGCGTCTCAAAATCATTCCTCTCCATGAAAATGGCGAGCTCGATCTTGACGCTTATGAGAAATTATTGTCATTCCGAACAAAACTCGTGAGCATTGCCCATATTTCGAACGTGCTAGGTATCATTAATCCTCTCAAAACAATCATTGAGGCCGCGCACCGCAAGGGCGCTAAAGTTTTTGTTGATGGAGCCCAAAGCGTGCCTCATCTCAAGATCGATGTCCAAGACCTCAATTGTGATTTCTTTGCTTTTTCCGGCCACAAAATCTACGGACCGACAGGCATCGGTGTTCTCTATGGAAAAAAAGAGCTGCTTGATCAAATGCCGCCCTATCAAGGCGGCGGTGATATGATTCAAACAGTGACTTTTGAAAAAACCATCTTTCAGCCCTCGCCCCTCCGTTTTGAAGCTGGCACGCCGATGATTGCGGAAGTGATTGGCCTTGGCGCGGCCTTAGATTACGTCCAGTCGCATGGCCTCGATCAAATCTATGCGTATGAATCAAAACTCATGAAGCATGCCTTACAAAAATTTTCTCAAATCGAG
>DATAHB010000021.1:0-11810 GCA_036263375.1 Rhabdochlamydiaceae bacterium | reverse complement strand
GTCCTTGAGATTCGCAAGGGATTAGGTAGGTCGGAGTTGGAAATTCAAAAAATGTCTTGAGTTCCGATGAATGAGGAGTTGACAGTCGGACCTTGTAAAGACGGTGCTGATGGGTTGGCTTCACTGTCATGTAGCGCATTTTGTTTTTGAGATAAATAGGTAGCGACTGAGCACAAGCACTAAACTTATAGGAGGGTCGATACGTAGCGCCTTTTTGTGGGAAGGATGAAATTTTATAGATACAGGCTTTATCAGTCCTCTCTCCGAAAAGGGTAAGCTTTTGGTCTTGCAGTACTACTTTGGAGCATCTCTTGCTGGGAAGCCATGGCGTTTTTAAAGTGAAGCAGTGCTCTAATGTATTGAAATCATAAACAAAGATAAACTTATCCCAAGGTTCTACATCGGGGAACTGAAGCATTAAGAGGGAATGTTCATTCCAAAAAAAGTGTCCAGTAATACATACGTTTCTATTAAAATTCTTAGTGTTGCAGGACGTTTCCGTTGTTGAAATTAGCAACCGGTTTTCTATTGTCATTGCAAGACGAAAGGAGTTGGTTTTTTTGCAAAAGATCCATTTAAATGGCGTTGGAGATGGTTCGTTCGTCGTGTAACGTTGTATTTCTGTTAATTTTTTATCATCTACTTTTATCAAGAGAAATGAGCGCTGATTATTGTGTGAGCACTCGATTGTCAGATAGATGCCGCCATCTAGCTCTTCAGGGTAGAAACTCGTGTCCCATTCGGGTTCAATGAATGAGAGAGGGATAAGGAATGAGAGAGTTTTCTTCTTCTGTACATCGTAGAGAAAGAAAGTGGGTGGATTTGTTTCTTCTTCTATGCAATCGGTACAATTTATGGTATAACCGATAAACGGTCTTCCTTGCAGCACTAAAACGATTTCGTCCTCTGCTTCTGGGGGAAGTGTAAAGATCAGCTCTTTTTGAAATTGCGCTTCAAGCAAGTTGCGTTCGGCTAGGGTGCGTTGAATGCGCAGCTCTTTCCAGGAGCTGGGCTGAATCTCAGTGATGTTTAAATTGGGATGCTCCAGGCCAAAAAGGCGCTCGTGGAGCCTTTCGTGATTGGCAAAGAACCTCGAAATGCAGGAGAATGCCGTCAAAGTTTGCCGATCGGCAAATTGGAAGATTCTCAAAAAGACGTCGCTGTTAAGTTGTACTGCCATAATGGGGGGATATTATAAAGAAAGAGGGGGTTAAACCCAATGCGTAGAATTTTCTTGATGAATCTGCTTAAATCGCTGACTAAGAATGGGATGAACTAGCCGTAGTCTAAGTTATTCACCGATTTCCCGCAAACGCTCATAAATGGTTGATTGTAAATTTGTTGCAATTGACATCCTAGGCCACATCCTAAATTTTTACGCAAGTGACAGTTTTAAGAAATCTTGAATTCGGCACTCAAAGTCTCTATGATCAAGAATATGACACGGACAAAAATTATCTGCACCATGGGGCCTGCGGTTGCTGACTATGACAAAATCCTCGAGCTGATCGATGCGGGGATGAACGTCGCCCGGATCAATTTCAGCCATGGCACGCATGAGGAGCATGGGAAGGTCATTCGAAATCTCAAAAAGGCTCGCGAGGCAAAGAAAGTGCCGCTCGCCATCATGGTTGATACCAAGGGCCCTGAGATACGCATTGGCGAGATCAAAAACGGGGCTGCGGCTGTCAAAGCCAAGCAAAAGATCTTGCTTGTGAAAAAAGAGGTGGTGGGAGATGAGAAACAGATCTCGCTCACTCCTCCTGAAGTGCTGGACGCTGTCAAGAAAGGGATGCGGCTTTTGTTTGATGACGGCTATATCATCGCCAAGGTGGTGGAAGTTTCGGCTAAAGGCGTGTTGTTGGAATTGGAGAATGCCGGCATGATCAAGAGTCATAAAAGTGTCAGTATTCCGAGCGCACAATTGAAACTCCCTGCAATGACCAAGCAAGACGTGAGCGATATCACGTTTGCGTGCAAAAACGATGTCGATCTCATTGCAGCGTCGTTTATCCGGTCGGCCGATCATGTGAAGGAAATCAAAAAGCTTCTAGCTTCTCAAGCCAAATCTGATATTTTAGTAATCGCCAAAATTGAAAACAGCCTCGGGGTGCAGAATTTCGATGCGATCTTGGAAGCTGCCGATGGCATCATGGTGGCGAGGGGAGATCTGGGGGTGGAGCTGCCTCTTGAGAAAGTGCCCGGTCTGCAGAAGATGATGATCCGGAATTGTCTCCACGTGGCAAAACCAGTGACGACGGCAACCCAGATGCTCGAGTCGATGATCAATAATCCTCGGCCAACACGTGCAGAAGTCTCCGATGTTGCCAACGCGATCTACGACAGCTCGTCTTCAGTCATGCTATCAGGCGAGACAGCCGTCGGGAGCTATCCGATCGAGGCAGTTAAGATAATGAAAAACATCATCCGGGAGGCCGAACAAAGTTTTTCGTATAAAGACTTTTTTGCCCATCAAGTGGCTTTAGGATTTGCTGATGTTTCGACATCGGTCGCCGGTGCAGCGGTAAGAACGGCGTATAGTTCGGACGCCAAAGCGCTCTTTGCTTTTACCAGCAGCGGATCGACGGCTCGGCTTATTTCGAGATTTAGACCGCAGATGCCCATCTTTGCAATGACTCCTAACGAAAAAGCGTACCATCAGATGGCTTTTTTCTGGGGAGTGATTCCGGTGAAAACGGAAAAGAAAGCTGATGTATCCGATGCGATCAAGACGCTCTCTCACTTTGCGGTCCAAGCAAAACTCTTGAAATCGAAAGATCTCGTCGTTATCATCACGGGATCGCCTTTCTGGCTCAAAGGCGCCACGAACACGATCATTGTGGAAAGCATCTCATGAGACTATTTCTAACATCGTTTCTTTTTTTGACATCTATTTTTGCCGATCGCGTTGAAGTGATGTTCAATGGAACTGATACGACGGAAGGCTGCAACGCAATTTTAAAGAAACATCATATCGATGCAACCGTCTATGCAACCGATACTGATCAGTATGGAAAAGGGTTTAAGAAAAGCCAGACGATGCTCGGCAAGGTGTTAAGAAAGTTCTCTTTGGACTATCCCAAATCGATTGAGCTGAAACAAGATCTTCGGAAGATCATCTTCATGAATATCCCGCACTATTTTTACCGTGACCACCATGTGGCAAAACTGCCGAAAGAAAAGACAGTTCTTTTTATGTGGGAGCCAGAGATTCGGCTGCGAAAAATGTATTATCCGAAGCTCCACGACTGTTTTTCAAAGATCTACACTTGGAATGATGATCTTGTCGATAACAAGAAGTATTTTAAGTTTTTCTATCCTGTTCTCCAGCCGATGATTTCCACAGTGGTGCCTTTTGAAGAGAAGAAATTTTGCACGTTAGTTGCCGGACATGTTCCTAACCTTCCCAAATATCCGCGCAAGTATCCTCAAGAGCTCTATAGCCACCGCGTGAAGGCGATAGAGTTTTTTGAAAAAGTCGGCGAAGAAGGGTTTGAGTTTTATGGCCGCAACTGGGATAAAACCGCTTACAAATCGTACCGCGGGCCTGTGAGCGACAAGATCGATGTGATCAAAAATTACAAGTTCAGTATCTGTTATGAGAACTGCCGCGATGTCTCTGGCTATATTTCCGAGAAGATCTTTGATTGTTTTGCTGCAGGAAATGTCCCTGTCTATTGGGGCCCTGCTAACGTCACGGAGTACATTCCGGCTGATTGCTTCATCGATCGGAGGGAATTTGCGACACTGGATGATCTCTATGCCTATCTAAAGGCAATGACCCAGCAAGAGTACCAAGGGTATCTCGACCGAATCCAAACCTATCTGAAAAGTGAAAAGGCACAACTTTTTTCTCAAGAGCACTATGAGAAGATATTCTTAAGGGCGATTGATGCCCTCTAATTCCGGTATAAACTATAGAGACCCGCGGAAAGGGTCAGCAAAGGACCGCTCATTTGAGGAGAGGCGTACATCACACCTGCTACGATCGCAGAAATCGCTCCAACGGTGAGATGTTTCTTCGCTTGGCTCACCGCAATTTTTTTATCGTACTCCTTCAAAAATTCAAGGCTCTTTTGCCAACTGATCTTCAAATACCCTTGAGAAATTCTAAGGGCCATCGACGTTTGAAAGAGCGGGGGGACTTGCGGCAGCAATTTCTCTGCAGCTTCTAATATGGCCCGGTATTGCTCGGAACTGAGACCTGAATCAAAAAGACCATCCCCTGACAGGGCATCGGTCGTTAAGCCATTGATTTTGCCTGCTGCATCTCCATTTTGAGTAAGATTATCCGCAAGATAGCGCTTGAACACTTTATCCGAGGTTTCTGTCAGATTTTTTCGATTGCAGAATTTGAGAAGTGCAATCCCAATCGAGTTTTTAAGATAGAGCTCTTTAGTAGCCGTGGCGTCATAAAGCAGTTGGAGCTGTTGGACAAGTTTTTGAACCATATCAGCAGAGAGCGTCGCAAAGGAATCATAAATCACAAAGTATTGTAGAAATTCCAACTTTTTCTTCATTTCCTCTTCAGTAGCGATATCTAGAGTTCCAATGGTCGAGAGTGCGCAAGCTAAAGCCTCATTAGCCATAGTGTGCAGACTAAATTTGAAATAGGCACTTGCTAGTTGCTGGTAGTCTCGAACGGTTTGTTCAATGTTTTTTGATGGAGTCGATTGGAGATCTTGAAAGAGTTGATTGAGAATGGTTTCTGCTGAAAAGTCTTTAAGCTCTAGGAGAGTGGGAGCAGAGGGTTCTGCGCAATTTTTTGCCGCTAGCTTCAGTTTTTTGATAATATACGTGACGCTTTGATTCTCTTTATGAATTTTTAAGAGCGGATTTACGACGCCTAGCATTTTGTCATAATCCTTCAGATCGAAGAACAAATTGGCTACGGCAAATAATCCGGAGATTGCTCCGTGAGGGGAGGAAACAGTATTGGAGATTTCTAAGGCTTTCTCCAAAGTCTTTTTCACCTGCTCCGCATCCTTGATTTTTTCATAAGTTCTGGCGATAGAGCAAACCATATGGAGTTTCATGTCCATGTTCGGGCATCTATCTACGCAATTCCACGCTAGAGAGAAGGCCTCGTTTTTCAGTACATCATTCCCCAGAGAATGAAAAGCCTGGGCATATTCTAGAGCAAGATAAACATCCAGCGATGCCCTAGACTTTGCACAGTCGATACGGTGGATTCGCAATCCTTGGTCATACAGGGCAACGATTTTTTCAGGAGAGGGAGGAGAAGCCGAGTCTTTTAAAGCCTGGGCAGCGTGTAAAATGTCATGAGCAGACGAAAGATGCTGGGCAAGCATGCACGCGTGGTTGGAGTCAATTTTTGAATAATGGACAATTAATTTAGGCAAACATTTCTGCTCCTTGTCATAAAGCCTAGACAAGGCTTGACATTTCTCAAGAGAAGACCTTATGTCTGCAGAGGGATTTTTTTTCAGTTTTTCTTCGATTTCAGCAAGAAGGATTTGGCATCTCAGGGGATTAAATGCACTGCTTAATTGAATGGAAGAATTGCGGAGCAGCTCTGTCCCTCGCACGAGATTGTAAATGCAAAAGGAGGCGACTGTGACGACACAGAGGCCATAGATCCACTGGATCTTATCCAAGAAAAAATCGACTCCAGGTGTTGAGAGAAAACTTCTCGGCTGAATGGGGCTTTGGACAGCCCCTAAACGACTTGCCATCGGATGCTCCTGGCTTTAATGGAGAGCGATTATAGCTCAATTTTAGGATTATTAACCAGCTTTGACTGTCCATGGTCCAGAGCGATGAAGTTGTTTAAGTTCCGGGCTGCGAGACTTTCATGGAGCTGTTTGACAGGATCATCGATTCCTTCATCGGTCAGGCGGAAGGTTCCGAAATGAATCGCCATGCTTAGCTTGGATTCTAAGTCGAGATGTGCTTGAACCGCATCTGCCGGATTCATATGGAAGTCTTTCATGAACCATCTCGGCTCATAAGCCCCGATCGGCAGCAAACTGAAATCCATTGCCCCATACTGCTCTTGGATCATTTTAAAATGCGTTCCATAGGCGGTATCCCCTGCAAAAAAAAGCTGCAGGGTGTGAGATTTGATCATAAAACCTCCCCAAAGAGCTTTACAGTAGTCTAACAGGCCTCGTCTGGACCAATGTTTAGCTGGTGTCAAAATAATCGATTGTTGTTCATTTAAACGGTGCTGCTCCCACCAGTCCAATTCAATCACCGAGGAAGCGCCTAGCGATTGGAGCAGTTTTCTGTTTCGCAAGGGGACGACGAAGAGCGGTTGGTCTCTTTTCCAAAGGTTTTGAATGGACGGAGCGTCCAAATGGTCGTAGTGGTTATGGCTCAGCAGAACGACATCGATTTTAGGAAGATCTTTGAAGACGATTCCTGGAGCTCTAACTCTTCGAGGTCCCAGCAAGGAATAGGGCCCTGCGACATCTGAAAAGATGGGGTCGGTTAGGACATTGAGGTTGCTCAGTTGGAGAAGGACAGTGGAATGGTTGATGAAGGTCGCGCAGACTTCATCGGAGCCGATTTTGGAGGGAAGGTTGGCTTTGAGGGTATTTTCAACTCGCTTGGGCCAGGGTGTCGGCCTGTTTTTTATTTTCCATCGCAAGAGATCTAAAAAGCTCTTCGGCTCAATGGTCTCTAAATTTTCAAAACGGTTTTTCATCATTGAATAACAGGTTAAACCGCGTGTTTCGCGCGGTTAAACTTCTCAAGTTTACATCCAGTCTAGGACATTTTCAATAGAGAAAACTGACTTAAGATCGTGATGGCCGCTGTCTCAGCGCGGAGAATATGCTCATGCAGGCAGATGGGATGTGCCTTAAACTTTTCTTTTAATATATGGATCTCAGTGGAAGAAAACCCTTTCTCGGGGCCAATGAAAAAGGTGACAGTTTTCTCAAAAGGGCCTTTTAACGGGGCCTTTGCTGAAAGGTCTCCAAAGAAGAGGGAGCCAGGAGGCGGGGGCCATTGTTCAAGAGCAGGCTTGAGGGTGATGTGTGGAAGATAAAGCCTGCCGCACTGTTTGAGGGCGCTGATCATAATGGTTTCAAGCCGGCGGAGCTGAGAGGGCGGGAGTTCTTTTTTTTCGCTTTGCTTTCCGGGAAAGAGCCAAAAGTGTGTGGCGCCAAGTTCGGTTGCTTTTTCGAAGGTCCACTCTAGAGAAGCGGGCCGTGTGAGAGCTAAAGCAAGGATGACGGTCTGTTTGGGGGGAGGTGCTTTTTGGTGGGAGACGATTTTGAGCTCGCACTGTTTGTTGGTTAGAGAGGTGACTTCAGCTACAGCGATTTCTCCTTGTCCGTTGACAATTTCAATGGCTTCTCCAGGGCGTATGCGCATCACCTTAAAGTGATGAATTTCTTCGCCTTCCAAAATGAGAGTATTATTTAAGGGAGCGGCTATGAAAAATCTATTGGCTGGCATGGGTGAAAAATTCTTGAGGTGTGTTGTATGATCCGATATTGAGCGCGCTTAGTTTTGAAAAATGTTTTTGGGCCTGAAGGTTCTGTGTGAAATCGACAAGCAGTTTGAAGCGGTAATCGGAAGCAAACAGCTCATCGAATGATTTCACTTCGATCTCGGAAGAGGTAAATGGAGAGGGGACGAAGGCGGTGATTTGTTCGCGGGGATAAAGAGCGCGGATTTGGGGGATTGAAGCTCTAGCCGAGGCGTTATCAGGGAAAATAAACGCAACGGCATCATGCCGGAATTTTTTAGTGATCTTGCCGGGCTGCTGCTGTTTCCATCGATTGTGGATCCAGAGCCATTCATGAGGCCGTTCTTTGATGGAGGCTTCGAAGATAGCTAAAACCTGACGCATTTGAACGTGCGGATCATCGGTAGGTAAAATAGGGTTGCTATAGTGAATGGTATATCTGCCGAATTCTCTTTTAGTGGTGGCGACCATGATGGGACAGCCGGTGCGCGAGGAGAGTAGAGCAGGAAGGGGAGAGGTATAAGCTTCGCGGCCGAGAAAAGGGCAAGAAAATCCAGAATCGGGCATCCCTTGGTCACCGACAATGCCGACAAATTTGCCTTGTTTGAGCGCCCGGAACGACTCTTTGTAAGCGCTTTTGGGAGGGATAATTGTTCCTCCGAACTTCTGGCGGAGGTTCAAGATCCATTGGTAGAGATAATGGTTATTGATGGGTCTTCCGATGGCAACGCCGGGCATTCGTTGGATGCCTTCTAGAAATAGGATTTCCCAGTTGCTCTGATGTCCACAGAAGAAGATGATCCCCTGACCTGCTTTGATCATGGAAGCTGCCAGCTCGGGATTAACGCAGTTGGCGAGTTTGTGGATGTTTTTTTCGACGGAAAGACGAGGATATTCTAAGGCTGTGATCGCTAGGCTTTGGAGTGATTTTTTTGCGGTGGAAACGATTTGTTCGGGTGTGAGGTGAAGGTCGGAAGCAAGCGCAAGATTGGAGAGCGCGCGTTTCCGGTATTTTGGATAGCCATAATAGACGGCAAGTCCTAGAACTTTGCCGAGCAGATGGAGGAGTTTATACGGCAGAAATTGGAGAGGGAAAGTAAAAATCCTGAATAAGATGTAGGTTAGGAGAGACATATTTGACAAACCTTCTCAAGCTGACGGCTGAAGTCGAGATGCTCCACGGAGGCGCGAATTTTTTTGGCTGAGGGTAGAGTTTTCGGATGTCGGAGGGCAGTTTCTAAAGCGGCAGCAAAACGTTTAAGATCGAATGGATCGACTGTGATGCCGGAATCGGGAGTGAGGACCTCATGGCCGCCGTTGTTATCAGAGGATACAACAAAAAGGCCCATTGCTAACGCTTCGACGGTGACATTGGCAAACGGGTCGTAATGGGACGGGATGACTAAAGCATCGGTCACTTGATAAAAGGGCCGCGTGTCGGACTGGGAGTAGAAAAACGTGACGTTTTTTGCAAGACCGAGCTCTGCGGCTTGTTTTTGATAGGCAGAGAGATTCTTATCAGTGCCGACAACGGAAAGATGGAAGTTTCGAGGTAACGAACTGAGGGCCTTTAGGAGGAGAGAGACACCTTTCCGGTGGAAGTTGTGGCCGACGAAGAGGAATTGGAAGACTTTGGGATCAAGTCCGAGTTCTTTGGCGATCTTTTCTTTATGGGAAAACGAGAGATTAAAATCGTTTTCCATTTCTAGCCACTCAACGCCGTTATGGACGACGTGGATCTTGGCAGGATCAGTTGCATAGAATTGGAGGACCTGATTTTTGACGTAATGGGAATTGACGATGATCCCTTTGAGATGGGGATCTTCAAATGTCGCTTTTTCTAATTTCAGCATCACGCGGTGGAGAGGGTTTAATTTGAACGAAAATTTTTTAAGAAAACCTTCTTTTTGAGACCGAAGGGCTAAATAAGCGGCATGGACTCCATTGCCTGCACGGTGATGGGTTTGAAAAGTGGCGCGGTCCATGCTGAAGACGACATCAAAATGATGTCTCTTCACCATCGATTTGCACCAAGTGTCGAATTCTTTAAGCCGTATAAATTTAAATTTGCTGTCCAAGGAGCATGAAAGCACCGGGCAGGGGGCGGAGATTTCAAGGGAGGTTAGGAGTGTGGGAGAGGCGCCGCGCTCTTTCAAAGCTTGGATGATCCTCCAGGCAGATTTTTCAAGGCCCCCGTGGTTGTGGAAGTCTTTTTTAAGAATGGCGACTGTTTTCATGAGGGGCTTCTTCCACGATGATTTTGTTGTCTTGGAGTTCGATTCTCAAGTCGAATTTTTCACTATCCGATTTATAGAACTGGAAATGGTTCATGTAATGTCGAAATCTGTCCCGGAGGTATTCTTCTCGCCGTTTAAGGTAGGAAGGATCGTGGTTGTTATTGTTATCATCCGACATGAGAATGGAGACATATTTATCTTCCAGAACGCGGGAATTGAGGAATTGGACGCTCCAATCGAGTTGTTTTTTTTCGGTTTTTGGAGAAAGCAAAATGGAGATTTCCAGCATGTCTTGAACGAGTTCAACAAAGAGATTGCTGACGCCTTTGGCGTACAGAGATTTTTTTAAGAGATGGAGGCCATGAAAGTGTTGCACAAGACCACCGATAGCGAGCGAATATGTTTCAGGGTTGAGGGTCATGCCATGCTTCGGAGGAAAGAAAAGATTGATGGGGATTGCTTTAGCAATCCGATGTAGATCACTGCAGACAAAGTCTATTTTGAGTTCATTCGCTTGTGGATCGTCAATAACAAAAGGGCGGTCGGAAAGAGAAGGAATCGAGATCTCTTTCCATTCATCCGGGACGAAAAACGATACTTCATCGGATTTGTAATCTTGGGTTTCGAGATCCGTGCGTGTGATGTCGCTTAAATTGAACGTCAAGTTGATTCCTTTTGCTTTCAGTTGCTTGATCACAGCTTCGGGCCCGCTAACTGACATCGAAAGCCGGTAAGGCCAAATATCTAGGAATTGATAATCTTTGGGAGCTTCACCGATTGGCTGCGTCACCACCACAGGAATTTTTTCAGTGACAAGCCGAGTAAAATGGATCGGAAATCGCTGGATCACGACTCTTTTAATGGCCTTGGAGAGGTTGATATCGGGATTGAGGGCTAGCAGGTTTTTACGGGTGATTGTCGCCAGCCACTGGTCCGATTTGTCCATTGCGTCCAGCACGATCTCGATATCATTGGAGCCAATTTTGGAAAGTTCGGTCTTGTTCCCTTGCAATGTCAGGGAAATTTTCTTAGAGAGCATGCCGCTCGGTTGCAGTCCTTCAACGGTCATTCCGAAGGGAATATTGATCAAACGGATGGGGACATTTTCTAGGACTTTTGTTGTTGTAAGTGAATGATTGACAACGAGCCAGATGACGATTGCCAAAAAGAGCGAAATGATCTTTCTTTCCCAGTTTTGGAGGAAAAAAGCTCTTACAACTGCCATTTAAGCCCCCATCAATTTACGGAGGTTGAACTTAGCCTTAGATGTGGATGGCGCGGTATTGAAGATACTTCGGATGATTCCTTTGAATCGGTCTTGCTTCACAGGAGTAATCACACTTTCTCTAGCAAGCGAGACTTTGCCGGTCCCCTCGGAAACGACAATGACGAGCGCATCCGAATGTTGTGAAATTCCTAATGCAGCTCTGTGGCGCGTTCCAAGCGAACGTGTGACATCCGACTCCTCGGCAAGAGGCAAGATCACAGCGGCTGCGACCAATGTCATATCGCGGATAATGACGGAGCCATCATGCAGAGGAGTCGACTGAGCAAAAATGGTCTCTAAAAGCTCGGACGAAAACTGTGCGTTGAGGACGACGGATTTCTGGGCAAACTCATCTAGTCTGTCTTCGTGCTCTAATACAATCAAAGCCCCAACCCTCTTATCGGCCAATTTATAGACCGATGTTGTCAATTGTTCTAAGAATTTATCAAATTCCGTGACTTCCCGGTATCTTTTTCCCTTCAAACTAAGTTTTGATAAAGCAACCCGGAGTTCAGGTTGAAAAATCACCAAAATCGCAATGGCGGCCACGTTGGCCAAATTGGTCATAATCGTATACAAAATTGGCAAATGGAGAAGCGACGTGATCGCAAAAATGATCAAAAACGCCACCACGCCAATAAGCAGGTCCATCGATCTTGTGTTCCAAAAAAAGGAAAGCAAGTAATTCAAAATGATCGCAATAACGAAGATTTCAACAAAGGGAGTGAATGCGCCGATAAAACCCATAAATATGTCCTAAAACTTCAGAGGGTGTCTACAAAGTGAGGTTTCGTCGATTTTCGGGATTATTTTGGCCGATTTTGGCGCGGAGCCAAAATCGGCTTAACAGAACCCGAAAATCGAC
>DATAHB010000020.1:0-24022 GCA_036263375.1 Rhabdochlamydiaceae bacterium | reverse complement strand
GCAAATTTTCGTCTCCTTTGTTGAGGGGGTTATATCAACTTGCGTATATTACCCCCCAACAAAGGAGACGAAAATTTGCCAAAAATTCTCAAAAAAGCGACGAAACCTGAATCCGTTAACACCCTCTAAAGATCATCCTTCAGCTCGGTAATATTATCATCACGGATAAGCACCATCGCTGCGACCTTTTTGGGTTTCAGATATTTCTGAAGCTCTTCATTGAAAATGTGATTGCTGCAACTATCGCCGCAGGTGAAAAGATCGACAAAACATTTCCCATGTTCTGGATAAGTATGAATGCTCGCATGGCTCTCGGAAAGCAAAATCGTCATCGTAAGACCATGGCCTGGAAAAATATAATCACTTTGGTTGAGAAACTTGAGCCCCACACTTTTTGACTGCGTCAAGCATGACTCGCATTAATGCCTGCTCATTCGAGAGCGCTTCGATATCACACTCTAAATAGTCGGCGACCAAATGTCTTCCTCTAAACTCATACACTTCATCCACTGCAGATAACGGAGCAAAACAGAAAAAAAATAAAATAAAGAAACCACAAAAAACCGTCTTCATCGCAAATCCTTGGCGAAAATTTCAGCTTTCACATAATAATGAGGTTGTTATTTTTCGAAAACAACCGAAACTGTTATAAACCCAAAACATGAAAGTCTTTGGAACAATTCTCGCGATCTTAGCTGCAGGTTATGGCATTTGGCTGGTTTCTGATAACCATCCTGACGTGAAAAACAAAGTCGCCTCTATCTTAGATATGGGGAATTTCCATACGCTGGAAGTTCGGTATAATGCGAATCAGATCATGGATAAACACCGCAAATCTCTTCTTAAAGACAATCGGCACCGCTTCTTAGATCCTATCTTAGAATTTTATCCGTATCTCCTGATGGAAGTGAAATACACCTCTTCCGATGATAAGACCCATGAAAGCATCATGCTCTGGGACCTAACCGATGGTGAAATGGTCACGAAGACCAAAGACTGGGAAAAAACCCACGGCTTTGGCGACTGCATCACTGCTGAAGCTACAGCGCAAGAATTTAAAATTTTAAATCTTCTCGCTAAAAAAGGCGGTGTCCTCGACCGTGAAGGGCTCACCAAAGCCCTCCATGTTGAACCTGAAGTGCTCAATGCCTGGCTCGATAGCTGCCGCAAAAAAAAGCTGATCGTCCAAGCCGGCAATCACTTTAAACTCCATTTTCACAACCCAAAATTCAGCGCCATCCCTGAGACAAAGCTCGATGAAAGACTTGTCACCAAACCTTACAAAGACGCCATCCGCCTCGGCCGCCATTTTAACCCAGGTCAGATCGAACGGCTGGCCAGAGCAACTTTTGGTCAAAATTTTGCTATCCGTACTATGACTGACGTCTATCTGCCGGTCCATAGCATCACCGTCCAAAACCCCGACGGCTCTGTCCATACTAGCCATTGGAATGCCCTCAATGGCAAACGGCTTTCCCGCTCCCACTTTATTGACTAATTCCTGCCCAAGAGATAACATATCCCTCTCTTGGAAAGATGGCTGAGTGGCCGAAGGCACGTCCCTGCTAAGGACGCGTACCCCGTTAAGGGGTACCGTGGGTTCAAATCCCACTCTTTCCGTTCCTTCAACTCCGGGTTGAATTAATCAGACCTATCCGATAACTTGGAATGGAATGGCAGAACAAAATCTGACTAAAATCCCTCCCAACTCCAAAGAATCCGAGATGATCGTTTTGGGCTGCATGCTGACATCTATCGGCAGCCTCAATATCGCCGCAGACTCTTTGGAAGAGCACGATTTTTACTACACCGAACACAAGATTATCTTTGAAGTTTTAAAGGGCTGTTTTGTCCAAGATAAACCGGCCGACGTCCACCTCGTTGCTGAAGAGCTCAAGCGGCGCAGTCAGCTTAAAACCGTCGGCGGCGTTGCCTATTTGACTACCTTGGCTCAGTATGCCGGCACGGCCGCGCATATCGAAGAATACACCGATCTCGTTCGAAATAAGTCGCTTCTCAGAAGGATGATCCATACTGCGCAAGAGATCGAAAAACAAGCCTTTGATAACCCTGATGACGTTCAAAATTCATTAGATACAGCCCAGCAAAAATTCTTTCACATCAGCCAATCTGCCAATACGCTTGGCGGAGTTTTGATCAAAGATATTATCTCAGGGGCCAAAGCTACTTCGAAACTTCCCTATCTGAAAGAACTCCAAGAAAAACAGGAAAAATACCAAGCTCGCGGGCCCGATGA
This sequence comes from Rhabdochlamydiaceae bacterium, assembly GCA_036263375.1. Taxonomy (GTDB): domain Bacteria; phylum Chlamydiota; class Chlamydiia; order Chlamydiales; family Rhabdochlamydiaceae; genus PALSA-1444. The sequence goes on along the minus strand of DATAHB010000020.1, from coordinate 21,765 downwards.
CACCGGAATTACAGGCATTCCGACGCATTTTCTTGAGTTCGATAAAATGGTCAATGGACTCTCACCCTCCAACTTGATGATCTTAGCGGCCCGCCCTGCGATGGGAAAAACAGCGCTTGCTTTGAACATCGCTGAAAACATCTGTTTCAAAAACAGTCTTCCCGTCGGTATCTTTTCTTTAGAGATGACCGCCGATCAGCTTCTCCATCGGATTATCTGCTCCCAAGCCGAAGTCGAATCGGATAAAATTAAAACAGGCTCGCTCAACGGCATCGAATTTCAACGGATCGTCGGCGCTGTCAACACGATGCAAAAGCATACCATGATCATCGACGACCAGCCGGGCCTGAAAATCACCGATCTTCGCGCCAGAGCAAGGCGGATGAAAGAGGCCTACGGCATCGAATTCCTCGTGATCGACTACCTTCAGCTATTAAGCGGCTCAGGCAATTTTCGAAACCAAGAAAACCGGCAACTTGAAGTCTCTGAAATCTCACGTTTATTAAAAACATTGGCTCGCGAACTCAATATTCCGATCCTTTGTTTATCCCAGCTTTCCCGAAAAGTCGAAGAACGCGCCGGTCACCGCCCCATGATGAGCGACCTAAGAGAAAGCGGGAGCCTGGAACAGGACTCCGATCTCGTGATGTTCCTCTTAAGACGGGAATATTACGATCCGTATGACAAGCCGGGGACCGCAGAATTAATTGTGGCAAAGAACAGGCATGGCGGTATCGGTAGCGTGAATTTAGCCTTCCGCAAGGAAGTCGCTCAATTCGCCAATTACGCCCCAATCCGCAATTCAAATAATCCTAACAACGAGTCCGCGTTTTCAGCTTTCTCGCCAAATTAGATTTTTAATTGGTGCATAACTTTGTTTTTACACCCAAATGAATTCAAAAATTGGTTTTTGAGTTTATTTGGGTATAGGAAAGCGCCTCTTCTCCCTTGTCAAATATGGGAAACCTGTTATAATTTTTGCTATCCCAACAGGTATAGAGGGTAGGACTATTTCCGATGGCAGCTAACAGTTCCCAGGAATTCGGCCGTTTCCGTTCCTGGTTCTTTCCTGTCCATAAAAAAGAGTTAAAGTTATTCCTGCCTCTGATTCTGATCTTCTTCTTCATTTGCTTTAATTATAATCTTTTAAGAACAGCAAAAGACTCGCTCGTCATCACAGCTCCCTCCTCAGGTGCAGAAATCATTCCGTATATGAAAGTGTGGGTCGTCTTACCGATGGCGCTCCTCATGACTATTCTGTTTACGCGACTCGCGAATCGGTATTCGACCGAGAAAGTCTTCTACATCATGATGACTCTCTTCTTAGGGTTTTTCATGGCTTTCTCTCTGATTATTTTCCCTTTCCGCGATGCACTTCATCCACATGCCTTTGCCGACCAGCTGGAAAGTATTTTCCCGCTCGGATTAAAAGGATTTGTTGCCCTCATTCGAAACTGGACCTACACAGTCTTTTATGTGATAGCCGAGCTCTGGGGCACCACAATTATGACCGTCCTCTTCTGGGGATTTGCGAATGAAATTCTCAATGTGAAGACCGCCAAACGGTTCTACGTCCTCATTTTGATCGGCGGAAATCTTTCAGCAATTTGCGCAGGAGGTGCTGCAACGATCATTTCCCAAATGGCAGGAAACTGGATGGCTGCCAATGGCACTGATCCTTGGCAATATTCACTTTTAATTATCAGCAGCATTGTCGTGCTTTGCGGAGTTCTCGTCGTGGGAATCTTCCGATGGTTCCATAAAAATATTTTGAAAAACCCAACCTATCATCAGCAGCTGACGCAAGAGACCGAAAAATCGAACGAGAAAATGAGCCTCCGCAAAAACTTTAAATACTTGGCCAGCTCAAAATATTTACTTTGCATTGCAACGATCGTGCTCACCTACAATATCTGTATTAACCTAACGGAAGTCACCTGGAAGGACCAGGTGCTCCACATCTTCCCACAGCCGAATGATTTCAACGGCTACTATGGAAAAGTGACGATGTGGGTCGGCATCACAGCAACGATGATTGCGATTGCGTCCAGCTTCTTGATCCGCAGATTCTCTTGGACCCTAAATGCGCTGATCGCTCCATCTCTGCTTTTAATCACCGGGTTTGGATTCTTCTCATTTCTTTTCATGAAAGACTCCCCGTTTGGTATTGCACTCGCAGCCTCCTTGGGAAGCACACCGCTTCTTCTTGGTGTTCTTTTTGGCTCGGTGCAGCAGTGCATTTCCAGGGCCTCTAAATATACGATTTTCGATGCGACTAAAGAGCTCGCCTTCATCCCGCTTAGCCGCGAATCCAAACTCAAAGGCAAAGCCGCTATTGACGGCATCGGCTCTCGTCTTGGCAAATCCGGCAGCGCCTTAATCTACCAAGCTCTTTTAATGTTCTTTGGTACCGTCTCAGCAACACTCCCTTACGTCGGCCTGATCTTGCTGGCCATCATCGCTGCGTGGATGGTTGCCGTTTACTATTTAGGCAAACAGTTCCAGTCCCTTGTTGCACATCATGAAACAATCAACATCAAAGAAACTGCAACAGGAACGACGGAAGAAAGCCGAGAAGCTGCTACTTAATTATTTAAACTATGGGAAAACATGTCATCTGTTAAGAAAAAAAGAAAATATAAAATGGCGAAACATAAGCGTAAAAAGCGTCGTCGTCGTGATCGTCATAAGACTTAGAGACTGAGGTGTTTGCAAAAAAATCGCTTTCGAGACTCTCTGTGAGACGAGGGCGATGAATTTTGCCTCGAAATGGGGCGGCACAAAAATAGGTAGGATAATTTTAAATTAACGCGTAAACGGGTTGGCCTTTTGGAACGTTCAACCATGCGCACATGCTGTCCTTGCTGCCAGTCATTGGCCTTTGTACGGAACGGTTTTAACCGACACGGCGATCAAAATCATCGATGCCAAGAGTGTGGTCGCCAGTTTGTCTTAGATCCCCAGAATAAAATTATCTCGGAAGAAACCAAGACGTTGATACGTAGTCTTTTGCTAGAAAAACTGTCCTTCGTTTGTCTTGGTCGACAGCAAAGGAGTTTCTTTATTTTAGGGGATTTCCTTCAATTTTTCTCTATGCCATTTTTCAACACAGCCCAGTAGTCGCCCAAATTCAGCACATTACATTAAAAACATTTCTACTTTTTTACTAATAAACTAAACATGCTATAATAATTGTTAATTTTGGAGGGCATAATGAGCACAGATTTTCAAGTAAATTACAAGCATACTGTATCTCTAGAAAAGATCAAATGGGCCAATAATATTGCAGATAAAATGCCCCTCATTGGACGACTGGCCTTAAGGTGGCTGTTTCCAAGTGACCACTTACCGGTGGGAGTTAAATGTGATAAAATCAGATTGGTGAGCTGGAACGTGCTCAACAATTTTTTCATGCGCTGGATTACGGATGATAAACAAGGGCTGAATGGATCGATGATCACTCAGCTTCATTCTGATCATCCAGGTCTTACAAAACGAGATGAAAAGGTAGCCGAATTTACGAGGAAAATGTGTTCCAGAGTCGATGTCATTGGGCAGCAAGAATGCAGCTCTCCTTACCTAAAACATCTAGAGCAAACACTGCCAGATGGTTGGGATTTGATAAAAAGTTGCGATACTGATGTCAATGACGTCAAAGATCAGGTGGCACTTCTTTATAAACGCACAAAACTGACCCTCCTTAAAAAAGAGACAGTATTTGATGCAATGCCAAGCGCTCCTGGAAGACCAGTCCAGAAAGTAACTCTCCAAAATCAAGAGACTGGAAGGGTTTTTGTCGTCATCAATGCTCACATCCCAGGCAAGCGTGATCTGCCTGCTCGGCAAGAATTTGCCCATTTTGTCAAAAAAGCCACAAGACCGGATGCAACAACCGTGGTTTTAGGGGATAACAACTTTTTACGGGGCGACATGATAAGCGCTTACAAAGCAGCAAATCTGACTGAATTTAAACTTCATTCACCCTGGAACACGATTATTGCCGACAATAAACAGTCGAAATGTATCGACCATATCCTTGTCCAAAACAGCACGAAATCGCGCAATTTGACACCTAGCGAAATCTTGCCCGAAGAAACCAATCTGGGAAAGATGGTCGCGATGTTGAATCCTCAATCAACTAACCCATTAGAAAAAAAGACACAGAGCCAAAACAGCACGAAATCGCGCAATTTGACACCTAGTGAAATCTTGCCCAAAGAAAACAACCTAAGCAAGATGACCGAGATTTTGAATCCTCAATCAATTAATCCGTCAGAAAAAAAGCCCAAGGACCAATTCTATATGACGGAGAATTTGAAAAAGATGATAAAAAACCAAACTTGGCAACCAGGGCCCTCCATGAAGCTCCCCAAAAGTACCGAACAGGATCCCTACGGTTGATGGATAATCCTATGATGGCCGATCTGTTCGTCGCCATTCTGCCCCTCAGGGTAGGTTAAGGCGAACTGTTTATTCAAGGGACATAGGCGAACACCGTTTCATTAAATCGTCTGGACCCCGCTTACGGGGGGGGGGGTCTTCAAATAGATAGGTTCTTTCATTCTTTGATTCGTGTATAATCATCCACCTATGTGGGCTTTTCCGGAAGAATTTGATGTCATTGTTGTCGGTGCAGGCCATGCAGGCTGCGAAGCTGCGCATGCGGCTGCCCGCATGGGAGTAAAAACACTCCTTCTCACGATGACGCTCGATACTATCGGCAAAATGAGCTGCAACCCTGCTGTGGGGGGAACTGCCAAAGGCCATATCGTCCGCGAAATTGATGCCATGGGAGGCATCATGGGAAAAATTGCCGATGAAACCGCCATACAATACCGCATGCTCAACAGCTCTAAAGGCCCCGCTGTTTGGTCTCCCCGCGCTCAAAGTGACAAACTCGCATACCAAACAGCAATGAAGAAAAAACTGGAAGAGACACCTAATCTCTTCATCAAGCAAGGCACGACTGAAAATCTTATTGTCAAAGATCAAAAAATCGTGGGCGTCGAAACACAAGAAGGGATTGCCTACTTTGGAAAAACAGTGATTTTGTCTTCTGGAACGTTTATGCGCGGCATGATCCATATTGGACAGACAACTTTTTCCGGAGGAAGGGCAGGAGATAAACCATCTGTCGGGCTTTCAGCTAGTCTCGAGCAGTTTGGATTTAAACTCGGCAGGCTGAAAACCGGAACACCTCCCCGTATCAACCGCCGCAGCATTGATATCTCGCAAATGGAGACACAATGGGGAGACTCTGGCATTCGATTTTCTTTTGATGAACTTGAAGGTCTGGGACTTCCTCAAGTTCCTTGCTATATCACGTACACATCGGAAGAGACCAAGAAAGTTGTTTTAGAAAATCTTCATTTCTCTCCCATGTACTCAGGAAAAATCCAAAGCAGAGGGCCGCGCTACTGCCCGTCTATCGAAGATAAATTTGTCCGCTTTGCCGACAAAGACAGACACCAAATTTTCATTGAACCCGAAGGACTCCAAACCGACGAACTCTATATCAACGGCATCTCGACTTCGCTTCCATTTGATGTTCAATTGAAGATGATCAGGACCATTCCGGGTCTACAAAAGGCAGAAATCATGCGGCCGGCGTATGCCATCGAATACGATTACCTCACCAGCGGTCAGCTCCATCCAACATTAGAAACAAAAGCACTGGAAGGCCTTTTCATTTCAGGTCAAATCAACGGCACAACCGGCTATGAAGAAGCCGCAGGCCAAGGATTGATCGCAGGCATTAACGCCGCGCTCAAAGTCCAAAACAAACCTCCCTTCTTCTTAAAAAGATCCGATGCGTATATTGGCGTGATGATCGACGAGCTGATCACCAAAGAACTCGATGAACCCTATCGGATGTTCACCAGCCGCGCTGAACATCGCCTTCTTTTGCGCCAAGATAATGCCGACCTACGCCTCCGAAAATATGGCTACGAGCTCGGGATGATCGATCAAGCAAGGTACGATAAACTGCTGCAAAAAGAAAAAATGATTACCGAGCAGACAAAAGCTTTGGCCAAAAAGTTCATTTCCTTCGAAAACAAAAGCACCTCTCTTGCTCAGCTGCTGTGCCGGCCTGAAATTACGTACGCGCAACTACTCTCCGATTACGGTGTCCAAGACTATGGCAAAGAGATCAATTTCCAAGTCGAGATCCAAATCAAATACGCCGGCTACATCAACCGGCAATATCAAGAAGTGGCCAAGCTAGACGGCGTCGAAAACATGGAGATCCCCGCCAGTCTTGATTTTTTAAAAATTTCAGCCTTAAGCCGCGAAGCACGAGAAAAACTCGACAAAATCAAACCTCGGAATGTTGGTCAAGCGATGCGTCTTGGCGGCATCACTCCTGCTGATATTCAAGTTCTCATGGTTGCGCTGCGCAATAAAAATCTTTATAGTGAGAAAGATGAGCCTACCGGTTGTTCTGATTGTCAGTGAAGACCCTTCAAAATTGAAAAGAATTTTAAAAGATTCATTCTATGTGATTGAAAGAGTCGATGTCAAACAAGCGCTTGAGCTTTTAAGACATAGCCGAGTTGATCTGATCATTCTCGATGCACGTGTTAAACAAGGCCACAACATCGAGACCGCTAAGGAGCTGCGCGATGCTGTTTTTCTTGAGACTCCAATCTTACTCATCACCAGCAATATCAAAAAAAGTTTTGCTCAGATCGCCCTTAACTCTGGCATTACGGATTTTATCAATCTCCCTCTTGATAAAGACGAAATCCAGCAACGGATTGCCGTGGCTTTAAAAAGCCAAAATCGCCCTCAAAAAATTTCTCGAATTGCCCAGCGCAGCACTCCCAAAATGAGATCGTCAGCGCCCTTAATAACAAGGGAATTTTTAAACGACCAAGCCATCAAAGAAATTGCTAAAGCGAAAAAAACTGCCACGAACATCAGCCTGCTCATGATCGAACTCGATGAATTTAAAAAAATTTCCCCTGCAAAAAGTTCCAAGGCGCAAGAGCATCTCGCGAAAATTCTTCACGAAAATCTCCGTAAAAACGATCTTTTGATTCCCCAAGGCCCCGGAAAATTTATGTTACTCCTGCCGTGTACTTCAAGACGCGCTGCTGAAATCATCGCCGAAACCATCCGGATGGAAGTTCTACGCACCTCCTTTAGTATTCCTCTTTCTGTCTCGATCGGCTTAATCAGTTTAGATAAATCTGTTCCGGGCTGCGCCGATGAACTCTTTGACCGGCTTTTAGAAGGCGTCAAACGCGCAGCAGGCGAAGCCAAAAAAACCGGCAACAAAATCGTCTCTTCATGAATATCATTCACCTTAATACCTCTATTTCCGAACAGCTCCGCTTAGAAGAACAGCTGCTCAGGCAAGATGCTCGAAATTTTTGCCTCATCAACACCGGATCACCTCCGGCAATTGTGATGGGCATCTCCGGAAAAGCCGATGAGTTGATCCATCTCCACCAGCTACCCAATTCCATCCCGATCTTGAGACGCTTTAGCGGGGGCGGAACAGTCATCGTCGATGAAAACACTGTCTTTGTCACCTTCATCCGCAATAAAGCCGATCACGATTTTCCTGCCTATCCAGAGCCGATTTTACGTTGGGCAGAATCGGTGCTTGCTCCTGCCACCAAAGGCCTGAAGCTCAAGGAAAATGATTTTGTCATTGGCGAGAGAAAGTGTGGTGGAAATGCCCTTTATATCAAGAAAGACCGGTGGCTGATCCACACCTCATTTTTATGGGACTACGATCCCCATCGAATGGCCCTTTTAAAGCATCCGGCAAAAACCCCAAAATATCGTGATGGCCGCTCACATGAAGATTTTATCTGCCGATTATCGGACCATCTTGAAGACCGCGATGAATGGATTGCAGGATTGAAACAGGTTCTCATACCATAAAACTAAACGTTATTTTTGATAAGTGGTATTAGTCCAGATACGCATCAGGAAGACTAATGAGATCGTGAAGCGCTTGCTTAGAGACTTCGCGCCCCATCACCGCAATCGATTCGGTGAGCGGAATATTTTTCGGACAAACTTTGGCGCAGTTTTGTGCATTGCCGCAGTCGCTGATGCCGCCCTCGTCCATCAGGACGCGGAGCCTTTCAGGCCCTTGCATCTTCCCTGTGGGATGGGAATTGAAAAGCCGAACTTGAGAGATTGCCGCAGGCCCCATGAACTTGGAATTTTTGTTGACTTGAGGACACGCTTCAACACAGCAGCCGCAGGTCATGCAGGTTGAAAGGACATAGCGGGCTTCTTGAATTTTCGGATCTTGCTTGGGTCCAAAACCTCGTTCAAAGGAGCCGTCAACTTCGACCCAGCCGCGGATCCGCTTGAGATGCTCGAACATCGACGAACGGTCAATCACTAAATCGCGGACGAGCGGAAATTTAGACATCGGAGCCACTGTGACCGTGCGGCTTTTGGTTTCTTCAATCAGATTTTGAATGAGAGCTGTACAAGCCTGGCGTGGCTTGCCATTGACGAGCATCGAACACGAGCCGCAAACCTCTTCTAAACACCCTTGCTCCCAGGCAATCGGTTCGACTTTTTGCCCTTGACGATTGACAGGAGATTTTTGGATATCCATCAAAGCCGAGATGAGGTTGTAAAACGGCTTGACATCCAACTCAAACTCTTCCCAGTACTGCTTTCCTGGTGTACCTCGGTAGACCTTTAGGACAAATTTTTCTGTCACCTTTTCCATCATAGGGGCAGCTGTATATTTGAAGGGATGTTTTGAAGAGTCGGTTTCACTTTTTTCGCACTCACATAATCACGTTCAAACGGCTCTAAATACGAAGTATTGACTTTTTTAAAGGTGATCTCAGGCTCATCTCTGTTATAAGTGGCGATCGTTGTTTTTAGCCAGTTCTTATCATCTCGTTTTGGATATTCGGGTTTAAAATGGGCGCCGCGAGATTCGTTTCTGATAAGCGCGCTTTTTGTCATCGCTAAAGCCAGTTCTAGCATAGGGCCGAATTGATTGGCAAATGCATACGTTTGGTTCATCAGATGCCCTTTGTCATCAAGTGAAATATGGGCATACCGGTCACGGAGCTCTTTAAGCTTATCGATCGTTTTCTGTAGATCGGCATTGTTTCGTTTAACTGTGACGTTCCGGACCATCCAATCGGCCATCTCATCATGCAATTTATGGACGTTTTCAGAGCCGTCGCGTGTCAGTAAATCGTGCTTTAGAGCCTCTTCTTGGGCCATCGCCTCGGAGAAGATTTTAAAAGGTAAAGCCGAGGCAGATGTCGAGAGGGTTTCTAAATAACGGGGAATTTCCACTCCAGCGACTAAACCGCCGAAAATACATGAAACAAGAGAATTGGCCCCCAGCCGATTTGCTCCATGGTACTGGAATTCCGACTCGCCGACATTGAAACAACCCGGAATGTTGGTCATTTGCCTAAAACGGCTCATCCGATCAGGATCATCGCTGGCTGGCCAATCGATCCAAGCTCCTCCCATCGAATAATGGACAGCAGGATAAATCCTCATGGGAACTTTGCTCGGATCTTCTCCGGTAAATTTCCGATAGATATCGAGAACCGATTCGACTTTATGGAGCGTTTTTGCCGGTAGATGCGTCATATCCAAATAGACTTGCGGCTTCCCATCAACGCCAAGGCCAAGTTCGCAGACCCGTAAAATTTCTCGAGCGGCGACATCACGGGCAACGAGATTTCCATAACCGGGATAAAGTTCTTCTAAGAAATACCATGGCTCGCCGGTCTTGCCGCAGGGGATAGATTTACCTTCTGAATTCGTGATTTTTTTTGAGGCGTCGCCATAGACCCAAATTCGACCACCTTCACCTCGCAAAGACTCAGACATAAGCCGGAGTTTGTCCTCGCCCGGAATCGCCGTCGGATGGATTTGGATAAATTCGCCATTCGCATATTCCATCCCTTGCATATAGAGGCGGCCGTTTGCCGCTCCCGTGCAGAAGGTTGAATTCGTCGATTTCTTAAAAATAAGACCAGGACCACCCGTCCCAAAAACGACTGCATCGGCCTTCATGACGTCGAGCTTCATGTTGATCAGGTCCATATAGACAATGCCGCGAGCAGCCCCGGCTTCATCGATGACTAGACGCATAAACTCATGATTTTCAAACTTTTCCACCTGCCCGGCGACCTCATAGCGCCGGACTTGTTCATCGAGGGCATAAAGCAGCTGCTGACCGGTAGAGGCTCCGCAAAAAGCTGTCCTATTATATAGGGTGCCGCCAAACCGGCGAAAATCCAAATTCCCCTCCGGGGTCCGGTTGAAGGGACATCCGAGACGATCCATGAGGCGGATAATTCCGGGGGCCGCAAGGCACATTTCCAGCACAGGCGGCTGATCGGCTAAAAAATCTCCTCCTTTAATGGTATCGTACGCATGGATATAAGGAGAATCGTCTTCTCCTTTAAGATTGATCGCCGCGTTGATGCCTCCTTGAGCGCAAACCGAGTGGGACCGTTTGACTTTGGTGACGGAGACGATCTTAATCCGGCATCCATTTTCAGCAAGTTTCATCGCAGCCGCAAGACCTGCTAAACCTCCACCGACAACTATGACTTCCTTAGCTATTTTTATCATTTACGCCTTTAAATTCAGCCAGTAAGTGCCCCAGATTGCAGCAAGGCCTAAAAATGCAATCACGACCATAAGGCCCCATGCCCAGCGGAGAATTCTTTGCTGCGCAGCCACCTTTAAAACAACACCCCAGGTAATGCAAAACGTCCATAGTCCATTAAATCCATGGAAGCAGGCTGCCAAAACAAAGATCGTATACAGGCCGACATAAATCGGACTTTTAAACGTATCGCGAACCGCTAGAACAGACGCCGTCCCAAAATCTTTGGCGACAGCGACGACTTGGGTCTGATCGACTTTCTGCTTCTCTAATAGCTGTAGCCACTGCAGTTTTTGTTCGTACGACTGTGCCGATGTCAAGATCACTTGCTGCTGATGATCATAGACATTGCTCTCTTGAAACGTTTTGGAAGCATCGACTAATGTTTCCTCCTCATGCCGGTCTTCAAACTCTTTTCTTTCTGCGGTAATTTCATCCGGGCTATAAAGCGTCACGCCAAGTCTGGCCGCAACAGTATAAAGCCCCTTATCAACGGTAACAGGCATAAAATAATACGAATTTTGACCTTGATTGATCGAATCGGGATAATCGATGAAACGGAATTTGGCAACATGCAGAATAATCCCAACAAGCAAAATCCACGAGCTGAGCCGCTGCCATGTGAAGGCGCGACTCCGGCCGTATTTCATGACAGGCTTTGTCCCATTTGACCCGCTGGAATTAAACTTGCTAGTGAATAAATATTTCACACCGAGCACTCCATGAATGGCAATGGGAACTCCGAGCAAGACAATTTCAATCACAGGAAGATAGGGAAGATTATGGATGGCATTGACTCCATCGACAAAGCCGCGCGCATTATCTCCTAGCAGGAGGGCAGCTTGAGAATTGACGAGCAAATGCTCGATCAAAAATAAAACAAGCCATAGCCCCATTAAGGAATGAAGGCGCCGCCAAACAAATGCTTTGGGAAGAACCTGTGAAGCCATCCCGCTATTAAACACTCAATAGATGTTTTGGAAAAGAAAAAAATTGGAAAGCATTTCTTGCTGTTGCCTCAGCCATTTCTTCAAGTGAAATCCCCTTAACCTGCGCCAAAACTTTCACGGTCTCCTCAATATAGGACGGCTCATTGCTCTTGCCCCGTTTAGATTCCGGAGCCAAATAAGGAGTATCTGTTTCAATCAGCAATCGATCCAGCGGCACATACGCAGCCACTTCTTTTAGGAGCGTCGATTTTTTAAATGTGATGATCCCGCTGATCGAGATCATCCAGCCTCTTTCTAAACATCCTTTGGCCTCTTCCAACGTTCCTGTAAAGCAATGAAGCACTGCCGGCCGCCCTTGATAATGGTGGTCTGCAAGCTCAAAAAGATCCTTAAACGCCTCGCGGCAATGAAAAATCACCGGTAGCTTTGCAGCAAGAGCTAACGCAAAGTACCGGATGAGATACGCTTTCTGTGCAGAGATCAGGGAGTGGTGATAATGGTAGTCGAGTCCGGTCTCTCCAATCGCAATCAGTTTTCCTTCCCGCGCTTTTTCTTCAACAGCAGGAAAAAAAAGCTCCCCTTCTTTCTCTACATCATGAGGCGTCGTCGCTGCCGCATTAAAAATCCATGGGTGTCGCCCGGATAGCTGGATTCCTTTGTCAAGACTTGCTGGATCGGTGCAAATGTTGACGATCGCTTTCAGCTTTTTTTGCTCAGCTCTTTCCAAAATCTCATCAACATGATCATAAGCGGAAGGAGCAGTGAGATGTGCGTGCGAATCGACCAATATCATTCGTAATCTTTTAATTGAATTGCACTTGAATTTCAAGATTTATAGAATGATTTTATCGAGGTTTATTTTTATGGCTCCTATCTTAGGTTCGCTCAACGCCTTTGTCATCGCCTATACGCAATCCGATTTCTTTGGAAAACTCATCATTCTAGGCCTCATCGCACTTTCGATGCTCTGCTGGCTTATTCTTCTCTATAAGACATGGATCATGCGGCAGGTCTGTCAACTCTCATCAAGTTTTCAAAAAGCCGTGACGGAAAGCAAAACTCCAGTTCTCACCTTGGATCTCGCTCAGCTTCCTCAAGCCCGCACGAAGACGACTCCTCACCCTTTCGCCAATATCTATAACTCTGTGAAACAAAAAACAATCGAAGTGCTCAATAAAAACCATTATTTCATTTCTCAAACCGTCGGAACAAAAGCCCCCGTCTATTTAAGTCCCTCCGACTTGGAGCTCCTAGAGTCGCATGTCACCGCGACCATCTCTGCTCAAAATAAAAGCTTAGAGAAAAATTTATATCTCCTGTCCACAATTGTAACCTTAGCGCCATTTATGGGACTACTTGGGACCGTCTGGGGAATCCTAATGACCTTCTCAGGATTGCAAGATGGCGGGGCCATCAGTTCAAACCACTCGATCTTAGGCGGACTTTCGACAGCCCTTGCCACCACCGTGATGGGACTCATCATCGCTATCCCTGCCCTGATCTCCTACAACTACCTCAAAAATGCCCTTCGCAACTATGCCTCGGATATGGATGATTTTTTAACGCTGCTGCTTTCCAACATTGAACTTCAATATCGTAAGGTTGAATGAGACGAAACCGCACCGCTCCTGCAGAACACGAAGAAGCCACCATTAACCTAACGCCGCTCATCGATGTGGTGTTTGTGGTACTCATCATCTTTATTTTGATTGCGCCCATGCTTGAACTTGATCGTGTAGAGCTAGCTAGCGCTCCCGCCACTCCAAACAAACATTCAGCCAGTTCAGAGAACAACTCTCTGACCATTCACGTCCATTCTGATAACACGATTTGGTTCCATGGCAAATGCGTGACTGCTCAGCAACTTACCGATTTACTTAAAACGGCCCGCAGACATGGCAACCACCGTATCCCCCAGCTCTTTCAAGATAAAAAAGCCTGCTTTGGCACTTATCAAAATGTCAAAAACGCTTTAGAAATGGCCGGATTCGAACAAGTGGATGTGATTTTGAAACCGAGTTAGTGAATTAATATGCGAAAGAGAATCGCTTTATTTGTCTGTTCAGTCCATCTTCTCCTCATTTTTTTGCTCTGTTTTTCGCCTGTCAAAAAACCGCTCTCCCCTAAAAAACATATCGCAGTCCGCACCATCCAACCTAAAACTCGAGCCTCGACAGCTGCTCCTCGAACTTACAGCACAAGAGAATCTTCCCCACCTAAACCTAAGGCCACAGCTAAAAATAAACCAACGGCACCCTCCAAACCTGCGCCCGTCAAATCAAAACCGCTCCAGCAAAAAAAACCGGCCCTAATCGAGAAAAAAGTCGAAAAGGACAAACCGAAAAAAAAGAAGACACCGGATAAAGTTTGGAAAGAAATTGACGAAGCTCTCGCAAAAATTGATGACAAAGTATATTCTAAGCCGCAGTCAAAATTGGATGTCCCTAAAATCAAAGGATCGTCCCCTTCAAAAATTCCATTTCCTGATTTCGAAGGAGGGGACCCAGGAAATGAAGAACTGCTTGCCTCTTTTCTTCACACATCCTTAAACCTTCCTGAGATTGGAGAGGTCAAAATCCAACTGACGTTAAAAAAAGACGGAACCGTCGGACACCTCCATGTTTTACAAGCCGAGAGCCAAAAAAATAAGGCTTATCTTGAAAAACAGTTGCCGCTGCTTAAGTTTCCGTTGCTATTAGATAAAGAAAAAACGTTTACATTTACCTTTTGTAATGAAATTTAAAATTTTCTGCCTTTCTTTTTTATTTCTGACAGCGTCCTGCAAAGCTTCACAAGAAGAAATCCGCATCTATTTAAACACTTCAAGCCCTTTAGAGCCCATCTATATTGGAAAACTCAGCTCCGATGGTTCTCTAAATGCCGATTATCTCTCCCAACTCGAATCGGTTCTTCATTTCGATTTCAGCCATAACGGATCGACAAAAATCCTGCCAACCCAAGAAATCCACGAAAGGACACTCTCTCAAAAGTCTAACACGGAGCGATTTAATGCCACTTCTTGGAGGAGTTATGGGGCCCTGCACGTCCTTAAAGGGGAGATCAAAAATAAAGCGCTCACACTTTCTGTTTTTTCTCCACAAACAGGTTCTCTCAAGCAATTTCCTGAAATAACGCTTTCCGGAACACTGGGCCGAGATCGTTTCCAGCTGCACCGCCTCTCAGACGCGATCTACAAAACACTCTACGGGCAGCCCGGCGTTGCAAGCACACGCATTCTGTACGCCGCGAAACAACGCCAAAGCAATAACAGGAGTGATAACAAGAGCGATAAATGGGTCTCTGAAATTTGGTCGTGTGACTGGGACGGAGCCAACCCGAAACAACTCACGCGGGAAGGTAGTTACTCCATCACACCTGTGTTAATCCCGACAAGTTCAAAATATGCCAACGACAAGTTTCTCTATGTCTCTTATAAAATGGGACAGCCCAAGGTTTTTATCGCCTCCTTTAATGAAGGTGTAGGCAAACGACTGATCGATCTGCGCGGCAATCAACTGTTGCCTGCAATCTCTCCCCAAAGAGATAAAATCGCCTTCATTTCCGACGCTGCGGGAAAAGTCGACGGAAGAACAGATCTCTTTTTACAAGAGTTTCATCCCGAACGGAGCGAAACTGGCAAACCCGTTCAACTTTTTTCTTATCCCCGTTCCACTCAAGCGTCTCCAACCTTTAGCCCCGATGGCTCAAAGATTGCTTTTGTCTCAGATAAAGATGGTGCGCCAAGGATTTACATCATCCCTGCCACTTTCACATCGAAACGTCCAACCCCCGCTTTGATTTCCAAACGAAACAATGAAAATTCATGCCCTGCGTGGTCTCCGGATGGAAAGAAATTGGCCTACAGTGCTAAAACAAAGGGAACAAGGCAGATTTGGATTTACGACTTCGACCGTAAAGAAGAATGGCAGCTAACAGATGGACCAGGAAATAAAGAAAACCCCTCGTGGGCTCCTGACAGCAAACATCTCGTCTTTAACTCGACGGATGGACATCTATCAGAACTCTATATTGTGAATTTAAACCAGCCCGACGTGGTGAAAATCTCCCAGGGCACAGGCATAAAACATTACCCGGCATGGGGAATACGTTAACAAGGAATTTTATATGAAAAAATCGAAGGTCTTAAAAGTGTGCTTCTTGACCATTTGCGCACTTCTAGCCACGGGATGTCAAAAAAGATCAGGCAACATTTGGGATGATAACCAAACAGGCGCCGGTTATAAATATAACGAACAAAACTCGTCTGCACTTTGGGATTCGAATTCCAAAAAAGGAGATGGACTTGCAGGACCTGTGGATGAAGAATTTATCCCCCTCAACGAAGACGATCTCAAATCTCAATTTGCAGACCGATCTGTCCCGCAGCCAAGAAAAGACCTCGGTGAAGCCGGCATGCCAACCGTCGATGAATTTGGCGACCCCGTCGGACCTCTTGCCTCTATTTTCGCGCCTGTCTTCTTCAACACCGATGAACACACCGTGAAAGGGAAAGAATATCTTGATTCGATGCGCCGTATCGCCTCTTATATGAAATCGCATCCTCATATTAATGTGATCGTTGAAGGATACTGCGATGAGCGTGGGCCCGAAGCTTACAACCTTTCGTTGGGAACCAAACGGGCAAACTATGTCCGTTCACTCCTTGTGAAAGAAGGCGTTAATCCCGACCAGCTCCATACGATCTCTTTTGGAAAAGAAAAACCGTTTGACCCTGGACATAACCCCGATGCGTGGTCGAAAAACCGACGCGCTCACTTCCGCATTCACGAAAAACGATGAATAGAAAAATAGCTCTCCTTTTCATATGCACCCCTCTTCTTTGGGGGTGCACTTCCGCATTGACTGCTCTTCGCGGCAATAACAATCACCTCTTTGAAGAGATGAAGAGCGAAATTGCCGACCTCCGGCACTCCCTCCACGGAACTGAAGTCGAACTGAAGCTGCTGGAAGAAAAATTTGAGAGCGCGGAAAATACTTCCCCTAAAAACGATGTCTCTTCCCTCAAACATAAGATTGCGCTGTTAGAAAAGACCGTCGACAAAATGAGTACAGATCTCAAATCACTCATGTCGTATGCCAATCAAACCACCACATCTCTTTCCCACTACCGCGATCAAATCCAAGAGATCGATCGAAAACTCAGCGAAGTCGGCAAGCTCCGGTCCACCCTCTCTCAAATGTCGAAGACATATTCTGCTGAAAACACGTATCGCGTCGAAGCCGGCGATTCGTTAGATAAAATCGCCCGCAAGTTTCAAACGACTGCAGATGCTTTGAAAAAACAGAATCGCCTGACTTCCGATAGAATTGTCATCGGACAAGAACTGACGCTCCCCCAATGACTGATCCGAGCGCCAGCATCGGAATTTTTGATTCTGGGTTCGGCGGCCTGACCGTGATGAAGGCCATCCGCTCTTTACTCCCTCATGAAAACGTTCTTTATTTTGGCGACACCGCCCGTCTTCCCTATGGCACTAAAAGCCGTGAGACCATCGTCCGGTACTCGTTAGAAAACGCTTCATTCCTTGCTGAGCAAGGAATAAAAGTTCTGGTCGTTGCTTGCCATACCGCTTGCTCATTTGCACTAGAAGAGCTGCAGCAGAAATTCAATATTCCGATCATCGGTGTCATAACTCCTATGATCGAACACGTCAGCCGTATCTCTCCAAATGGTAAAATCGCCATCTTGGGAACTCGCGGGACTATCACATCCGGCGCGTATCAAAAAGCAATTCAAAAAAACCTTCCTACAGCAGAGCTCTTTCCAATCGCTTGCCAACTCCTGGTTCCCCTCGTCGAAGAAGGATTCATCGACCACCCTATCACTGCCATGACACTTTTTGAATATCTCCATCCTTTAAAAAATAAAGAGCTCGATATGATCATTTTAGCCTGCACCCATTTTCCTCTGCTCATGCAGCAAATTCAGCAGACGGTTGGCCCTCATATTCAAGTCGTCGACCCCGCTCACTTTTGTGCTGAAGCCTTGAAGAACGTTTTACAAGAAAAAAATCTTCTCAATCCTCTCCATGAAGGTGCCGCTCAATTTTTTGTGTCTGACGATCCGGAAAAATTCCAACAATTAGGGCAAACTTTTCTCGGCCATCCTCTCCCCAAAGTTGAATTGAATTCACATTCTTTGAAAAAAAAGAGTGAATTTTTTTTATACACATGATTAAATTCTCCCCTTTCGGAGGAATGACTCATGACCCACAAGAAGCGCATTTTACTCATCGAAGATGAAGAAGATATCGCCGCTCTTATCAAGCTTCAGGCCGAGCTCTCAGGCTACAAAATGCATGTAGAAGTCGATGGCCTGAACGGCTACCGAGCCATCGAGCGCGAAAAACCCGACCTCGTTATTTTAGATATCATGCTCCCGGGCCAAAATGGTTTTGATATCTGCCGTAAAATGAAAAGCAATCCTGAACTTAAAAACATCCCAGTAATTGTCCTTTCAGCAAAAGGGGAAGAGCTCGATATCATCTTGGGACTCGAGCTCGGAGCCGATGACTATGTCGCCAAACCGTTTTCTCCCAAAGTGCTTTTCTCCCGTATCAAGGCTGTCCTCCGCCGCGGAAAAGAAGCCGAAAAAACACCAAAAATCCTCTCCTTTGGAGATTTTACCCTCGAAGTCGACAGATATCTCTTACGCAAGTTGGACAAAATCATCGCTATCACGCTTTCTGAATTCGGTATTCTGAAGCGGCTGCTCACCAACCGCGGCAAAGTCCTCACACGCAATCAACTCTTAGATGATATCCACAATGATGATGCCTTCATCGTCGATCGGAACATCGATGTCCATATTGCTTCCCTCCGCAAAAAACTCGGGCCCAGTTTTGATTGGATTGAGACCGTCCGCGGCGTCGGCTACCGTTTTAAAGAAGAACCCGCTCCTGCACCCAAAGAGCTTGCCAGACGGTAAAAAATTCTTGCTGATTGAGTTCTTTTTTTGTAGAAAGAGGTAGATGCAAAACGCTCTTAGATACTACGTTTTATTCTGTTTAGCCAGTACGACCCCACTTTTAGCCACCCTAGACACCTCCGACCGCAGTTCTCTAAAAAAGCAAAGCCCCCGAACACTTAAAAAGATCGACAACAATGAGCCACTTTCGACCGACGACATCAAAAAAATGTCCCGCGCAGGCCTCAGCGATGACACTATCATGACCGAAATCCATGAGACCAAAAGCACTTTTTATTTAAGCTCAGCCGATATCGTCGATCTGAAAAAATCGGGCGTCTCTCAAAAAATCATCAATTACATGATCCAAACCGGCAATAAATAATTGTTTCTAATTAACTATTAGCCTTATCCTCGTTCGAAAACTTGGAGGCACTATGGCATTTCGTATTGATTCCTCACTATCACCAACGAACATCTATGTAGGAGTAACAACCGTTTCAGTACTTGCAATTTGCGCATTTCTTTTTGCTCGCACTCGAGGAAAAATTGCAGCGACGCCCACAGCACCAGCTCTAAATCAAGGACGTGTGAGTCCATGGGCGAGTGTTCCAGTGATTGGCCACGTTTACAATTACTTCTGCCCAACAAAAAAAGCCGTCCCCATTCAAATTTCTATTGGCAGCAAAAAGAGTCCGATTACAAGTATGGACGAACTGAACCAAGCCTTCATATTGGAATTACAAAAACACGCCAGCGGCTCTATTCCAATGTTCAGCTCTGCGGTCATCTATGGCGACAATCTTGATATTACACATAGCACGGCCATCTCTACTCTGCACCCTACGAAACTCATTCTTTCGGGTGCTCGTATTGTTGATGATGCAACCCTACATAAGCCTCTTTTAACTGAGCTGAAGACCCAAGGCTATAAGACATGCGAAGTCAGTACTGTAGAGGAGGCCTTAAAGGATGTCGTAACATTCAACCCGGCTAAAGCCCAGGCTAATCCTGTGATTTACATAGTCAAACCCTAATTTGCCTTCTGCCGGTGTGATTTAAAAATCGCACCTGTTTTCTACTTAAGCTCGGCCGATATCGTCGATCTGAAAAAATCGGGAGTCTCTCAAAAAATCATCAATTACATGATCCAAACTGGCAATAAATAATTGTTTCTAATTAACCATTAGCCTATCCTCGTTCGAAAACTTGGAGGCACTATGGCATTACGCATCAATTCTTCAGTACCAACGACTGTGATTTTAGGAATCACATCCATTACAGCGGTCATGATTTGCACAGTTTTATTTGCTCGCGCTCGAGGAAAAACTGCAACTGCACCCACTACACCGGCTCTAGATAAAGGACGTGTCAGTCCATTTGCGAACATTCCAGTGATTGGTCGCGTTTACAAACTCTTCTACCCAACAAAAAAAGCCAATTCCATTCAAATTTCTATCGGCAGCAAAGACACGCCGATTACATCAATGGATGCACTGAATCGAGAATTCAAAGCTGTATTAGAAAAATACCCTATTCCTGCTAAGGGTCGACATGAAAAACCCACTTATCCTGAAATAGACTCTGTAGTCATTTATGGAAACAACTTTGATATTACAGAGATCACAGACATCCTTACTCTGAACCCTACCAAACTCATTCTCATGGGCGCAAGACTCGATGATACCCAAGTTACCGAGCTGAAGACCCACGGCTGGCAGACACATGATCTCCCTTCTGTAGAGACGGCTTTAAAGTCTGTCGTATTAACCAATCCGGCTACAACCAAACCCTATCATTTAATTTACACAATCAAAGCCTAATGTGCTTTCCGCAGGTGTGACACCCAAGTCACACCTGCTTTATTGACTTTTTCTTTCCATCAAGACATGATTCCGTCAAGACCATTCATTCGAGGCCCTCAAAGTTATGGCTGTCTATTCTCAAGCTAAGCAAAAAATCAGCGGCGCCTCGCACGAAGGAGTCGCAAAACAGATTGAACAAACAGTTAGCCAGTTTCAGTATTTGACCCGGCGGTATGCGTTTTTTCATATCCTATTTTTCTCATTTTTTATCTCTGAGCTCATTGCTCTGCTGCTGTTCCTGCCATTTTTAGCCAAAAGCTTTCTTCTCGCAACACTCGTTGCAGCGACATTTTTGACAGCCTTTTCCTACTTTGTCCTAAAATTTTATTTTCAAACAAAGAAGCCGGAACAATTTTTGATTCTCCGAGATACGTTTGTCCAAAACTGCCAGCAGCTTTTCACGATGACATCTGATCTCGCTGAATCACGGCGAGGATTTTTACAGGCGATCTATCAGCTGATTCATTGTTTAGAAGGGCAAGAATATCAGTTTTACCGGATTCCGAAAGTACTCGAGACGCTTGCGCCCTTAGCTCAGAAGTTCAGTGTCTGGTGCCACTTTAGAGATGTCCATCTTATGAAAGAGCTTCTCCACACGTACTGTCTACGCACTCAATTAGATTGGGTCAAAACCCATCCGACCGATTTAGATCTTCATCGAGCCATTGCAAGCAGCTACATGGCTCTCTATAAAATTTATCAAAATCCTGCCCACCAGGGCAAACCGACATATTTCTTCGTTGCAAAAGAGTATGCGTCACAAGAAATGGTGATGAAATTTCAAAAAGCAGCCCAGTGCGCCTTAGAAGAGCTCAAAATTGTCACCCACTATATTCCGCATGATACGTGGGCCCTTGCACAGCTCGCAGCAGTCTACCACGATCTCGATCAAAAAGAAGATGAGCGAAAGACCTACGAAGCCTTAATCCAGCACTCTCCCCATGAAAGAGAAGCCCGTTTGCAGTTAGGGATTTTGTATTTTCAACTCGGCTTCATGGCCCACGGCCTCAAAGTCTATGAGGACCTTCGCAGAATGAACGATCCGAAAGCCGACGAGCTCGTCCGCCATTACGATCTCTTCCACTCTCAGGAACTTTAGAGGCGTAGAATAATGAGCGAAGACTCCTTCCATCTCGGCGTTAAGGCGCTGATCCAAAACACAGACAACCAACTCCTTGTACTCCGCAAGAGGCCAAAACGGCCTCAAGATGCGGGACGAGTCGTGTGGGATTTGCCAGGTGGGCGAATTCATCGAGGCGAGTCATTGGAAATGGCCCTAGAAAGGGAAGTTTTTGAAGAGACCGGCTTGAAAAATCTCTTTGACAAATCTTTTTTGACGATGGCTCTGACGCCGAGCCGAATTCCTCTTGTTCCCCATGATGTCGGGCTTAT
>DATAHB010000019.1:0-13782 GCA_036263375.1 Rhabdochlamydiaceae bacterium | reverse complement strand
TCCAAAACCTCCTGAAGACGATATCCTGCGTGCGCTCATCTTTGATTCCCACTACGATACTTACCGCGGCGTTATGGTCTATATCCGCGTCATCAGCGGCACCGTCTCGAAAAAATCGATGGTCAATATGATGTTCTCCGGGAAAACCTTCGAGGTTCTTGAAGTCGGAATTTTCACGCCGGCTTCCATTCCAGTTGAAGAGCTCCGCCCCGGAGAAGTCGGCTATTTGATCGCCAATATCAAAAACACCTCCGATGTCAAAATCGGCGATACGCTCACTTCGACCCGCAATCCCGCTCTTGAGCCTCTCCCCGGCTTCCGCGTGATCACTCCCGTTGTTTACGCCGGAATTTATCCTGTCGACTCGAGCGACTTTGAAACACTGCGTGATGCGCTCTATAAACTGCAGCTCAATGATTCCGCACTCCATGTCGAACAAGAAAGCAGCATGGCGCTTGGCTTTGGATTCCGCTGCGGATTCCTTGGACTCCTCCATCTTGAAATTGTCTTCGAGCGGTTGCAGCGACATTTCAACCTCGACATCATCACGACAGCCCCAAGTGTCATTTATAAGTTCACCCTCATGAATGGCACCCATCTCGAGATCGATAACGTTGCCCACTATCCCGATCCAGCCCATATCCAATGCGTTGAAGAACCTTGGGTCAAATGCCACATCATGGCCCCTGCTGAATATTTGGGAGCAATCATGGGCCTTGGCATGGAAAAGCGCGGCACATTAGAAAAAACCGAAACGATGGACAAACGGCTTCTTCTTACCTATCGCATGCCGCTCAACGAAATCATCACCGACTTCAATGACAAGCTCAAATCGATCACCCGCGGCTATGGCTCGTTTGATTATGAGTTCGACTGCTACCAAGAAAATGACATCATCAAACTCGAGATCCGCGTCAATGAAGAACCGATCGATGCCTTCTCCTGCCTCGTCCATCGCTCCAAAGCCGAAGGCAGAGGCCGCGCCATCTGTAAAAAACTCGTCGAAGTCATCCCGATGCAGCAATTTAAAGTCCCCGTCCAAGCTGCCATTGGAGGAAAAGTCATTGCCCGCGAAACCATCCGCGCCATCACCAAAAACGTCACCGCCAAATGCTACGGCGGCGACATCACCCGTAAACGGAAATTATGGGAGAAACAAAAAGAGGGCAAAAAGCGAATGAAGGAAATTGGCAAAGTCACCATCCCTCAATCCGCCTTTATGGAAGTCTTGAAAGCTGGTGACTGAGAATCATTCTGCTTTTGGATAAATCTTGATAATTTTGATCAGATCTATTGGACGATCTTGAGAACCTGTTTTCACAGACTCAAGAGCCTGTACCACCTCATAACCTTTGGTCACTTCACCAAAAATCGTATGTTTGCCATTCAGATGCGGCGTCGGAACAGTTGTGATAAAAAACTGGCTTCCATTAGTTCCTTTCCCATTTATTTTGCCAGCATTGGCCATGCCTAAAAGTCCAGGCTTATCGTATTTAACTGTAGGGACGCACTCATCATCAAATTTTCCTCCCCAGATCGATTCCCCTCCTCTTCCAGTTCCTGTCGGATCTCCCCCTTGGATCATAAAGCTTTTAATGACCCGGTGAAAAATTTGCCCATTGTAATATTGCTTCGCAGCCAATCCCAAAAAGTTTTCAACGGTTTTTGGGGCAACATCTGGAAATAATGTCACCTCAAAATTTCCTTTCGTCGTTTCAAAAACCACCACTGGTCGTTTCATCTCTCCCTCTGCATGTAAATTTTGAACACAAAAACAGCCCACCATGAGCATGAGCAATCGCACTAATCCTTTTTTCATAGATCCTCTCCATTAGAGACTGTTAACGGAGCTTAATTTACTAATTCCGACAAAGAAACTCTAGAAAAAAAAGTCAATAGAAGCGTAAAATTCCCCTATGAGAAACATTATGTCTTTAACTGTCTTCTCTTTTCTGTCTTCTCAATCTTGGCGTTAAGCCTATTCAAATAATTTTTAACCTTTGATTTTTTCTGTGGGCGTTTAAAAACCCATCTTCCGCAGTGTTATCTGCGCATACAAATTAATGAATGATTTTTTGGAGATAGAATTATGTGTACAAAAGTCAAAATTAGAGCTTTCAATGCAATCCTGCCCGCTGAGCTCATTCAACGAACAGCAACCGACAAAAAAACCCTAATGGGGGCGGCAACATTTGTCGCCAATCTCATCGAAGACACAAACCGAACTATGCAGGACAGACTCCTTAAGGGATTCGATGCATTTCCCGGCGATCGGCTATGTCATGCAAGAGTGATGATCCTGTCGGATCTTTTTGATAAGCCGGATGTTTGCACCGAGCTGCAAGCGCTAATAAAGAATACACAAGCTGAGATGGTCAATCTTGAGATCTCATCTGATGTAAGCTATTTGATCAGCTGTAGACTACTCAAAATCACCAGAGCAGTGAAATCGATTGAACCGAGCGGAATCGTCTTAGCCAAGACAGATCATAAACAGCTGGCCACTCTGTCTAAAGAACTTTCGGGAATGGTTTTGGATAAAATCACCCGGTACGCCTGCACAAAAATGTCTAAAGAAACCATGGAACGTCTGCAAGAATACGGCCGTCGCATGCAGGTAGCGCCGCCGTATCAAAGAATGCTAGATCACGTGGTCGTCGCTACCTATGGAGGCTTTGCTCCCCGCACGTTTGGATGCCAGTTTTTTACCGTAAAGTTGGCGATGATGCACCTATTAGAGAAAAGTCGGCTTCTGACCATTAAAACAATTGTTCCGGAGGGCCCCTCTCAATTGTTTTTTTTCATGCCACAAAAAACAGATTTCGTATTTGAAAAGGCGCCCCAGCTTGAAAAAACAGCTTTTGTAACTATTTTTCAAGCAGTTGTCCCTTCAGAAAAAGCTGTTATTGAGAAGATCCAAGAGATCGGTTTCATCGAACTGATCTTGCGGTATTCTGCTCAACTTAACCCTTTTGAGCATACCTCTACTCTAGATGATATCAAAGACCTGGACGGGCGAGCAGTGATCGAAGAATACAGAAAAAAAGCAGCAGAATCGGGATGCGATGAAAAGCTCATGCAGATTCATCATCTCTATTGCAATACAATTCAAGAAGAAGTCAAATAGCGAAGCCCTGACTGTTCAATGCCGATTTGAAAACAGCTGCCGCTTCGATAAGAAGCGGCAAGTTCTTCATCGTGGCAAATCACAAGCGCTGTCAGCTGACATTCTTCAATAAGCTGACGTACAAACTGAAACACCATTTGTGCATTGACAGCATCGAGCGTTGCTGTCGGTTCATCTAAAAAAAGAATCGAAGGCTGCTTTTGGAGCGCCATTAAAAGAGCTAAAACTTGTCTTTGACCTCCTGAAAGCAGACGGACAGGCTTATGATAATCGATCCCGAATCTCTCAATGAATGGCGGAAGAAAAACTTCTTTTTGGAACCCTTTCCATAAAGAAGGACGGCTGTTTAATTTCGCAAACTCCAAATTCTCTAAAAAACTGAACTGATCGGCAATCATTTCATCGAATCGTTGAGAAATCAGCGCAATTTTGTTCCTAAGCACTCCGGAAATCGGATAAACCATTCCTCCGATCTCCACACTGCCTGTCACGGCTAACAGGTCTCCCCGCAAGGCTGCAAGCAGCGTCGACTTCCCCGAGCCATTTTTTCCTGCAAGCGTATGCAGCCTTCCTTTTTCTAACTCAAAAGCAAGGTTTTGAAAGAAAAGCTTCCGGCCAAATTTAAGTGAAAAATTCTTAATTTTCATCCTACACTCCAAGGTGATCGGTGGCTAATCGGGCCTTTGTTTTCTGAGAAAACATCCAGATCGCTAAAATCATGAGCGCCTGAAATGCATTAAAATATCTGAGAGAAAGACCGCATTTGATCAAAAAATGCTGCAAGATAAAGAATACAACGATTCCTAACAGAGGCGCTGCCAGATTCGGCTGCTGTTTATCGACAAAAATTTTTCCGAGCATCAGCGCCGTGATCCCCAGCAAGACGATGCCATAGTTCATCGTGACATCGACAAAACCATTGGCAACTGCAAATAAATATCCGGAGAGGCCAGCCGCTGCCCCCGCTAAAGCCGTCCCTAGAATTACCACATAGGTGGTGGAAATCTGATGCCTTTTGAAAAAAAGCGGATTATTCCCATAGATTGCAAAAGCATAGCCGATCTGGCTCCGCAAAATGAGAAAAGCCAATCCGATCAATACTGCCGTTACTGCAGCGAGGGCTGTCCATTCTGCTTCAAATGCAGGCTTAATACTCAAGAGAGCTCCTTTCAGCGCCATTTGAACAATTCCATGGCAAAGCCCACCTACGACAATCGCCGCTAAAAGAAAAGGGAGCTTGCAATATTGACTGAGCACTCCCGTCAATGCTCCAACAACCGCACCCCCTCCCATCGCGACAAAATAGGAAATGACTCCTTCTCCTGCTGTCAAACCTCCCATCACTGCGCCAAACAGATAAGCGCTTTCCAAACTCAAATCGGGCACTTTCATGAGCGATATTGAAAGATACGCTCCCAAAATCAGAGGAAAAAACAGAAGACTTTGATGGAAGATTGATTCAATCATAGCCGATCTCTTTCAACCGCTGCTTGTTGACTTTATAAACAAACGCCTCGGGTGGCGGAGTTGTGATCGGGATATCGCGAGGAAGTTTGTAGTCATCTAAAATCAAAAGCGCTTTTTTCGCCGCTTCTTCACCATAAATGAGCTCGCTGACTCCATACGCATACGGAACTCCTCGATCTGCTGAATCAAGTTCGCTTGCAATTAGTAACTTATTGTTTTGGTTGCAGAGCTTGACTAAGACATCGATCCCGGAGACCACGGTATTGTCTTTGATGACCAATAGAGCATCCGCCTCTTCAATCAACGGCGCCGTTTTTAAAAGAATTTCATTCGATTTAAAAATTTCGACCGTTTTGAGACTAATCCCCATCTCTCGTAAGATTGTCTCAATTTCTTCTTTATTAGCAGTCAGGCTCGGGGAAGACGGATCGTAGACAAGGAGCACTGATTTGGCTTTATTTCTCAAAATCTCCAGCTCTTTGGCAAAATCAGTTGATTCTTTCACCCCTGTCAGCTGATTTCCTGAAGAGGCTTCGGATGCAACCAAATCCATTTCAACCGGAAATGAAACTGCGGAGAAGACAATCGGCGTCGACATCTCTTTTTTCTCAAACACCTCTTTCATCGTGCGAGCCGATTGCGCCCCAATTGCAAAGACTAGATCATATTCACCCAGCGCAATCTCTTCCGCTTCGCTGCGCATCAAGCTCTTATTGCCCAGAGCATTATACGTTTTAACTGTGAACTTCTGCCGGCAGCTTTTTTCTAAGGTGTCGACAAACCCTTTTTCAATTTTTTCTAAACTTGGGTGCGTGGTTGGAGTCAGAATAGCAATTTTGTATCCTTCTCCTTTAAACTTGAAAAAACCAACTGTAACAAGGCAAATGAGAACAAAAACAAGAATGTAGTACCTCATAAAATCCCTCCAAAATTTTGTTAAATTTAATTAAGCAAGATTCGCCTTAGCGACGCCAACGAGCAACAAAATTAAAAAAAGAATTCATATACACCCTTCTAAAAACCTTTTCAGCTTAGGATCTGCGATCTTCAGTGCATTCGACCCGCGGGTAATTTGCGAAATACTGACTTGGCAATTTTCAGCAATTTCCCTTTGGGTCAACTTTCCTTCTAAAAGAGCCTGGACCACCACATAACGGGATCCTAAGGCCTCTTTTTCTTCTAAAGTGAAAAACAGATCGAATAATGCTTCTAACTCCTTCTCCGACTTAAGCTTACAGCAAATGGCAAGAAATTTTTTCCAGTCTTTTTTCATAACTGTAATGATATAACGTTACAGCAATATTCGTCAAGAGGTCATTGCACAAAAATAGAGACAGGCAAATACTTAAAGTACATGAAAAAGGAGGTGAATTATGAACGCCTTCATCACCATCACCGTGATCTCAAGCTTGCTTACCTTTTTTCACTCCCCAAAGCCCACCATTGAATCTAATAAAGCCAAGAAACTGTTGAAATTCATTTTTAAAAAGCTTCCCCTGCGCGGGATACTACGGAAAGATGCTCAAGGGCTGGTCTATGTCAATATCAATAACAACTACATCCATAAACTTATCCAATTCATCCAAGATGAAGGATTTGAGGCCCCTCCCTATTTTGGAAAAGGAAAGCATGGAGCACATATCACCGTGATGCCTATGAATGAAATTCTCTATTATGCAGTTGGGGAAATCAAAGAGTGCGGGAAAGCCATCCAATTCGAGCCTAAAGAATGTCAAATTATCCATCCTGAAGCTTGGAAACCCGGCGAGTTTGCTTTTCTCATCACAGTAGAAGCACCAGCGCTGGATCTCCTCCGAGAAAAATACCACCTGCCTCAAAAAAAACACGATTTTCACATTACCATCGGCATTAAAACTTCGAATTAGCCTTTACATTTTTGACTTTTTTTGAGAATTAATGGATAACAGCGAGGTTTATAATGAACGGGAAACAAATTTTAGGTGGAATTCTTTTTGTTGGCGGCCTTGGCCTTCTTTACATGGCCCATTATATCAATGTCCAAGTGGAAGAAGGGAATCTGCAGATCTTGAGTGGCCAAAGAAAAGTCAATCAGGTGAACAGCCTTTTCAACACCACTCCTGCTACGAAAGGCATGGGGCAAGGACTGACATCCGGCGCTCAAAAACAGATCGATGAAGGTAAAAATACGATCGAGTATTACACCGCAGTCGCCAATCGATGCCAATTCGGCGGAATTGCAGCTTTAGTCGTCGGCGCCGGCATGATGTTCTTCTTTCGCAAGAAGAAAAACTAAGACAGCCACTCTGTGTGGAAGAACTGACCACGCGGCTGATCGACCCTTTCATACGTATGCGCGCCGAAGAAATCCCTTTGCGCCTGCAATAAATTTGCAGGCAGCCGTGCACAGGTATATCCATCTAAGAACGTAATTCCCGCAGCGAGCGTCGGCACTGGAATTCCCGATTGGACTGCCGCTGCAACCACATTTCTCCATCCTTCCGAACACCTGCTAACCTCTTTGTGGAAAAACGGCGCCAGCAATAGTGTGGGGAGGTTGGGATTTTCTGAATACGCTTTCTGGATATCTCCTAAGAACCGGCTCCGAATAATGCATCCACCTCGCCATAGAAGCGCAATGTTTCCAAAATTCAGGTTCCATTTCATCTCCACTGCTGCCGCACGCATCAACATAAAGCCTTGGGCATAGCTGACGATCTTGGCTGCATATAAAGCGTCTCTGACCTTATCGACAAAAAAATCGACATTGACTTTTAGAGGGTTTTTGGGAGCGCCATAGAGGACTGAAGCTTGGATCCTTTCATCTTTTAACGAAGAGAGGCATCTGGCAAAGACAGCTTCGGCGATCAGCGTGACAGGAATTCCTAAGTCGAGCGCACTGATGCCTGTCCATTTTCCTGTTCCTTTTTGTCCTGCCACATCGAGAATTTTATCGAGCAATAAGTTCCCATCAGTATCTCTAAATCCAAAAATATGGGCCGTAATCTCGATCAAGTAGCTACTCAGCTCGCCTTTGTTCCACTCAGTAAAAGTTTCCTGTAGCTGCTTTGAAGAACAGCCCACTAGGTCTCTTAAAATCTGATAGATTTCGCTGATCAGCTGCATATCCCCATATTCAATGCCGTTATGGATCATTTTCACATAATGTCCAGCTCCCCCGTCTCCGACCCACTCACAGCACGGGCTGCCGTCATCGGCCTTAGCAGCAATCGCTTGGAAAATCGGCTTCACAAACGGCCAGGCGTCTTTGCTTCCCCCGGGCATAATAGAAGGTCCATGCCTTGCTCCTTCTTCGCCACCGGAGATTCCCGCTCCTATAAACAAGATGCCTCTCTTGCTTAGCTCCTTTTCCCTCCTATCGGTATCGACATAGTGGCTATTGCCGCCATCAATTAAAATATCTCCTTTCTCCAAAAACGGAAGGCATTCTTCAATGAGCTCATCGACAGGAGCTCCGGCTTTGACCATGAGCATGACTTTACGGGGACGTTTGAGCTGGGCCAAGAATTCTTTAAGCGAGTGCGCGCCTACCACTTTTGAGCCTTTTGCAGCTCCTTGCAAAAACGCATCGACTTTAGAGACCGTCCTGTTGAACACGGCAACCTTAAAGCCATGGTCGTTCATATTCATCACGAGATTCTGCCCCATGACAGCCAATCCAATCAGTCCGATATCTGCTTCCATTGATTCCTCTTCTTACGGTAAAATGTCGCTTATGTCCTCGTAGCTCAGTGGATAGAGCGGTCGCCTCCTAAGCGGCAGGTCGCGCGTTCAATTCGCGCCGTGGACAAACTATACCAGGCGAGCCCCTCGATGGCAACAATCTCCGCGAAACGATGTACTAGCCAAAAATCATTGTTCGGACATACCATTAGAGACGTGTGCTTAACAATCGAATCAATACGTAAGGCAGGTGCTGATAAGAAAATAAAAATTTAAAAAAGGAGGGGACGCATGATGATAGCAAATATATGCTTGATTCTCATCGTAATAACGATGGCCATATCAGCAGCGTTGCTGATTAGGATCTTTTTACAATTGCGGCAGTCGATGCAGTATCTGCAAACCGATCTGCAGACTGTCTTTATAGAGACATCGCGCTTGTTAAATAGCTTGAATAAATTCGTGCAGACCGATCTTAGCATGATTTCACAAGAGACAAGTCAGTTGATTAACCAACTGAGCGATTTATCGACGGATATTAATAATAAATCCCATTCATTAAATTTTCTTTTTAAACCATTGAGTAACATCAATGACAAGGTAGATTCTTCTCTTGAAGAATCCTCTTCTAAGCAAGGCGCATTTCCTCAGATCATGAAGTGGATTGCGTCAAGCGCCGTGTTATTCAAAGCCACAAAGGAGTTAATAAATCGGTATGGAAAACAAAAATGAAACATCAAAAAAACTGATTTTGGGTCTCATCGTAGGCGGAATTGTCGGAGCAGGCGCTCTGTACTGTATTCAGGCAGGAAGAAACCGCAAAACTCCTGTGCTGAAGAAAATCGGAAAAACCATTTCAGATGTAGGCGAGATGCTGGAAAATTGCAATCTGGATACTGCGTCTGATGTCCTTGAAAAGATCGAGGATAAAATGCCTAAAGGCCCCGATATTATCAATAGTCTATCCGATTGGATTGATACCGGCATGTCACTATGGAAAAAATTTACTAAGGGGTAATTTATGTACTACACAAACAAAAAAGAGTTCTTTTGGGGAGCCGTAGTCGGAGGGACTGTAGCGACATTGGTTTCCTTGCTGTTTACAACGAAGAAAGGGAAACAGATCCTTCATCATGTGGGAGAGTTTTATGAAGACGTAGAAAATAGCGTCAAAGAGACTTTTGCCGATACGAAAGAAAAAGTCGAAGATGCAGCCGAACATGTCGGCAAAAAAATCGCCTCTAAGACCAAGCATGATGAGCATCATAAATAGGTGCTCTAACTTTTTAAATATTTATCGATGCCAAGGGCAACGCCCTTGGCAATTTGCTCGAGGTACTTTTTATCGCGAAGGTTGCTCCGTTCGACGATATTGGTCATGAAACCTCCTTCGATGAGAATTGCCGGCATTGTCGTCTCGCGGATGACGTGGAAATTGCCGTTTTTGACCCCTCGAGAAAGGGCGCGCGTCTGCGTGACTAGTTCTTTTAAAACGAGGTTCCCGACTTCCTTAGACTGCTGGGCCCGCTTGCGATCGGCTCCTGAATGATAGAAAATTTCTATTCCATGTGCATCGGGAGAAGGCGATGAATTATAATGCATGCTCACAAAAAGCACGGCTTTTGTTTTATTGGCAATTGAAACCCTCCGATGGAGCGGAATGAAAACATCTTTGCTGCGGGTCATGATCACCCGGTAGCCCATTTCATTGAGATATTTTCGGAGCAGAAGCGTTGTCATCAAGGTGAGCTTCTTCTCCATAAAATAATGGATCTTGGCTCCTTCGTCCGTCCCGCCATGGCCAGCGTCTAAAATAATGAGCGGCTTGGCATGCTGGGGAACAGAGATTTTATACGTGCGCAGCGGTTTATAGGCGTAGCTGGGATCGTTGCCAAAAAGCGGAACAAATAGAAAACATGCGAGTAATAAAAATTTGCGCATGACAGTGGAGTTTATCATAGGTCCTTACCCTCTGCAAGCGTCCTTCACCACTTCCCTATCATCGAATGTGATCGTTTGATGGGCAAAAATCTGATAGGTCTCATGCCCTTTTCCGGCGATTAAAATAATATCGTCTGGAGTAGCAAGTTCTAGCGCTTGGTGAATCGCTTTCTTCCGATCAAGCTCAACAAAATACGCTTTTTTTTGAAACCCGCTGATCACCTCCTTGGCAATCTCTACAGGATCTTCACTACGGGGATTGTCGTTTGTGACAATCGTCAGATCTGAAAAACTCTCTGAAATGGCTGCCATCTGAGGCCGTTTTTGTACATCGCGACTGCCTCCGCAACCAAATACTGTGATAAGCCGTCCTTTTTTTAGCTCGGTCAACGTTTGGAGAACGTTCTTGAGCGCATCGGGCTTGTGGGAATAATCGACAAAGACTTGGAGGTTCTTGGGATTGACAACCCGCTCTAATCGCCCGGGCACACCGGAAAAACTCTCTAGCTTGCACCCAATTTTCTGCAGCGGGATACCCTGTGATAATGCAACCGCTGCGGCAGCGAGGATATTATAGACATTAAAACGGCCGATTAAAATCGTTTTAAAAGCCACAGTTTCATTGTTCCAATGGACATCAAAGGTCATCCCTTGGGAAGAAAGCTGCAGATGAGAAGCATAGAGCTCGAATTCAGGATTGAGGCCGTACCGCACGATTTTTTTAGCACCCTGCATCATCCTTGCTGCCCAAGGATCGTCTCCATTGATCATGGAAATCTCCGCATGGGCAAAGAGCCGTGATTTCACTTCTGCATACTCTTCCATGGTATTGTGATAATCGAGATGATCTTGAGAGAGATTGGTGTAGACGGCAGCAGCAAACTTGAGTCCTTTGACTCTGCCTTGATCAATCGCGTGCGAAGAGACTTCCATTGCCACCGATTTGCAGCCGTCTTCGTTCATCTCATGAAAAAGCTGCATAAGCGTCAATATGTCCGGCGTTGTGTGAGTGGCCGGCAAAACTTTTTTACCGGTCATCCAGCTCACCGTTCCGATGAGTCCGCAGGGCAACCTCTCTTCAAGGAGATACTTCACCAGAAATGTCGTCGTCGTTTTTCCGCTGGTTCCTGTGACCCCAAAAATCGAGAGCTTTTGCGCAGGATCATGATAGAACCGTTTTGCCAATTCTGCTTCAAGACTGTTCACATTCGGATGGATGATTTGCACCGCTGTTAAAAAAGGATCGTACGTATCAGTGAGAACAGCGGATGCACCGGCAGAAACCGCCTCAGCAATGAAATGATGACCGTCGCCAGTTTTTCCGCGCCGAACAATGAAGAGCGATCCCGGCTGTGCGCCTTTGGAATTCGCTGTGATAGAGGAAACATCGATCTCTTTGCTCCCCTTCCACATCACATTGATGTCTTTGAACAGCTGTTTTAGTTTCATCCATGATTCCATTTGTCAAATAAATCTTTCAACTCTTTGGCTTCTTTGTTCCAGGCATCATTTTTAGGATCGTCTTCGGGAACCCCGAGATATTTGAGAGTGCGTAGCCCAATCCTGCTAAAGGCAGGCGCTGCACAAGTTCCGCCCATTTGGTTTCGGCCGACTCCGGGGGTATATTTGTGCTCGGGATTATCAATGGCAATGAGGAGAACAATCCGAGGATTGTCAGCAGGAGCAAATCCGATGAACGTCGAGATGTGATCTTTTTTTGAATAGACCCCGTTGATGACTTTTTCAGTTGTCCCGGTTTTTCCGACTTCGGTATAGCCCGGAATATTTCCTTTGCGGGCAGTGCCTCCGGGAAGGGTGACAAAACGCATCGCCTTGTTGATTGTCTTGACATCCTCGGCATCTAAGATCCGACGTGAAGGCACCGGCTTATTCTCCATAATCACAGTGCCGTCTTTTTTGACGATCTTGCGAATGAGAGTCGGCTTGACATCGTATCCGCCGTTGGCAAAAATCCCATAGACACGGAGCATCTGCAGGCTATTGACCAAGACGTTGTGCCCCATCGCGAGTGACCAAGGCGTTGCTTTCGACCATTCGAGTGCGCCATTGGGGTATGTCTTTCCAATGCGTGGGAGCATCCCAGCGCTTTCAGCAGTCAGTTCAATGCCAGTCTTTGTCCCAATCCCGAAATCTTCTAAGGCTTTTCGATACCACTCTTCTCCCATCCGTTCGATAACGCGCTGGATCATCGTCGCCATGTAGACGTTGGACGATTTTTGCATCCCCATGTACATGTTGAGGTAGCTATAATGATGGATATCTTTCAGCGGTTTGTTTCGTCCGGGAAAAAAGCGGGCTTTTGTAGCGATTTTTTCATCCAGGGAAAAAAGTGGGGCATTGCCTTGTTTTTTTAATTCGGTGTTGGCCCTTAAACAGATCGCGATCGTTAGATCTTTAAAAGTCGATCCCGGCTCATACGGATCGGTAATGGCTTTGACCTTGGTATGCTCTTCTTTTTTCGGATCGTTGAAATAGTCTTTGTAGCGGGCCGGCTCAAAAAACGGATATTGGGCCCAAGCTAAAATTTCTCCTGTGTTGGGATCCATCATCACAGCCCAGCCGCTGGTGGAATTTGCGGTCTTGACGGCTACTGCAATCTCCTCTTCTGCGATCGCTTGCAAGTGATGGTTGATCGTCAGGTAGACGTCAGATCCGTGCTGCGGCTGCTTGACCACCGTTCCTGTCTCTAAAGGCTGTCGCGGAGATCGCAAAATCACACGCCTGCCATCTTCTCCTTTGAGATATTTATTAAGAGAGAGTTCTAAACCTCCGGTAGGGATGCATTGATGCACGGCTTGATCTCGCTCTGAGCGGACGGTATGGAGAAGCTGTCCAAGCAGTTTTCCAAACGGGTACGATCGTTTGTAGTCGCTCACGAAGAAAAGCGCATTGCGTGGGATTTTGTGGGACTTAGCATAGGGCTGCCACCATTTGGCGATATTGTCGTGCATCTCCCTGGAGAGCCACAAAACGAGTTTCCGGCTGCGGCTTTTTTTTGCGAGCTGCACGGCGATTTTTTGTGTGTCTAAATCGGAAAGATCGAGCGTCAGCTTCAATCTTTTGACAATGTCTTTACGGCATGTTTCAGGGATCATTTCTGGATCGGCGTAGAGATGAAATTTCGGGACATCGATCACAAAAGCTTGAGCTTTTTCCGGATGCCCTTTTTTGATCGAGGTATTGGAATAGAACACTCCACGACAGTACGGCTCGATCACGGAGAGTTTATGCTGCCGGTTAGCCGCTCTTCGCCATTTATCACCGTCGATAATTTGAATTTTATAAAATTGAATGATAATCAACGAAAAAAGAAACAACAAAAACAGAGCCACATAGACAAGCAAACGTCGGTCATGCGCAGTGGGAGGTGTTTTGGGATCTTCAGGCATAAGAGTGTGTTTACAATTTAGGTTTCTGTTGATTTTTGGGTTCTTTTGAGCCTACTTTTCGATTGAAACGAAGGGATCAATATCAACTACGTGTATTGACCCCTTCCTTTCAATCGAAAATAGGCCAAAATAATCCCGAAAATCGACGAAACCTTAATTTGTAAACACACTCTA
>DATAHB010000018.1:0-12319 GCA_036263375.1 Rhabdochlamydiaceae bacterium | reverse complement strand
CGGGCCAAGCTCGGCCTGATCACCAAGCAAGCAGAGGCAGACTACAAAAGAGGCATAAAGAATAAAAAATGCAAAAATTCCGTTCCAACCCCTCAAAAAAGTCGCAAAAATGCCATCTATAAAGACCAACGAAACCAACGGGAGGGTTTTGATTCTTCTAAGTTCAATCTGTGGCCCCTGCTACATGGCACAGATATGGCTAAATATCCGTTGTTTAAAAGAAGCGCCATTCAACTCATCCAAATCCTCTATCAAGATGCCGATTTTTACAAAAATGCTAGAGACCCTAGACTTGCAGAGAAAATCATCGATGCGATGATTTCGCAAAAATGTGAAGATCTCACGCAACTTCCCAAAGATGCTCCCGCTGAAATCTATTATAAAATGCTCAAAGGAACGAATACCGGATATCCTGCACTGGGAGAGTATTTTAAAATCGAGAAGACCGCAAAAGCTCCCCTTCAATGGTCTTATGTGACGACTCCCATCTTGCAGGCCGTTTTAGGCGATGAGGCGACAAAACGGGTTCTCGTAGCAGAAAAAGCAGCCTGGGATGAGGATCATCATAAAAGAGTATTACCAAAAGAAGCGTTGCGTGATCTTTTGCTAAAACAGTCCAATTCCGATTTTGACATCTCCCATCTTGAGACTTTTTTTTTGTTTGAGAAGCTCCAGAAAGGACCCCCTCAAATCTGTATCGAAGATCAAAACAAGATTATGTCTAAGAAGCTGTAATTCGACAACAGCTTCTAAACAGTAACAAGTGATTTGCGGTGCATGGGGATGTTGAAAGTAAACGTTGTTCCTTGATTAAGAACTGAAGCCACTGAAATTGTTCCCTCATGCTTTTCAATAATGGTCTTGACGATTGAAAGGCCGAGCCCTGCACCCCCTAGACGCCTAGTATGGGCCTTGTTGACAGTGTAAAATCTCTCAAAAACATGGCCGACATCCGCCGGAGGAATGCCGATGCCCCGGTCTTGGACCGCAAACAGCACTTCATCTCCTTGTTGTTTCAGATAGATCGTCAAATGTGCAGGCGGATTTGAATATTTCACTCCATTTTCAAGAAGGTTCATGAGAGCCAGTTCAAGCAGATCGGGGTCGGCCTCAATCATCATTTGATCATGAGATTTTTCGA
This sequence comes from Rhabdochlamydiaceae bacterium, assembly GCA_036263375.1. GTDB lineage: Bacteria > Chlamydiota > Chlamydiia > Chlamydiales > Rhabdochlamydiaceae > PALSA-1444. Next base: position 11,178 of record DATAHB010000018.1, on the reverse strand, counting down.
TATCAAGACGGGTAGTAGGAGAGAGCGTGAGCAGCAAATGCCGGCAGTTGTCGGCAAGAGCGACGACATCACAGGGAGAGAATTTTGATTCCGGAACATATTCGATATCAGACAAGGTGAGTAGATTTTTCACCAATGTATCCATCCGTTGACAATTCCGGACGATTTTCTCTGTAATTTCGGTAAGCATCGTCATAGAGACTGAGGGAAGATCTTGCAGAGTCTCGGCAAATCCTTTGATGATCGTAATCGGAGTCCTGAGCTCATGCGAAGCATTCGCAATGAAATCTTTGCCCATTTCAACCACTTTTTGCTGGCTCGACCTGTCCTGCAAAACAACGATTGTTCCGGCACGGTGAGGTTTGGGAACAGCGATTAAATCGAGATAGACTTTCGGAACGTCTCCAATAGAAACCGAATCAGATACAACATTTCCTTTTTCGAAGGCCAATTTACTAATAGCTTGGCAGCTTCGGAAAAAATCAATCTTCGGATGATTTTCAGGCGGCATAAAGGATTTCCCAATCATTTGCCTGCGGGGAATGCCAAACAGATGAGCAGCGGTATGATTGACAAACCTGACAATTCCGGCTGCATCAATTGTCACAACCCCTTCAATCAACGTTTCTAAAATCGCTTCTTTTTCATTCCTTTCTTCAGCAAAGCCACGGGTACTGTCTTTGACTTTTTCTAAAAGAGAATTGATGGTGACAGCAAGATGCTTGCATTCTGCCACCATCCCTCTTTGAATCGGAATCGGCGTTAACACGTCCGTCTTACTCATCGCATAAGGACGGATGGCATGCATGATCTCTAAAAATGGACGGAACAGGCGAGAGACACCCCACCATAGGATGACACTATAAAGAAGCATGAATACCGCTAAGACGATGAGCAAGGCGGCTCGAAAATAACCCGTCCATAAGGCAGTTTGCATCCCAGTCAATGATGTCAATAACACATAGGGCTGCTGATGAATGTAAAATCTTTTTGCAAAATAGGTCCAAGAGTCAGGAGTTGCTGCCTGCCTAAAAACAGTGCCTGATTTAAAAGCCTCCAGGGCATCTTCTCTTTCATGCGGATCCATCGTATAGGAAGATGGATAATCAAACTGTCTTGAATCATAGCTGGTTTTTAATTGCTCATTAATGAGTTGAATATAAAAAAACGTTCCAAATTCGTGATAACCCAAATAGGCGATCATGGCCTCTTCATCGGCTTTTAGTTGAAGATTTTCAATCACCGCTTCTGCTGATTGTTTCATTGCATGATAGACCAACTTCTGCAAAATGGTTTGGCTAAACGGAAAAAGAAATACGAAAAATACCATCAAGATCAAGATGCGAAAGACGGCAATTTTCTTCCGAATGCTCTCTTTATTAAGCATAAAAATTCATATATCCTTTGGATGTAATCACTATGGTATCTTCATAGCGGACTCCGCCAGCTCCCGGCAGATATAGTCCCGGTTCGATGGTGATGACCATCCCTTCCTGCAAAATAACATTCTGATCTTCCCCTTTGAATTTCAACCGAGGAAATTCATGCGTCTCGAGGCCAATGCCGTGCCCTAGACTATGCAAGATCAGTTCTTGCAGTCCGGCCCGTTCAATGATTTGCCGTGCGGCTTTATCGAGATCTCCGACCTTGGTTCCCTCTCTGCATAATTTGAGTGCGGCATCATGGGCTTTTTTCACAACGGTCTCCAGCAGCACGAGCCGCGGATCAGGCTTGCCAAAAAAAACAGTCCTGGTCATATCGGAGTGGTAATGATCGACGACTACACCGATATCGATGAGCACAATCTGGCCCTTTTTTAATTTCTCATCACCTGCCCTGTAATGCGGATACGCAGAGTTCTTTCCAAACGCGATGATCGGATCAAAGGAGAGCTTTTCTGCCCCGTGTTTTCGGCAGAAAACTTCAAAAGAAAATGCGACTTCTTTTTCGGTCACGCCAACTTTTAAACTGCGGCGAATGTGCTCGTACCCTCTCCATACGACGGCTGCACTTTTTTTCATAAGTCTGAGCTCATGAGCGTCTTTAATCAGGCGGAGCTCTCTTGTAGGCTGCAAAACTCCTTTTAAAATGCCGCTGCTCATTTTTTTTAGCTGCTCATCCCGGAGCACGGTTGTCGCAGCAGTGTCAAATACCAGCGACCGTACGGGCCTTAAAAAGGCGCTGACAGCTTCATGCGAAAGATGCTCTACCGGAAATGGAGAGTTTTTTTTAGCAAACTCGATATAACGGCCGTCAACGAACAGTTTGACATTGGAGGGGAGCACAATCAAAATTCCAAGCGAGAGCTGCAGTCCCGTGAAATAAAAAAGATCGAGAGGAGCTTCAATCAAGCATCCATCCGCCTTCCATGTTTTGAAAAGCATTTGGAGTTTCGAGACTCTATTTAAAAAAGTTTTCAATGGCATTCATCCCCGTCCATGTTACGGCTTCACGAGAGTTTAGTCGTTTGAACTTTCTCCATAAAGCCAAAGCTTCTTGCAGCATAAAAGATTTTTTTCTTCGGACAGCAAAACGAGCAATTTTATCTGAAAGTTTGGGAAAATCATCTTCCGATTCAAGCAACAGACGAATCGCTTCCACCGCATCCGTCTCATCGAGAAACGGAGGAATCGCTTCAATGAGCAGCGACTGTTTGCCGCTCCAATCCATGGCAAAACCACAGCGGGAGAGTTCCTCTTTTTTGAGAGGAAATGCGTGCGCCTGAGCAGAACTCAGCTCCATCGCTAGCGGAATCAAAAGACCTTGAGCTAGCGACTCTGGCTGATTAAGGGAATCCTGAATCAGCAGCTGCTCGACTTTTTTTAGATCGACCCAGACGATACCCGGTTCAAATTCTTCTACCGTTGAACCATCTAAAAGCAAGTAATGCCCAAAGAGTCCAATGACTTGCTCTTGCGAGGTTAAAATAGGCTCCTGCGGCGCCTGTTCCCTGAATGTCAGAGGCGCATCCCATGCTTTAGGGAGCGTGCCCAAAAGGTTTTGCTCCTGGATTTGCCCCTGGAGCTGATGTGAAAGCTCTGTAGCCGGCTGCTGAAACAAAGCCGTTTCGGCTAGAGGATCTGCTCTTCCAAAAGCTTGTTGGACATGCACTTTGACAAACTGCCGAATAAACTCTCCCTCTTGAAAGCGGACTTCCCGTTTCTGGGGGTGGACATTCACATCGATCAAATCAGGAGGAACTGTTAAGTGAATGACGAAGATCGGATATCTGTCTTCATTCAAGCGCTGGCCATAGCCTTCTTTAATTGCCCGAGAAACTTGGTGGGAAAAAATCGGACGCCGATTCACAAAAAGATATTGGCCAGTCCGATTGATCCGATGGTCAGCAGCAGTGCCAATCACGCCTTCTAAAGCATATCCTCTCTCAGATCCGCTGATTTTGTGATTTTTTGTTAAAAAACTGGTTTGAAAAAGACCTTCAATGCGGTGCAAGAGCTTTTCCTCGCCGCTTTCGGCAGCAACTTTCAATACGCTCTGGTCATTGGAGATGAGTTCAAAGCCGATTTCAGGATGCGCCAGCGCGAGCGAGAGAACGAGTTTATGGATTTCCACAGCCGCGGAAGAGGGTTGTTTCTGAAATTTCTTCCGTGCAGGAACATTGTAAAAAAGCGAGCGAACTTCAATCGTCGTCCCAGGCTTTCGGGAAGCAGTTGACGATGAGCGGATCTTTCCCCCCTCATTTTCGACATGCGTTGCCGCCCCTTTTTGAAGCGCTGTAATCAAATCGACACGGGCGATTGAAGCAATAGAAGCCAGAGCTTCTCCTCTGAATCCCATTGATGTCAACGCTGCAAGATCCTCAATAGAAACGATTTTAGAAGTGGCGTGCCGCTCAAAACAGAGTAGAGCATCATCTGCGCTCATACCAGATCCATTATCGGTAATCTTGATCAATTGGAAACCGCCGCCTTTGATCTCGATCGAAATCGAATCGGCGCCAGCGTCCATTGCATTTTCAACAAGCTCTTTAACAACAGACGCCGGATTTTCAATCACTTCACCTGCAGCGATCTTGTTGATCGTTGCTTCCGTTAATACTCTGATCATGATCCCATTCTATGCCATGCCTCTATTGCCTTCAAAGGAGTTTGCCGTTATATCTTTTTTTTAGATGAAAATATCGAGAATCATCGTCGCTTGCTCCCTTGGAAATTTCTTAGAGTGGTACGATTTTGCCCTCTATGGATATCTCACCTCCACCTTTGCGCACCTTTTCTTTCCTTCCAGTGAACAATTTCCCGCTCTTTTGAAGCTTGCTTTAATTTTTGCCGTTGGATTCGTCATGCGTCCTCTCGGAAGCATGCTTTTTGGAATCCTTGGAGACCGAAGAGGCCGCACGATCGGTTTGATTTTTTCGATCCTCTGCATGACCATTCCAACAATGCTGATCGGCCTTTTGCCGACGTTTGCGCAAATTGGAATGATGGCTGCCATTTTCTTATCCATCCTGCGTGCCATTCAAGGCCTTCCTATTGGAGGAGAGATCGGCGGAATTATGTGTTATCTGACAGAGGTGAGCCCTCCCTCTCAAAAAGGATTTTTTGGCAGCTGGACTTTTTTTGGCGCTCAATTAGGCTTTGTTGTCAGCAGTCTTGAGATTTATGCGCTTGAGTCGTGGATGTCACCTGAAACCTTTGAACACTGGGGCTGGCGTATTTCTTTTATCCTCGGAGGATTGATCGGCATTTTTGGATGGTATTTACGAAGGCGCCTCCATGAGACAAGAGCTTTCAAATCCGTGCACGACCATCATGAAATTCTTAAAAACCCTGTCTCAACGACTTTCAAAAATTATCGCAAGCAGATGTTTCATACCTTTTGTCTCTGTGCGATTGCGGATGGCGGCTTTTACGCCATTTACTTTTTTGCCGTCATCTTTCTGACAGAGATTCTTGGCTATCCTTTTGGTCAAATGCTTATGATGAATGCCGCAATGTTAACCATTTCATCCCTGTGTCTTCCTATTTTTGGAAAATTAGGCGACTGCTTTGGAATAAAAAAACTCCTAATCATCAGCTCAATCGGGATGATCTCGCTCCCGTATTTTATGCTCCATTATGCGCTCATCGGCAAGTTAGGATTGACCATGGTTCTTCTTCTCGCCCTGAATGTGATTGTCTCCCTCAATTATGCGCTGGTGCCTGCCTACATCTCTAAACTCTTTCCCACTCCCGTCCGTTACACGGGGCTTGGAATAAGTTATAACATTGCCAATGCGCTCATGGGAGGCCCAGCCCCATTCATTTGTCTTTCTATCATTCAATTAACCGGCAGCAACTTAGCCCCGGCTTTTTATTTTATTCTATTAGGAATCATCAGCTTAATTCCTTTCCTGTCAAAAGAGAGAGCTCTCGAATGAACCTATCCCAATAAATTTCCTCATGATCTTTTTGCACTTTTCAGCTTCAAATCGATTAATTTAGCAAGGGTCATATTTTTAATATGGCTCTTGCTAAATTAATCGATTTGAAGCTGAAAAGTGCAAAAAGATCATGAGGAAATTTATTGGGATAGGTTCATAACCTTCGCATCAATTGGGCTGCTGTCTTCGGTTTGACAGGTATTTTGACATTTTGATGGACAATCGCGGCATCCTTTTGTCCCATAGACAAAAATCACCAATAAAAAAACCACCACGAGGATAATTCCAATGACCTGTTTTTTTTGTGAATCTTGAGTTAAGTTCACATTAGCCTCCGTAAAAATTCCCATCCTAACAATCGTAAGATTTTCCCTCAAAGAGTTAAAATCTTCCTAGATACAGAAGAAACAGCTCCTCCCAATCTGGAACCATTTTACCCTCGGCCAGAAGAGCCTTTCGATCTTCTTCATATTGAGTGACGAAACGGGCCAAGACGCAACCACATCCTTCATTTATAATCATCTTGCCTTTATCAAAAATCACCGCATTCCGCTCTTCGGCAAGTAAATCATCGCTCCAGTAAAGATGCAACGTATCTGCATATTCAAAATAGACGCTCAGCTTTTCTACAAAAGCCTTTCCTTTTGACATCTCCTCTTCCGGCGTCGACTGATAGAACCGTTGTTCGTTATTTCGGTATTCAATCGCTTCTTTACGGATCTGATCTTCGCAATAACACAGCACCAGCGTGATATGAGATCCTGCGGCCTTCAATTTTTTTAAAAACTCAGTAACATAATCTCCAGTGAGTGTCGTTCCATGGATAATATCGCTTTTTTTCTGCAAAGCCTCTTCGAGCAGCACCAAAGTGATATAATTGGAAGCCTCCCGCCATTTTTCATAAGCCGCTTTTCGAACCTCGAGATAATCGGGGTTAGATGCTGCCATAAGGGCATTCAAAGACAAATTGTAATAGGTATGGGACATGAACTTTAAACCCCGATGATCCGGATCGAGATAAACACCCGATTGAAATTCCGGATTCCTCTGGATAAATCGTTCTAAGATCGTGCTTTTTCGAGCCCCAGGTCCACCGGCAGTTGCCAAATAAAACGGCTGCTTTTTCGAAGGCGCTTCCTTAACGCGGCAGACGCTCCGCACCACCGCCAAATCATTCGCAATCTCTTCCTTTTCTTGTTCATTATAGGAGACGAGATGCTTTTCAATCTGCTGCGGAGAGAAGAAGAAATGACCTTCTGCTTGCAGCGCAGCTGTAAATACGATCACATAAAAGAGTTTTTTCATTCGCTTCCCTCTTAGAGACTGTTAATTTTAGTGAGAAGTGTGCTTTATCTGCGCTTTTCCGACAATTGTTTCGCCAAAAAATTGGTTCCGCTATGTTTATGAGATGGATTCTCGGCAGATCGGCGCTTCCATTGTCAAAAAACTTCACGAGGCAGGCTTTATTGCCTATTTTGCCGGAGGCTGGGTACGGGATTTTATCTTGCAAAAACCTTCCGATGACATCGATATCGCCTCATCGGCAACCGTGGAAGAGGTTCAGCGGCTTTTTCCTAAAACAATTCCCGTCGGTGTCGCTTTCGGCATCGTCATCGTCGTCCAAGACGGCCATCAGTTCGAGATCGCCTCCTTCCGTAAAGATCGCGGCTATATCGATGGAAGACGTCCGACCGGCATCGATCCTGCCTCTCCCGAAGAAGATGCCCAGCGGCGCGACTTTACGATCAACGGAATGTTTTACGATCCAATCCAAGATAAGATTTTTGATTTTGTCGATGGAATGAAAGATCTTAAAAAAGGAATTATCCGCGCCATCGGAGATCCCAAAGCCCGTTTTACAGAAGATCGACTTCGTATGATGCGCGCCGTTCGATATTCCACCCGGTTTAATTTTCCTATCGAGTCCGACACCTTGCAAGCCATCCTTGCTCAGGCTGAAACACTCCTTCCCTCCGTAGCAATGGAACGGATCTGGCAAGAGTTTAAAAAAATGTCGCAGTTTTCTCATTTTGATACCGGTTTATTGACACTGCATCAACTCAAACTGCTTCCAACGATCTTCCCCCAATTAAAACCAGTCTCGACAGAAGAAATCCAAAAACGCGTTAGCTGCATTGAACATTTCCCTAAAAACTGCCCGACCATCGCAGAGCTGCTTGAACTTTTCCCTAATTCTTCTCTGCAAGATCTCTTAAACCTATGCGACTATCTCAAACTCTCTAATGCTGACAAAGAATTCGTTGAATTTTACTCCCATGCCCAGCGACTCCTAATGCTACCCGATAAATGGAAGGAAAAACTTGAACCTCTCGAATGGGCCCGCTTCTATGCCAATTCTCACAGCCCTCTTGTCCTGGAGATTATTGCCGCTCATTTCTCCAAAGCAGACAAAGAGAATTTTTTACACAACCATCTGCTCCACCAGCAGCTCCTTCAACAAGCCATTCTAAGAATCCGGACCCAAAGTCCGATTGTCCGCGCAGAACATCTCATGGCTGAAGGGGTTGCTCCGGGGAAAAAGATGGGGCAGCTCCTCCAAGAGGCCGAGCGGATCTCCGTCAATCAAGGCATCGAAGACCGGACAACCATCATCGGCCTATTAAAAAAATCTTCCCTCTGGAAATGATCAGCTTTTCCTGGCAATATCGTTGTCCTTTTGAGGAGAATTTATGCCACATGCAACCAACTCTATTTCCAATTCCAAGGGCGTTTCGGGCATCCTCTCCATCTTTTCATCTTGCTTTGACATTCTAAAAAAAGCCCGGCCCCTTTCCCCCTCGCCACATGTGGTGACTTCGGTCATCACCCCAAAACCAGGCCCTTCCCTTGCTTCCACGGCCCTCCTTGCAGGTGGCGTTTTTGCAGGCCTTGTGATCATTAGTCTAATCGTAGCGAGAGTCATTGCCTATTTCTCTCATAAGCCCACTCCGCCAGTAGCTCTTACCAAAAAAGATATCAAGGTTGTCACTCCTTCTCCAAATGTTCCAACCAACGATTTAGCTACTACTACTACTCCCGATTCTAAACAACCAGCTCCTGCTGTTCTGGTGCCTCCTCCAAGTGCTCAAACCAACGGCCCAACTCCTACTCCCGATTCTAAACCATCAGCTCCTGCTATTCTGGTGCCTCCTCCAAGTGCTCAAACCAACGGCCCAACTCCTACTCCCGATTCTAAACCATCAGCTCCTGCTGTTCTGGTGCCTCCTCCAAGTGCTCAAACCAACGGTCCAGCTCCTATTCCTTCCCCCGATTCTAAACCATCAGCTCCACCAGTTGTCGTATCAAAAGAAATAGAACTTCTTCCACCTCCTGTAAATCTTCAAGATCCCGACTTAGTTATTCTTTCTTCTCCTAAACAGCCTGTTCTTCTAAATATTCTAGCACCGACAGTACAGCAGCCAAGTGCGGCATCTCAGACCTCTCCTTCTCCCCAACCCGAAAAAAATCGGCCACATGATCAAGGCCATAGAAATTCAAAACGTGATGAACCTCCAACGAGCTCGTCTGCCTCTTCTTCAAAAAATTCTCATGGAACATCGCCACTCGCAGCTTCTCCTAGCACCAAAACCAACGGAAACAATGGTTTCTACACCGAAACGCCCCCTCTTCCAACACAACCTCTTTCTACAATTAACAAAGCCTTTACAGCATTCAATAATGCCGTGACAACAGGCACTAATGCCGCAGCAACAGTCTTTAGCACTGTGGCAACAACTACTGCGGCAATAGGCTCTAACTTCGTGGTAGTAGCGACTTGCTATACCTCGAATAAACGTCATTTTTCCAAGTGGACAAAATACCGTCTCATCCAAGAACAGTTACGCGAGTGGGTCCATTACAGAAATGTTCAACCCTACCCAATTGCAAAGGATGATCCAGAAATAGTTAAGGAAATTGCCACGGCTTGGAACAATCTACTCAAAGTATTGCTTAACCCCACTGCCCCTCCCGCTTATACAACTGCAGATGAGCAATATCAGGTTACCGTGGAGTGCTTGCGCGAAATTTACCAAAAGCTGGTTGCTGCAGATGTAACAGTTCAGGAAAAATTCAAATGGCGATTGTTAGTTATATCAGAGCTCTGTTACATCCGGTTTGCTGCCATTGAACTCTTCCCTTACCTCCGTGCACTCGTTGAACTGGCCTCCGGAAAACTTCTACCTACTCAATTGACTCTAGTAAACTTTCTACAAGAACTTCAAAATAGGATTACAGTTCTAAACAAACCGAAGACCGAACATGGAATGAACGGTATCGCTCGCGAAGTGAAAAAAGCTCAAGGGACTATGAAAATTAACTTCGATCCTCTTCTTGAGTTCATCCCTTACAAAGACGGCGAGATTTCCATTAATGGCAGAAAAATTACCTTACTTTGGCATGGAACTCCCGTCTCTCAACATGATCCTAAGGGTCTACTGCTTGACCTAGTATCCGGAGTTCTCAGCTATTTTCCATACGGCAACAAAATCATGCCGAAGAGCAAATCAGATTCTTCCCCTCCTGTTATCAATGCAGACTATATCGCTTTTATTGAACAAGCTGCCATAACAGAAAAAAATATCCTCCATGTCGTTTTAGAAAACGGGGAAAAGCAATGCATAGGCGATGAAAGCGGCCGGGTTAGAGCCCGATTGCGATTAGGCATCCGTCATCCGAACTTTTTCGTAATGGCATTAAGATTAGATGGAGAGTTTTTTGAACGACATGATCTTCCCGCAACTGTAGAGTCTGTTCAAAGCCTGAAAAAGCGTTTGAACGAGCAATTATTAATGCCTCTCGTCCAAGCAGAAGCCTTGTCTACCTCCACAGCAAACAACCTGACTGACTCTAAACTATATAATATACAAATGGAAGATCAACTAGCTGCCAATGGATTCTGCATCCCCCAAAAATTGCGAGATGTATCTAAGCTTCCTGAGCACATGGAACAGCTCTTAAATGAAGTCCATGGAATTTATTTCTCAGGCATCGAAAACATTGAGTCGTTAGAGCAGCATCAAGCATTCCTGATTCTTTCCTATGTCCACATCATGTTATTTATCATTATAAAATGCGACATCGGCATTTTAGAAGCTCTTTGCAAAGATGACAAAGACCGCGGGAATGTCATCAAAACTATCTTTAAGCTTCACTTCTTGTATCTGACAGGCAAAATCGATCATGACACGTTGATGTCTGTCTTCGTTCATACGCTGGCAAGACCGTTTATCGTACACAAAAATGCAATCATTAAGAGCCGGTTCGTCCTGCTAGAGCATACCATTCCTGTGATCGAAGCTGCTCATAAGAAAAATGCTGCCCCAAAAACCTTCCTCTTTCCGAACGGTGTCAAAAATGCGTCTTACACGGTTGCTCAGCCTGAAGGCCAAACCATTTACCCTACGAATGCTGCTTCCAAAACCCTCGAAGAATATCTAGCTTTTGTGGAGTATCATAAGCCTGCTCCCACTGCTTGCAACATCTCCATTGAAGAACTTTCCCGCTTTGGCTACCAATGTGGAGTGCGCCAGAATGAGCTCATTCAGAAGACGATTTCTGAAGGCGCTCGGTTCATGAATATTGTAAGTGGAAACACTCCTCTTAAGGCGCCTAATGGTCAACATGAGAATGGGTATTATCAAAAATATGCTCACGAGATGCTTTTAGCTCATTTGGGACTCGCATGTAATTTTTCTCTAGAAGAGACATGGAAAATTTCTTGCCTCTTCCAACCTGCCCTAGGTCAAGTTTTAAAAGAGCCTCTCAGTAAAATTTACGGCAATCCACTCCTTGGA
>DATAHB010000017.1:0-8401 GCA_036263375.1 Rhabdochlamydiaceae bacterium | reverse complement strand
AGATCATGATGAAATTTATTAGGATAGGTTCATGAATGGGAGTCGTTCGACTCCCTGTTTTTTATAAATCTTCTACCCGCGGTTTATTCGGATTCAATAAGAGCTGATATTGGTGAGCTAACTCACGTTCAGCCTTAGCTCGTGCTTTCTCAGTTGATTTAAGCTCTTTAGCTGGTAAGGGTGCTTGTTTATTCTCTGTCATTTTAGCTTCCAGAGGGGCTGTTGTTTCTTTCGCATTCAATAAGCGTTGATATTGTTGAGCTAATTCACGGTCGGCCTTAGCTCGTGCTTTCTCAGTGGCTCCCATTGCTTCTAGGAGTTCTTCGTCGTATAATGCTACAGTTGATTTAAGCTCTTTGGCTGGTAGGGGTGCTTGTTTATTTTTTGTCATTGTGGCTTCCAGAGGGGCTGTTGTTTCTTGATGTGTAACGTGACAGTTTTCAAGAAGAACAAAGAATAGTCTTTCGACTTCTTCGAGTAATCTTTGGGTTTCTTCCATTTGACTGATTTTCTCTTCGACCCACTGCGGTGCGTTTAGCCCCCAAGTTTTTTCATAGTAAGTTATGCACTCTTCGTAGAGTTCTTTAGCAAGTTGTAAATCGGCCGCAAGAAAGGGAGCATTTGCGAAGAAAAAATCTCCATAATTTTTCTTCTCAAAGAGTGGTTTTGCGTTGAACGATAATGAGTGAAAGAAAGGGCGGAAGATCACCAGTATTTCTCCTTCAAGCTGAGCCATGCCAGCATCTGTCTGGCCAAGCTCTTTCTGCAGGGATTGGATGATTTTGATTTTTGTATTGATATTTTGCTCTTTCGAATTAAACAGCTTTTGTAGGTCATATGGGGTCATGCAGTTCGGATCCAGGTTTCGTTGAGCTTTTTGTGCCAGTTGTTCTAACAGGATTTTATCCTGGGGAGATAAATCGGAAAGATTGAATTTTTCAAGAAGAACAGGCTCATTCTTTTTCCTTTTTTCCTGAATGAAGAGCAAAAAGATGTAATTTTCTAAAGCTCCGTCTTTATCTTTTCTTAAGATCAGACCGTCTTTGACTCTAGCGACTTGGCTACCCAGTATTTGAATTTGTTTCAGAATATCCGAATTGGTGACAGTTGCAACATTTCCATGTTTTACCTGGGGGGTGCTTCGTGGAATCGATAGAGGAGGTATTGATGCATCTGATTGGGGTTCGATTTTATCGGGCTGTTGTTGGTCCAATTGAGATTCTTCAAGACCGTCGGAAGCCTCTTGCAGGCTGACTTGAGCTTGAGAAGAGAGGTTTTCTTCTAATGCAGCTGCCTCTTCGTCGGCAATTTTCAATTTTTCTGAAAGCTCAGTGTGTTGTTTATCAAGAAGATTGTATAGATCTAGCGCTATTTCGTGTTCTTCGACGAGTTCAGCATACTCCTTTTGGAGTTGTGTAAGCTGCGCTGCAGCCATTTTGTTTCTGTCTTCCTCATCAGTTTGAACGGCATCTAGTTGTGCTTGCAATGCTGATTTTTCAGACTTAAGGTCAGTAATTTCCTTTTGAACGTTATTGATGGAGTCTTTCTTAGAGAGGACCTCATCTTTTAGTTGTTGGAGTTCATAGTCATAATTTTCTTTTACTCGTTCACTGCAAACGCTTTCTTCTTCGAGTTCTGCTCGCACGTTTTCAAGGTCTGCCTCACGATTTTTGAGGAGTTCTTCCATTTTCCCCATTTGCTCTTGATAGGTTTGCTGCTCTGTCGTAATTTTCTTTTGAGCTGTTAAGAGCTCTTCTTCCTTAGCGAAGACTTCACTATTTAGTTTTTGTATTTTGGTTTCTAACGATTTTATTGTTCTCGCGGCTTCTTCCCGGATCTCTGCTTTTCGGGCTAAGGCGACCTTGAATCCTTTTAGTCCTATGTTAAGAGCTTCTTTGTGGTCTTTAAGGGCGGCTTCCAGTTCCCCAATGTTTTCCTGTTGTTTTCGTAGTTCTATTTGGGCCTGGCCTAATTGTTTTTTCGTTTCATTTAACGATGCACTTTGTTTTAACCCTGCTACCATTGTGTCAAAAGCAGCTTTGTGCTGTTTAAGGGTGGCTTCCATTCTGTTATGAAGCTCAATTCGCGCATCGCCTTGCATTTTTCTTATTTGTGCTTGCAGCGCAGCTTTTTCTTGTTCTGACTTGGCCTGTGAATCAGCTAATTCTCTAAGTTGCGCTTCTAATGTGGCTTTTTTAGAATTAAGTTCATCGATCCCTTTTTGTGCTTTTTTGAGTTTATCTTTTGTAAAGAGAACCTCATCTTTCATCGCTGTTGATTCAAGACTAGCATCTTTTTGTAGCTTTTCATGAGCGGCATTTTCTTCTTCAAGTTCTGCTTTCATTTGCTTGAGTTCAGCTTCCAGGCGGGCAATTTCTTGTTGTTGATTTTGGCAATCTTTTTGCGCTGTGCCTAGCTTGTTATTGAGTTCATCCAACGCTGAGCTTTGTCTTTTTTGATCGGCCTGAGCATCACTTTGTTGTTTTACTAATGCTTCTAGATGATTTCTATTGCGATCTAAATCACCTTGCAGTTTTGCTATTTGCTCTCGCAGCTCCTCTTTTTCTTTAACTGATCTGTCTTGAGAATTCGCTAATTCTGCTTTTGTGTGTTCGAGTTGAGCTGCCTTTTCTGTAATTTTTTCACGGGCTTCTTGTTCAGCAATTTGTTGTTGTCTGTGAAACTGCTGTCTGTCGGCTTCAGCCCCTGCTTTCAATCTTGCGATTGTTTCTTCTGCTCGATGTTGCAATTCTTGGAATTGTCTATCTTTCTCCTCTAAAGCTCTTTTAAGTTCGGCGGTATCATTTTGAGGCCGTCTAGCTAAGTCTTCGTTTAAGCTAGCGATTTCTCGTGATATTTCTTTTTGGGTTCGAAGTGATTCTTCCAGAGTCCGGTTTCCACACAGCTGCGTTTCTAAGGAGGCAAGGCGTGCTTTAACCTCCGTGAGTTCTGTATCAACAGTTCGATCTGTTCCTTCAACAGACGCGGTGAGCTCCGTTGCTGGAGTTGGATTGGGCACGGGTGCTTGGCTTGCCTGTTCTATGATGGAGAGGATTTCTGTAACGAGGGTATTGACCTCGTTTTCTAAGGCAGGGTTGATCGCGCTGGCCGGAGCGTCATTTTGACTGAGCATCCAATGGCCGTTTTGAAGGGTTAAAGTTCTGCTTTCGGCAGCAAGGCCATTCTTTAACGTGAAAGTAATCTGCTGTTTAGTAAAGCGAGCGCTGAAGTCATCGGTCCCAAGATAGCCCAGATGGCTTTGAACAATAGTTTTGACTTTTTTGGAAATGTCGAACTGCCCGCCCTGCTTGAGTAATTGGACTTGTCCCGGTTTAAGGGGGGCCAGTGGTTGAGAGGTGGCATTAGAGCTATAGGAAGAGGCTGTAATTGTTGTCATAGAATAGTGCTTTTTATTGTTAATTATAATATTTATTTTATCAAAAAATTGATTAAAATCATACAAATTATTTACAGAATCCTAATAATAAAGATTTTTCTTGAAATTTCTGATGTTTATAGAGACAATGAGAAGATGATTAATTATAACCAGCTGATTATTAGGTGATTAAGGGCGCTATAAGAATACTGTGCGGTACTCTGGTAGGGATCTTTGGGGTGGTTGAGGCTGAAGAACCGGCGGCGGTTTATTTGACCTGGATCAAAGACCCCTCCACGACCATGGTGGTCCAATGGCTTGCTCCGGCGGGGTCAGGGCAGCCCGAGTTGGAATATCAAGCAAAAGGGCAAGCGGGTTGGATGACGGCCAAAGGGTCCTCCCAAACGGTCGAAGGGGTTGATGTGCATCGTGCTTATTTAGAAGGGCTTACAGCAGATTCCGACTATCTCTTTAAGGTTCAAGGGGGTAAGCGGGAATATGCCTTCAAGACGATGCCACAAAAGCTCACCCGGCCTATCAAAATGGTGATTGGTGGGGATGTCTACTATACAGGGGCTTTGGAAGTGTTCTACCGGATGAATCGGATGGTTGCTTTTGAAAGGCCTGACTTTGTTGTTATGGGTGGGGACTTGGCTTATACGGTTGGCACTAAACATCTGTTAAAAGGGCATAAATGGGCGCTAACGAGATGGCAAACCTTTTTACGCGATTTGCAACGGGGCCTGGGGTCAGAGGGGCGACTTATCCCGATCCTGTTTTTAGTCGGAAATCACGATGTCAACAAGGCCAAGAATCGGACAGGGAACCTCGAGCTCTTCTATCAGCTCTTTACGTTCCCGGAAGAGGGCAAGGCCTATCGAGCCCTTGATTTTGGCAATTATTTAAGTCTAATGATGCTTGATACAGGCCATACGTGGCCGATCGAGGGAGGGCAGACGGCCTGGCTTGAGCAAACTCTGCAAGAAAGGCAAGAGGCGACGTATCGACTTGCTGTTTACCATGTCGCGGCATATCCGTCGTATTATCCTTTCACCGGCAATAGAGAAGAACTGATCCGAAAAAATTGGGTGCCGTTGTTTGAAAAATACCGGGTGCCGTTTGCGTTTGAACACCATAACCACACATATAAACGGACACATCCGATCAAAGAGGGCAAAATCGATCCTATCGGGGTGACGTATTTGGGAGACGGGTCATGGGGAGTGCCGCCGCGTCAGGTAAAATCCCCCTCTCAGGCGTGGTATTTAGCCAAATCAGCATCCGTCAATAGCTGCTACATTGTAACGGTGTCAGAAGAAAAATGCTTGATCGAGGCCAAAAACTCCAAGGGCGGTGTTATCGATCAGGTTGTTTTATACCGCGGTATAGAAGCTTCTCCAGCACCTGTGTTGACCGAGTGATAAACGCAGGTATTTTGGCAGGCTCGATCTCTTTTTGGGCCAGCATTGAAAGTTCATACAAATGGTGCGCGACATCTTGGGCAAGTTCGGGCTGGGATTCTTGCATCAGATAGAGCGATTCAATCAGTGGATTATTGGTATTGACGACGAAGGTCTTCTTCGCTTGAAATGCTGCCATAGTATGCCCAGAAAGCGCCATGGCATCGCGCATACGCCGGGTATTTTCATCGAAGATGAGAAGCGTCGGAAGGGCTGTTGAGGCAAGACTTTTTGCTTCGATTTCAAGGTCAGGCAACGCTTTGCGGAAAAAATTTGCGATCTGGTCGCTTTCAGCCTTTTCACGGGAGCTGTCTAGCAAAGAGCTATCTAAAGCGCCGTCAACGCGTTGGAATTTCAGCGAAAGTTTGCGCTCTAACAAGCTGAAAAGATGCGTATCCATCGGAGAAGAGGAGAGAAGCACTTCCTTCTCTTTGTAGAGCTCGAGAATCGATGCATGAGCATCGGAGGTATAGAAGAGCGTACCGGTTTTTTCATCTAGCGTAGTCCAAGTGCCGGTGGTCGTTTTCCAAATGAGAAAGTCTTTGGCGCGGGCGTAGAATTTTTCATCTTGGAGCATGCCTAGTTTGACAATCATTTCAATCTCAGGCCATGCGGCATAAAATTTCTCTTTTTCCGTTTGGTAAAGTGTGGCTAATTTATCCGCGACTTTCTTAGAGATGTGGGAAGAGAGCTGCCGGACGGTCTTGTCCATTTGAAGCGAGCTCCGGGAGACGTTGATGGGAATGTCTGGGCTATCGATCGCTCCCCGAAGACACATGAGAAAATCGGGGATTAGATCTTTACAACTTTCCGAGACGAAAACGCGGCTAACAAACAGCTGGATATTGGTCTTGTTCCAATCAAACCGCTGCGTGATTTTAGGGAAATAGAGTATGCCCTGAAGATGGAAGGGGACGTCGACGTTGAGATGGATCCAGAAAATCGGATCCTGCTCCATCGGATATAGCGTGTGGTAAAAGTCGAGATACTCTTTTTCTGTGCAATCGGCAGGGTTTTTCAGCCAGAGAGGATCGTGTTCATTGATCCGGTCACCATTGAGGAAGATTGGATAGGGGAGGAATTGGCAGTATTTTTCTAAAATCTCACGGAGGCGTGCAACTTCGAGAAATTCTTCGCTATCAGGGCCGACGAGGAGCGTGATTGTCGTGCCGCGGGACATGCGGCTGCCTTTCTCGAGGGTATAATCGGAAGATCCAGCGCATGACCAAAACGCAGGCTCTGCAGCGGTTTGGTAAGAAAGCGTATCGATCGTCACTTTTTCAGCGACCATGTAAGCAGAGTAAAAACCGAGTCCGAAATGGCCGATGATCTGTTCTTTTTCTTCCTGATATTGATTGAGGAATTCTTCGGCGCCAGAAAAGGCGATCTGAGCGATATACTTTTCTACTTCTTCTGCCGTCATCCCAAGGCCGGTGTCGATAAATTGCAACGTTTTTGCCTCTTTATTGACAAAGAGCTCGATTTTGAGTTCTTCGTCTTTGAAGTCGGCGAGATTTTGATCTCGAAGGATTTGAAGTTTGCGGATCGCATCGCAGGCATTAGAAACGAGCTCTCGGACAAAGATGTCTTTGTCGGAGTAGAGCCACCGTTTGATGATAGGGAGAATGTTTTCTGTATGGATTTTTAGCGTTCCGTGTGTCATATAGTAGTATTATACCGATGAAAGTATTAGTTGCCCAGCTTGATCCGACGATTGGAGATTTTTCAGGCAATAGCCAAAAAATAATTCAAGCGCTCGAGCATGCCCGGAAGCAGAAAGCCGATATCGTTTTATTTCCTGAACTTTCCGTATGCGGCTATCCGCCTGAAGATCTGGTCCTTCATGGCAACTTTGTGACGTCGAGTGAAGATGCGCTTCAAGAAATTATTCCCCATACGCAAGGACTGATGGCGCTAGTGGGGCTTGTCAGACGGAATCTTGCCCATGGAGAAAAAGGTTTACTTAACAGCGCAGCGGTGATCCAGGATGGGAAGATCGTCGGGTTCCATGACAAGGCGCTTCTTCCGACGTATGATGTGTTTGATGAAAGGCGGTATTTCGAACCAGGGACAGAGTTTAGGGCTTGGGAGTGGAGAGGGAAAAAGATCGGGGTGCTCATCTGCGAAGATATTTGGCAGCATGCCGGCTATGTCGGCGATACGCGGTATGGCTGCGATCCTGTTCTCGAGTATCAAAAGCTCAAGATCGATCTTTTGCTCAATTTATCGGCGTCTCCTTATCAGTATCAAAAGCCCGATGTCCGTGCAAAGGTCTGTCAAAAGGCCGCCAAAACGTTAAAGTGCCCGGTGATTCTCTGCGCGCAGGTTGGCGCCAATGACCAGCTGGTGTTTGATGGATATAGCGTCTATATCAATGACAAGGGAGAGCTGTGCCAGCTTGCAAAGGGTTTTCAAGAAGATCTGATGCTGGTCGATCTGAACTCTAAATCGTGCATGGTCTCTTTTAATTACGATACGATCGGCGACTTATTCCAGGCACTTGTGTTAGGAACGCGGGACTATTTTCAGAAGCAAAATTTTAGAAAAGCGATCTTAGGGCTCTCCGGAGGGATTGATTCTGCTCTGACAGCGTGTATCGCTGTCGAGGCGCTGGGGAAAGAAAATGTCTATGCGCTGTCGATGCCGTCTCAGTTTAATTCTCCTTCGAGTTTAAAAGACGCTGAAACGTTAGTGAAACATCTAAGCATTGATTTTGATGTGGTGCCCATTGATGGGCTCTATGAAACGTATTTAAAAACGGTGTCGCCTTTTTTCCAAGGCAAGCCGCTCGATGAAACAGAAGAAAATATCCAATCGCGCATCCGCGGGTCAATCTTAATGGCGTTTTCAAACAAACTGGGATATCTTCTTATCAGCACGGGTAATAAGAGTGAACTAGCGATGGGATATTGCACGCTCTACGGAGATATGGCGGGAGGTCTTGGAGTGATTGCCGATGTGAGCAAGACGCAAGTCTATATGCTTGCCCGTTGGATCAATCGTAAAAAAGAGATCATTCCTCAATCGATCATCGATAAGCCCCCTTCTGCAGAGCTCCGAACTAATCAACGCGATACCGATACGCTGCCCGATTATGCGATCGTCGATGCCGTGCTCCAAGCGTATGTCGAAGATCTCATGAGCCCGGATGAGATCGCCAAGAAACATGGGTTCCCATTAGAGCTAGTGTTGGATTTGGTTCATCGGATCCATGCGTCGGAATATAAGCGGCGCCAGTCGGCTCCCGGCATCCGCGTCACGAAAAAAGCCTTCAGGGTGGGCCGGCGCTATCCGATTGTCCAGAAGTGGGTGTAGGTGAGGGATCGTCAGCAGTTGTTGCTGCTTCGTCGGAGGGCGTTGCTAAAAGCGCATCGAGAGCTCCAGTTGCTTGTAAAACTTGAAGAGTAGTTAAGAGCCTTACTGCTTCTATTTCTTGGGCTCTTGCTTCCACAATTTGTTGGTTAGTAAAGGTTGGAATGGAAACATCAGAAGACCGGAACTTTTTGCTAAAATACTGCTGTGCAACTGAATCTGTTAAAAGCTTTAAAAAAGCCTGTTTTCGTTT
>DATAHB010000016.1:0-8562 GCA_036263375.1 Rhabdochlamydiaceae bacterium | reverse complement strand
GGCGGCACATGCCTCAACATCGGCTGCATTCCTTCGAAGACCCTACTTCATGCGTCGGAACTCTATTGGAAAATGGTCCATGAAGCCGAGCACTACGGATTAAAAGCAGAGAAGTGTTCGTACTCTTTCCAAGACATGATGAAACAAAAGCAAAAAGTCGTGACTTCCTTTAATGAAGGAATCGCCGCTCTCTTTCAAAAAAACAGGATCACATTTTTCCCCGGCGCTGCCAAACTCATCTCTCCAACGGTCGTGCAAGTCGCCGGAGAGCAGATCGGAGCAAAATACATTATTTTGGCGACCGGTTCAGAACCCCTCAGCCTGCCGTTTCTTCCGTTTGATGAAAAAAAGATCGTCTCCTCAACAGGCGCGCTCTCTCTTGCCAAAGTCCCCGAAAGACTTCTCGTTGTGGGTGCCGGCGTCATCGGAGTCGAGCTTGGCTCCGTCTACAGCCGTTTAGGCAGCAAAGTCGAATTTGTCGAGTTTCTCGATAAGATCTGCCCCACGCTAGATGAATCGATCTCTAAAGAGCTCCAAAAGATCTTGACGAAACAAGGGATGAGCTTCCACCTTTCCACAAAGGTCACCGGAGCCGAAATCTCTTCCACTGAAGCCATTCTTCGTATTGGCGAGGAGCAACTCAAAGGGGATGTTGTCCTTATCTCTGTCGGCCGAAAACCGTACACACAAAATCTCGGGTTAGAAGCCGTCGGCATCACTCCCACCGCAAAAGGAACCATTCCCATCGATCAACGGTTTCGGACCTGCGTCCCCAACATCTATGCGCTTGGAGACATCGTCGATGGCCCCATGCTGGCCCATAAAGCCTCGGAAGAAGGCGTTGCCGTTGCAGAGATTATTGCTGGCCAAAATCCGGTTGTGAACTACCTTGCTATCCCCAACGTGATCTACACGTATCCTGAAGTTGCTGCCGTCGGTCTGACAGAATCTGAAGCCAAAACGTTAGGTTCTACTGTCAAAACAGGGATGTTTCCCTTTAAGATTAATTCCCGCGCGAAATGTACGGGGGAAGAAGAGGGTTTCGTCAAAATCGTTGCAGATCAAACCACCGATCAGATTCTTGGCGTCCACATCATTGGGGCGCACGCTTCAGAACTCATTTCAGCTGGAGCTTTGGCAATCCAAAACCGCCTCACGACCCAAGAGCTTGCCCACACTCCCCACGCTCATCCGACGCTTTCCGAAGCCCTCAAAGAGGCAGCGCTTGCCTTGCATGGCCGCGCCCTTCATCGATAGCAACTTATTGAGACAGGTTCAAAGGACAATTGCTTTCAGTCGTTGTTGCAAGCCGGGATTTGGATTAAGCCAAAGCCTTCCCAATTGAATCGATGATCCGACTTGGAATCCGAGAGCAAAAGAGGATATGAAGTTTGCCATGAGGCCTAATGGTTCGAATTCGGCTGGGATCCGTTTGCAAAATGCGGCACACGCATCGATCCTGGGTATCCAATTCACTCCGCAAGCGAGTAAATTGATTATTGTCATGCTTTTACCTGGTATGGACCAAAGGGTAAGTGCATTCAGGGCATTATCTCTCAGGGCTTCAGGTGAAGTCCTATTGAGGGAAGCCTGGAGTTCTTCAGGAGTTAAGGCCCCGGCCTGAAATAGCTTGCTGACCGCCTGCTCTGGTTTTGCTCCGTCTTTGACAGCTGCACGTGCGGATTCTAGTGCCTTGTTGTCTTTAGCAGTTTGTACATCGGCTATTGTCGTTTGATGTTTCAGGACCTCGCTCGTCGCCAGGTTACCTACCCACAATCCGGCTAATACTCCAAGGGCAAATGTCGTGATCCATAGGGCTGGATTTTTTTGAGCGTTCAAGGCCCCAAGAAGTAGGCATCCCCCGACGTAACAACAACTCCCAATTGATATTTTCATGGGCCACATTCTACCATTTTTCTCCTCGAAGAATCAATGCAAATTATTTAATAAACGAAAGCAGGTTTTTATTCTTTTGTTTTTAATTATGAAATTATTTACTTAGAGAATATGATTAGAATGTTAATTTTAATAATTGTTTTGTTTGCAAGCGGCATCTATGCTCAAGATTGGAGTGATTTTGAACGGTGGGTTGAGGAGATGCGGGCTCAATGGAAAGTTCCCGGTGTTGCGGTAGCGATTGTTCAAGAGGACAAGGTTGTCTTTGTCAAAGGATTTGGAGTGAGACGGACTGGTCAAAGCGAACCAGTGGGCCCAGAGACCATTTTTCGACTGGCTTCGGTTTCTAAGGTGTTTACCGCTGCTGGGCTAGGAGTGGGGGTTGATAAAGGGCTCTTAAAATGGGATGAAGAAATTATTAAAAATTTGCCTCAGTTTGCCCTGAAAGAGTCTTATCCATCCCGTTTTGCGACAGCGCGGGATCTTCTAGCACACCGCACGGGTCTTCCGGCTTTTAGGGGAGATCTTTTAGGCAAAATGGGCTATAGCTCTGAGGAAATTCTCTACCGTGTTCGCTTCATCGATCCTGCAACGAGTTTTCGCAATCTCGCGAACTACTCGAACGTCGGCTTTTTTGTGGCAGGAGAGCTCTTGGGAAAAATATTCAAGACCTCTTGGGAAAAGGCAATCTCCACACAATTGCTCATTCCTTTAGAGATGAAAAGAAGTGGTTTTGCAACCCCTTTAGATGAGCAAAATGTAGCAGCAGCTCATGCGATGATCAATGGGAAAATAGCGGTGATTGCCTCAGATCATGTGGGGGGATTCCCTGGAGCAGATGGCATTACATCAACAGCGGCTGATATGGCGCAATTTATGATCATGCATTTGAATGGGGGAGTTTTTCGAGGAAAGCGCCTTTTAAAGCAGGCGACGGTACGAGAAATTTTTACTCCTTCGATGGTGTCGGAAGCTTCTGTTTCTGAAGCGCCACCCATCAATCCCAACGCTTCGTTCAGCTACGGGCTAGGGTGGGGCAACTATAATTACAACGGATTCATGATTATTGAAAAAGGGGGAGCTCTCGATGGAGTCCGGACCAATGTAACACTCATTCCAGAACTTAAACTGGGCATCTGCATTTTGAGTAATCTCAACCTGACTCTACTGCCCGAAGTGATACGAGCTAAGTTTTTAGAGAAATATCTCGGAAAAAGCAGGATGAATATCGAGGCCGGGATCTTGCAGGTGGAAGAATCTATAGAGAATCTTTTCAAAATCGCTCCTAAACCTCCAGGTGCTTTACCTCCGAGTCATTCCCTAGAACAATACACTGGGGTTTTTGAGAGCACTTTATATGGATTGATTAAGATTAAAGTCGAAAACGGAGGGTTGGTTCTGGAGGCGGGGCCTGCGCTTTGGAAGGGCCAGCTACGATCTTGGAGTAATGATACGTTTACTTTACTCTGGCCGACAATTAACTCAGGCAATGAGCAAGTGACATTCATGTTTGGTCCCGACAATCGGGCGATTGAGATGCAGACAGAGACACTGGGAACTTTCCGAGCGAAAAAGGGTTAGTTTTTTCTTTGAGGAAGGTGAATCTTTGTACCTTGGATTGCATTCCAACTTGTTACATAAAAAAAGTGGCTTGTAATCCCATTATCTCTTAATAGCTTTGGGATTTGCCGCAGCCACAAGCTCCTTTGGCATTAGGGTTGGAGATCTTGAAACCGGAACCATTGAGGCCGTCGACGAAGTCAATCACGCACCCTTTCAGACGAGAGACGGAAGGTTGGCTCACATGGATCTCAATCCCATTAGAGTGAAATACTTCATCACTTTCCGAGGCTTTTTCCGAATAGTCAAGCACGTATTCAAAGCCGCTGCATCCGCCAGCGCGATCGGCAAATCTCAGGCCCCAGCCTTCTTTGCCTTCTTCAGCGAGGATCTCTTTGAACTTTTCAGCTGCTTTGGGGGTCAGCGAGATGGTCGAGGTGTCGATTTTTTCAGCTAAAATCGCGTTGAGTTTTTTGAGGAGTTTTTCTAAATCTTCTTCTTTAAACCCATGGCCGAGCATCCCGGCCTCTAAGGTCTCCCAAACAGAGGCTCCGCAGCCCACACAATTCAAACCTGCATTTTGCATCTCTTGGGCTAGTCTTTGACCTCTTTGAGGAAACCGTGTAAAGATCTCGTCGATAGTCATCTCTTTTGTAATTTGCTCTTGCATGGTTTCCCCTACGTATTAGAATTTAATTTTTAGGCATCCGCCCTTGGATTTGCATTGGAGTTTGCATTGGCAGGCAAGCCTTTCGTTGCCTTCGTCTCCGAGAAAGTCTTTTTCTTCTTGGGTAAAGGGGGATAGGTTTTCCATCCCTTCGATGACTTCGATCACACAGGTCCCGCAGACTCCTTCCGTGCAGGCAAAAGGAACCCCTGCCTCTTCACAGGCGGCCGCGATAGACTCTCCATCGGGAATTTCCTGCTCTTCTCCGCTATGCTCAAAAATCAACTTACCCATAACTTTCTCATAATTAAACCCTAAAATTCTGTAAAAAGCAAGAGGGCAGACCTTGAAAGGTCTGCCCTCTGGGTTGGCAAGATATAACAATCTAAATTTAAAGAACTTCCGACTCGCCTTCGTCGATGTCGACGCTTTGGCTTAGTAGCTCCTCGACAGTCATTTTGAGAGTTTTGATTCCTTCGGGAAAACCGCATTTAAGAAGCAATTGATCGATATAGCTGAGTTCAGATTCTAATAAATCGACTTGGCTCTCAAGACCGGCAATCTTGCTGTTCAATTCTGTGGTATTATTCATATTAACCTCTTAATTACACACATGATTATAGTAAAATTTATTTAAATATTCAATAAAATTATTACTATTTTTCAAACAAATATTGTTTTGTAATTGTTTGAGCTTTAATGTTTTGAGTGATTTATTGTAATGGAAGCGCTAAGATTGTTTTTAAATAATATGTTTTCGTGTATAATAATTAAATATTAAATAATAAACTTGGGTGATAATTATTTATGACGTTAAAATTACATAACTTAAACCGGTCCCCAGCTCCAGTCGCTCTAGATGCAGTGGAGAGCAAAGAGCATGTTAATAATATCGCACCTCAATTGCTAGGGGTGGCTCGGGTCTCCAGTGGACCTCAGGTCTTAGGGCGAGCTAAAAGCTATACAAACTATGTTAATCAAGCTTTAGAACAATGTAAGGTCTCAGCAAGCTATGGGATTTCTCATATTTATTATAGAGTTATTCTTCCGCTCATCGAAAGGGTCGTAGACCTTAGTCCAGAGGTGGCTGCGAGCCTTGAGCTTTATCGAACGCATACGGCTCTATGTGATCAAGTCGACAAGGTCAAAAGCGCATTTAAAGCTTATCGTATGGCTCAGAAAACAGCTGATAATGCCCCGCTGGAACCAGCAGATTTAAGAAAAGATGCCCGCAAAGCTGCGCAGGCTGCAGGCGACGCGTTAGCGACAAGCTACGACCAGCTGATCGAGTTAGCTACCAGACAAGCTGCTATTCATCAATTCGACAAAAAGGCTTGCCTAGAGGATATTCACAAGGAGCTGGGTAAAAAATCTAAAGACTATATTCTGCAAACAATTATTCAACTCCAGGCAAGACAATTCGTTGAACGCGGTGCATTAATTTTTAATGATTATGATTCTTCGTTTCTTCAAGGTCTATTTCGTGCCTTCGTTACGGATTTTGCCTCGCGTGTCCAAGCTGCGAAAAATGCATTGGGGGGTAACGCAAATCCCAAAGAGATTGAAGTGGCCTTTATTCGAGGCTTAGCTTCGATCCCTGAACTTGCAGATGAGTTGACTTTGTTTGAGATATACGATTTTCTAAGTAATGAAGAAATTATTAAACCGCATAAAGCAAGGCAGCTGGAAAAAATTGTGGGGCATTTCATGGACCAGCTCGCAGCTTTAATGGATAAGACAGAAAATATCACTACTGAAGATTTGGAAAGTATCCATTGTTGTGGAATCACTCTCTTGTCCGTATTGCCTGCCTTAAGTGCCGATCAGTTAAATAACAGCAAGCCTATTCTGAAACTACGCTATGAATTAGAGCAAAATCAAAAAATCATCAAGGATAAAACAGAGTATAGCCTTGATGATATCAAAGCCTTTTTTGTTGATATTGGTAAAGATATGAAAACTTCGCTAGCTGAAGCTGCAAGCGATGAAACAATCGTCGGTTCTTTTGCAAAAGCGGCCCAACAGAAATGTGAAATAATTAAGCGGCTTTATGAGCACGGATTTAGAAAGGAAAAAGAACTATTGCAAGAAGTTGCCATTGAAGAATGTGCCGGCGCATTAACAAAAATGAAAGAAGAAGTGACGCGTCTTGATGGTGAAATCTTGAAGCAACAAGAAGCTATTCTTCGCATGGAAAGCGAGTTAATCGCATTAACGGAAGAATACAACTTGGCAGTAAAGCAGCTCCCAGAAAGTATTCTAATGAAGCAATTACTGAGAGTGGATGTTTTACGGAAGGGTTATGAAGAGGAGAGGGATCAAAGAGACGCTGAGATTAAGACATGCAAAGAGCTATGGGCGAAAAATACAAAAGAGAGAGAGATCCAGCAAGAAGCTTTAGAAAGAGAATCAGCAAAACTTTCCCTGCTTAATCAAACAGCTTCTGATAACTCTGATAAAGCCCAGGAGCTGATGGTTGCCATTACAAAGCAAATTAAAGAACTTCATACGAATTCAGTGATTTGTCTTAGTGGAGAAGAGATTGTTGAGATTGCAAAGCATTTGGGTGTTGAGAGTCCTTCCTCTCCGAGATCTCGCATGGCTATCAAATTAAATCAAACGAACACGGCCGTTATAAAAGTTTCTGAATTAGCAAAAAAAATTTCCGATGCTCAAGCAAACATAAAGGACAGCGAACAACTTAATGATCAATCCTTCACTATATGTAAAGATGGGAAATTTCTTGGTCATGAGGACGGGCTGTTTGGTGAAAAAAAAGAGTTGATCGTGAACAAAATTAAAACTCATATTGAAGTTAATTTTGCCGTCGCAAAAGATGTAACTCTTGCAGTCATTGGAGAAGTTGTTAGACAAGAGGATGAATTCGCCAATTCGCAACAACATCCTAAAACAAAGATGTCTCACCAACAACTTCTTGCTGCTGAAAGAATTTCTCCCCTTAAGGCTGAATTACTAAAGAGAAATCGTAAGCCGAATCTTTTGAAAACAAACAATGAAAGCGCTCAAGGGCTTTGCATATCCACCCAAGCTACGTCTGCGCAAAATGTCGTTAAAGGCGAGGTTTTTACCGATTCATCATTGAACAGACTTGGCGAGATTATGGACGAAGGGTATGCAGTTGCAGATAACAGCCTCTAACACAGTGACTTCTAGTTTGATTTTAACAACTTGATTATTAGTCGTTTGTGTAACAGGTTTAAAGCAACTGCCTTAAGTTAAAAAACCATTTATTCTGTTTAAAATAAATATTTATTTATGTATAATAATGTGATATTAAAATTGAAATAATAAAAGGGTAATTATCATGACAACAAAAGGCACGAACTTAACAACTAACCCAGTCTTAACTCCAGGATCCATCGATAGGTCAAGCAAAACCCAACCCATTTTAGGCAGTGAACGTGTTGACACTATTGGAAGAGATGTGATTAGCGACAAATCTGAAAGAGCTAAGGTCTCAACAAGCTATGGTATTTCTCGTATTCATTATGGAATTATCCTCCCGCTCAAACAACGGGTTGTAGGTCTCAATGCTGAACAAAAGGCGAACCTTACTCTTTATCAAACACATGTGGCTTTATCTGATCAAGTTGACAAGGTCAAAAGCGCATATAAAGCTTATCGAACAGCGCAGAAAACAGCTGATAAGGCTCCATTAGAGCCAGCAATTCCAAGGAAAGGGGCCCGCCAAGAAGCTCAGGCTGCAGGCGACAAGCTAGTAAAAAGTTACGATGATTTGATTAAATTAGCCCTCGAGCGAGTTGATGCTCATCAACTGGATAAAAATGACTATCTGAATGATATTCATAGTGAGCTTGGTCAAGGGACTAAAAAATATATTCTGCAAACGGTGAACCAACTCCGCGCAAGAATGCCTGTTGAAAACCAGGCATTAGTTAAAGGGTCTAGAGATCATGGCCATTCCGTGAAGCATCAATATTATGACTTTGTAATGGACTTCGTCTCACACGTCTGCGCTGCGAAAAATGCATCGGGAGGTGATGTCAACCCCCAAGAGGTTTCAACGGCCTTTATCCGAGGTTTAGCTTCGATTCCCGAACTTTCGGAAGGGTTGACTTTGATTCATTTCTACAATCAGTTAAATTCCAAAGAGTTTGCTAACGGCATCGAAGATAGGCAGCTGAATGCTGTTATAGACCATTTTGTAAAACAGCTCAAAGCCCTGATAGAGAGGCCTGAAGATATCACTTCGGACGAATTGAAAAGCATCCATTGTCATGGTATTGCTCTCTCCTCAGTAGTGCCTGAAGTGACAGCCGAGGATTTAAATACCCTCAAGGCAACGGAAAAAGAACACCAGGAAGCTAGTTTAGCGCTTAACCAGGCTAAGATTGAATTAGAGCAAAACAAAAACGTCATCAAAGACGAAACAAGTTATAGCTTTAAAGATGTTGAAG
>DATAHB010000015.1:0-3930 GCA_036263375.1 Rhabdochlamydiaceae bacterium | reverse complement strand
TCAAGTCGAACGGTCTCAAAACCTCAACCGAGATTTGGGACTTGATTCTCTGGACATCGCCCAGCTCCAGACGTTTATCGAACAAAAGTATGAGATCGATGATCTTTCTTTTGATCAGTTAGAAACTGTCGAAGCAGTCTTAAAAGCCGTTGCTAGAGGCGAGGGTCAAAAAACAATCGATGAGCCTAAAGAGACATGGCCGCAAGAATCCCGGCCTCCTGTCCTTAAACCTGTCGGTAAAACACTCCTTGAAGCATTTTTAAGAAGCTGCGATCGGATGGGCAAGTTTGTTGCCTGCAGCGATGCGACAATGGGAGTTGTGACCTACCGCCGCCTCAAAATGATCATTCTGATCATGAGCAAAAAAATCCAGCAAATGGAAGGGGAGTACATTGGTATATTATTGCCATCTTCCATCATGACCTATGCTCTTGTTCTTGCGACCCTCATGGCAAAAAAAATTCCTGTGATGCTGAACTTTACTCTAGGATCACGCGCACTGGATCACTGCAGAAAAACCGTCGATCTTAAAAACGTTCTTAGCTCCCGCCGCTTTCTCGACAATATGCCCGGCGGCGATCTCGACAATATTGATGAGCTGATCCATCTTTTGGAAGATATCCGCGAGACCATTTCATTAGGAGACAAGCTCAGCGGCTTCTTCGGCCAATTTAGAAGTGCCGATCATCTGTTAAAAAATGTGCCAAACTCCGAAGAGGGCACCGCCGTTCTTCTGTTCACCAGCGGGACAGAATCACTCCCCAAAGGCGTGCCTCTCTCTCACAAAAATATTCTGTCGGACCTTAAAGCTGCAATCGATTGTTTTGAGTTTTCCCCCACTGACATCCTCTACGGTATTTTGCCGCCTTTCCATTCGTTTGGATTTGCCGTCACAGGGATGATGCCGCTCATGATCGGACTTAGAGTCTACTATGCCCCCGATCCGACCCATAGCCTGGCAATGCTCCGAGATATCGAACATTGGAAGATCACCCTCTTCGTCTCCGCTCCCACTTTCATCAGAGGTGTCTTTAATCTTGCAAAACAGGATCAGCTCAAATCCCTCCGTACTGTTGTCGGGGGTGCTGAAAAAGTTCCCCAAGATCTTTTTGAATATATGGAGAAGCGGGGAGGCGAGATGTTAGAGGGGTACGGCATTACCGAATGCGCTCCCATTGTCACGCTCACACGACCTAAAAAGCCCCGCAAAGGTGTCGGCCAGCCGCTTCCCGGCATTGCCCTTTGTATTGTCAGTCCAGAGACTCGTGAGGTGATGCTACCGGGTCAAGAAGGAGAAATTTGCATCCATGGCCCTAACGTTTTCAAAGGATACCTCGGCACCGACAAAAATCCGTTCATCGACCTCGACGGCTGTCGTTGGTACCTCTCAGGGGATATCGGCCGCTTAGAATCCGATGGCACTCTAATCCTGTCAGGCCGCCTGAAACGGTTTGTCAAAATCGGCGGCGAGATGGTCAGCTTAGGAGGCCTCGAAGAAGAGCTCTTAAAAATGGCCAGTGAGAAAAAATGGCTTCCCGCTGTCAAGGATGACGCTCCACCGCTTGCTATCGCAGTGCTCGAAAAAAACACCGAAAAGCCACTTATCGTTCTCTTCTCTACTTTCGATGTGAGTAAAGACGAGATCAACCAAGCGCTCCGAGACCGCGGCTATAGCGCCCTGGTGAAAATCGCTGATGTCCGGAAAGTGCCTCTCATTCCAGTCACCGGCGCAGGAAAAATCCACTACCACGCCCTCGATGAAATGCTATGAAACTATTTAACACTGAAACACGCACTAAGGAAGAACTCGTTACCGCGGAAGATCTCCAAATCCGCATGTACACCTGCGGCCCTACCGTCTATAATTTTGCCCACATCGGCAACTTCCGGACCTATGTCTTTGAAGATCTCCTCCGCCGGACGCTTAAATTTTTTGGCTATAAAGTCACCCAGGTCATGAACATCACCGATATCGATGATAAGACTATCCGCGGGGCCTTAACAGAAAAAGTTTCTCTCAAAACTTTTACAGAACGGTACACAAAAGCCTTTTTCGAAGATCTCCAAACTCTCAAGATAGAAAAGGTCGAATTCTATCCCCATGCCACTGACTTTGTTCCACAGATGATCGGTATCGTTCAAGGGCTCTTGGATCAAGGCATTGCCTACAAAGGCACCGACGGTAGCATCTATTTTGCCATCGAAAAGTTTCCTTCGTACGGCAGGCTCTCTCATCTTCATCTTGATGAGCTCAAAGCTGGCGCTTCTGAACGTATCGCTACTGATGAGTACGACAAAGAACACATCGCCGATTTTGCCCTTTGGAAAGCGTACGATCCGGAGCGTGATGGGCAAATTTTCTGGGAAAGCCCGTTTGGTAAAGGACGTCCTGGTTGGCATATCGAATGTTCTGCCATGGCAATGGACATTCTCGGCAAAACGATCGATATCCATGTCGGCGGCGTTGATAATATGTTTCCGCACCATGAAAACGAGATCGCCCAATCGGAAGCTTTTTCTCACCAACGTTTTGTCCGGTACTGGCTCCACTCCGAGCATCTACTGGTCGATCACAAAAAGATGTCCAAAAGCCTTGGCAATTTCTTCACCCTCCGTGATCTTTTGGCCAAAGGGTATACTGGCGTGCAAGTTCGCTATCTTCTCCTCCAGACACACTACCGCACGCAGCTGAATTTCTCGTTTGCCGGCTTAGATGCCGCGGCAAAATCGATTGAACGTCTTGGCGACTTTATTCTCCGATTGAGGCAGATCCATCAGATGACGAGTTCCGGACTTGTTGAGCCATTTCTAAAAAATGCCCGGACGCTCTTTGCGGAGTCGCTCGCCGATGATCTCAACATCTCGCCAGCGCTGGCTGTCCTTTTCGATCTTGTCCGTGAAGTCAATAGCCTCTGCGATGCCGATAAAGTCGGAAAAGAAGAGGCGCAAAAGGTTCTCCATCTGTTCGAACAGTTCGATCAAGTCCTAGGTGTACTTCCTTTGCAAACTTCCACAGAAGAAGTTTCTCGCGAATTGCAAGAGCTCCTGGCCCAGCGAGAAGTCGCCCGCGCCTGCAAGAATTGGAAAGCGGCCGATGCCGCCCGCGATCAAATCCTCGCCAGCGGCTATATCATTGAAGATACCCCTAGCGGAGCAAGACTGAAGAAAAAATGAAAAAAGCCACCACCAAAGACGAACTCTTTCTCCTCAAACTCCATGAACTCGCTCTGAGAAAAGGCGGCCCCGAAGAGCCCGTCGATCGGTATGCCATCGGCAAAGCCATCGGTATGCAAGATCATGGGATCGATACGATCATCAAACATCTTGCGCAAGCCAATTTCATCAAGAAGTGTTCCGACAACCGCATCTATCTGACGCCGCATGGCATCAGCCTTGTTGAGCACCTGAAGACAGAACGTTAGAGTAAAGAAGCTTCGGTGGTTTCTTTATTTAAGAAGTGCTCTTGATACGATCCTTGACAGTATTTATGCAGGAGTTGCTTTAAGTGAGCAATGGCTGCATGGAGCTCATCTGTTTTGGTATGTTCTAAACCTTCTAGGACAAGGCAGACGTTTTTAGTGGAAGGAGTGATCTTGGTCTTCTCACATTCGCGATAGTTCCACGAGCGGCAGAGGACTTCTTTATCATCCCGGTAGATCACCTCGCCTTTTTTGATCGGTTCGGGTTTGTCGGTTCCGAGCATAATGAAAAGCTCAGAGCCATCAGCAATTGTGAGTGTGATGCCGCCTTCAACTTTATCGAGATCATCACCGCCGGCAGCGAGAACATACTGCAAAGAGACAATGTTGTAGAGATCGACAATCGGGCTGATAGAGGGGAGCTGTTTGCCTTGGAGGACTCTGCGGAGAAGCGCTTCAATGGAGCTGCGGTGGGCTGAAGGTGAGAATCCGAACTTGCGGTACGCTTCTC
>DATAHB010000014.1:0-12769 GCA_036263375.1 Rhabdochlamydiaceae bacterium | reverse complement strand
GCAGGGATATAAAAGCACGTCTATTCCGATTCAAGTAGCAATTGCAGAAGAAAACGTAATAAATTTTCTCCAAAACATAGGAACATCTATAGCTTCAGCGGTCTTTCCATCAAAGCAGTAATTTTAAGAGACTACTCCCTCCCATAAATGGGAGGGCTTCTAAGAATTGCTTCCAGGCCATCTAGTCCGAGGGCCATGATGTTTTGCGCTGCTACCTCCGCAAGCAAAACTCTACCATTACATGTTTATGACTACCAACAATTTACTAACCTGAGTTTCTGTCTTTTCAGCTGCTGTTTTGGAAGTATTCTCTCCCTGAGAGATAGGCTTGTCAAACGGTTCTCCTAGTGCTTTTCGACGCCTTCTGATAGGATCGTCCTAAGAAACCGTCCTAAAACCGAGCTTTCGTCGATTTTAGGACAGCGTCTAAACTAAAGGAATCTATTTTATGGATCGCCGGACGATTATTTTTGTGGTTTTGATGACAGCGGCCTTTTATGCAATCAACCATTTTCTTTTCCCCTCTAAACCGACTGTAACTGCTCCTGCCCCTGTCGTCCAAACAGCCGTAGCTCCCCTCCTGACAAAGAGCACTGCCAAGTCTTCTTTGGATGAGACGTTGTACGTTATCGAAAACAAATACCAGCAGCTTGTCATTTCAAGCCTCAATGGGGCGATCGCCGAAATCAATCTCCCTTTTAAAAGCAAAGAAAACGGTGACAGCGTAGTTAAAAAAATCGGCGTCGATACGATTTTAGAAAAAGAGTATCCGCAAAAAGACCACTTCCCCGCGGGCCCTTACCAAACCTACCAAGGAACATTTCAAGAGGGATCGGTTGATAATTACTATCCTCTCCTGCGGCGCAACGTCGATCCGCGATTTTATGCCATGGCCACTTTGACATCCGACCCCGATAGCTCCAGCACCGTGTTCAAGATGACGCGCCTTGAAAAAAACGTCGTTCAAATGGAGGGCGGGGTAAATGGAACCCGGATCACAAAAACTTATACGCTTCCTGAAGACGACTCTTCTGCTCCTTACTCTTTTGATATGACCATCCAAGTCGACGGAAACCCCGAAGATCTCTCTCTAACAACAGGGATTCCAGAAGTCGAGATTGTTTCAGGAAGTTCAACACAGTCATTGAAATATCGGATGACAAGAAACCAAAAAGGCGCTGTTGAACAGCTTTCGCTGCCTAAAACAGCGACGAATGTCTCTTCAATTGTTCCCGATTGGATTGCCAATTCCAACGGTTTTTTTGCTGTGATTTTAGAGCCTAAGTCCGAAATGCACTCCGGATTTACTGCCTATAAAATCCCCGGCAGTGAGGTCCCAACACGTTTAACCATCATCGACTCAGAGCACGATCTTTATCCGGCCAGTAACTATCCCGGCTACGAGATGCGCCTGCCGTTTAAAAACAATCCGGGGACGTATAATTTCAAAGTGTTTGCCGGCCCATTGGCCACAACCATTTTGGAAAAAAATGATGCCGTCTATCATGGCGACTACGTCGCAGTCCAAAGCTTCCATGGCTGGTTTGCGTTTATTTCAGAGCCGTTTGCCAAATTTTTATTCTTTTTGATGAAGATCTTCTACTCGGTCGTCCATTCATGGGGCCTCGCGATCATTCTTTTGACTATTGCGCTACGTATTATGCTCTATCCGCTCAATGCTTGGTCAATCAAATCGACTGTGAAGATGCAAAAATTGAGTCCCAAGCTCTCAGCTTTGCAAGAACGATATAAAAAAGATCCGAAAAAAGCTCAAATGGAGATCATGGGTCTTTATAAAGAACATGGCGTCAATCCTCTTGGTGGATGCTTCCCGCTGCTGATCCAAATGCCTTTCTTGATTGGGATGTTCGATCTTTTAAAATCGACTTTTGAACTCCGCGGCGCCAGTTTTATCCCGGGATGGATCGACAACTTGGCCGCGCCGGATGTCGTCTTCACTTGGCATACGCCGATCTGGTTCTTTGGATCGTCGCTGCACTTACTACCGATTTTGCTTGGCGTCACGATGTTCTTCCAACAACGAATGTCAGGAGCGGCGCCTAAAGACTCCACCAAGATGACAGACCAGCAAAAACAACAACGGTTTATGGGCAATATCATGACCGTGGTGTTCACCGTGCTGTTCTACAACTTCCCTTCCGGATTGAACATCTACTGGCTTTCTTCGATGCTGCTCGGAATTCTCCAACAATGGTGGATGACTAAAAAAATTAAATTAAACTCATGAAGCTTTGGGAAGATTTTCTTCAAACCCAAGAGAAAAATCTCGGGTCCGAAGCCATCAACAAATGGGCAAAACCTCTAAAAATTGTCTTTTTTGACGCCGGCAATCTTTATTTAGAAGCGCAAGACGCATTTCAACTCAATTGGTTTGAGCAGCATCTTCGTCCGCAGATCCGCAACCATTTTCGGAATAATAACCACCGCCTCATCAAGGTCCACCTCTCGCTAGTGGGTGCAGTGAAGGACAAGAAAATCTGGAAACCGGTGCTCAACCTCTCCCAGGACAACCTGACTCCAAACTGCCGTTTGGAGACGTTTTTCCCCGGCACAACCAATTTGATCAGCTTTTCTATGCTCCAAGAGTCGCTAGAAAAAACATTCTATAATCCAATCTATCTACATGGCCCGTCCGGCTCAGGAAAAACACATCTGCTGATGGCCGCCTCAGCTTTTTTGATAGAGCAAAAAAAACAGTGCTTTTATGTGACGGCCGGAACGCTCACAAACCACATTGTCGCAGCCATGAGAACCGGCAGCATGCAAAAACTGCGGGCGATTTACCGGCAACATGATGTGCTGCTCGTTGATGATGTTCATCAGCTCGCCCACCGCAGCGCCACCCAAGAAGAGCTTTTCCATACCTTCAACACACTACATATGGCAGGGAAACAGATCATTTTAGCTGGAAATAGCCTCCCCTCTCAACTCGAAGGAATTGAACCTCGCCTCACCAGCCGTTTTGAATGGGGATTAGTGCTGCCGCTGCTGTGTTTAACAGCCCCTGAGCAAAAAGAGTTTTTTCATAAAAGAGCTCAGGAGAAAAAACTCACCCTTTCTCAAGAGATCGAAACTTTCCTTTTGCACCATTTGACGAGCGTGAAATCTCTTCAAAGCGCGTTAGAAACACTCTCGATCAGAAAAGGGGGAAATGAGATCACACTGCAGCTGGTCCAGAAATGGACGACAACGCTCTTTGAAGATCAAAAACGGCAGGCTTTGACTCCGGAGAAAATCGTCCAAGCAACAGCGGAGATTTTTGAAATTCCGGCAGCCGATATCTTAGGCAGGGCACAAAATCAAACCTGTAGTGCACCTAGACAAGTGGCCATGTATCTATGCCGCTCATTGCTTAAAATTCCTTACCTCAAGATCGCGGCGATATTTTCAAGAGACCATTCGACGGTCATGACAAGTGTCAAAAGCATTGAAAAAAAAATAGAAGAGCAAGACGGCTCCATGCTCTCCACGATAAATTCGATCAAGTCAAAATTTAAATCTTGATGAACGGCTGTCCAGGTTTCCCATGTTGGGCAGGACCAGTCGGCGGCATCTGATGTGGCTGACGGCCTGAGCCCTTGCCATCATCTTGCGGCTCGCGTCCTTCGCTGAGATCTTTTGCCTTCTTTCTCCAACGCTCGACAGCTTCCACAAAAATAGGGGCAAAACGGCGTAGAGACGAAGGATCGGCGCCAATCCCCATTTCCAATACGCAGTGCATGAGAATCAATTCCTCATTCACGGCGACTCCAATACCTCCGCCAGCCATTTGGCCGCCAAGCATGGAACCTTCCAGAAGCGCCTCATACAGTTTCAAACGATTCCCTGAGTCTTTTGGAAGACCATCAAGAATCGGAGAATAGAGATAAAGGCGGTCTGAATGCGGCTCATAAGTCAGGTGCAAAGAAAAGGTATTATCAATACCCAAAATACAGGTGTGGTTCTCATCAAACTGCAGCTCCAGATTAAGTTCTTTTCCGAACTCTTTCAGGTTTGCCTTGGCGTTCTCATAGGACATTGAAAGATCTCCTCATAAATTCTTTGGCATAGACCCATCCAAAATAGATAAAGGGCTGCCTAGTGTACGAGACTGTTAACGTATTTAGGTTTCGTCGCTTTTTTGAGAATCTTTTAGCAAATATCCTCAAAAAAGCGACGAAACCTAAATACGTTAACAGTCTCTGAGAAAGCAGTTTCTCAATTTGCCAAAAAAATTGCAAATACAATTCCACTTATGTAATAAGAAATTTAAATGGATCCTACTTATGAGACGGCCCCAGGAGAGCCAACACCTTTAGGGGCGACTAGAGCCGACGACGGTGTCAACTTTGCTTTTCATTCTTCCGCGAATGAAGATGTTGCTTTAGTGCTCTTTAGGCCGGGAGAAAAGACCCCTTTTGCTCAGTTTATCCTCAATTCGGACGTCAATAGAACAGACAAAGTCTGGCATCTCAAAGTTAAAAACCTTTCTTTTCTTTTTGACTATGGCATCCAAATCGGCACGGAACTCTTCCTTGATCCTTATGCGACTTCCGTCAATACCGGCTGCATGTGGGCCGATCCAACGTATGCCGAGCGAAAGCCTCTGGGCCGACATCAGCCCGAACTTACACCCTTCAACTGGGAAAATGATGCCCCTCCTATGATTCCGCTGCAGAACCTTGTCATCTATGAGATGCATGTCAGAAGCTATACCCAAAACCCCTCAAGCCATGTCAAACAGCCCGGGACCTTCCTTGGCATGATTGAGAAAATCCCTCATCTGAAAGAACTCGGAATAAATGCCGTTGAACTGCTGCCGATTTTTGAATTTAACGAATGTGAAAATCCCAGAGTTAACCCAGAAACCGGCAAAAAACTGTGCAACTACTGGGGCTATTCGACAGTCAACTTCTTTAGCTTGATGAACAGGTATGGGACTCCTTCAGAGTTTAAAACTCTCGTCAAAGAATTGCATAAAAATGGGATCGAAGTGATCCTCGATGTTGTCTACAATCACACTGCAGAGGGAAATGAAAACGGCCCTAACTATTCGTTCCGCGGGCTGGATGAAAAATCGTATTACATTTTAGGGGCAAATGGAGAGTATTATAACTACACAGGTTGCGGAAATACGTTCAATTGCAACAATCCGGTTGCCAGCGATCTGATTATTGATTCTCTCCGTTACTGGGTCAATGAAATGCACGTTGACGGGTTCCGTTTCGACTTAGCTTCAATTTTAACCCGCAATGAAGAAGGTTATCCCCTGGAAGATCCTCCTATAGTCCGTCGCATTGCCGAAGATCCTTTAATCAACAATGTTAAACTCATCGCTGAAGCATGGGATGCCGCAGGCCTTTATCAAGTCGGCAACTTCCCCTCATACGGACGGTGGGCCGAATGGAACGGCAAGTACCGAGACATCGTCAGAAAGTTTATTAAAGGGACCGACGGAAATGCCGGCCCCTTTGCCGGCGTTGTCACAGGCTCACAAGATCTTTATAACTACGAAGGCAAGCCGTATTTCAGTATCAACTTCGTCACCGCTCATGACGGATTCAGTCTGCGCGATCTTGTCAGCTATAATGATAAACATAATCTGTCCAACGGAGAGAACAACCAAGATGGCGCAAATGACAACGAAAGTTGGAATTGCGGACATGAAGGGCCGACCGACAACGCCAAAATCTTGATGTTCCGTGAGCGACAAATGAAAAATTTTGTCTTAGCCCTCATGATCTCGATTGGAACTCCCATGATGCGCATGGGCGATGAATACGGCCACACGAACGGCGGCAATAACAACACCTGGTGCCAAGAAGGCCCAATTAACGATTTTCTTTGGAATCAGCTCGATCAAGAAAAAGAGTTGTTTCGTTTTTTCAAATCGATGATTGCTCTTCGAAAAAATAACCCCTTATTCAAACGAACAACCTTTCTTCAGACAGACGACATCGACTGGCACGGCCTAACTCCCTTTCACCCCGATTGGTCGGCATCCTGCCGCTTCGTCGCCTACACCTTGAAAGATAAAGCCAAGGAAAATCACCTCTACATCGCGTTTAATGCGACAAATACGCGCCCTACTGTCTATCTTCCACAGGCGCCAGCAGGCAAAAACTGGTACCGTCTTGTCGACACATCTCTTGCCGCACCCAACGATTATATTGATAATCCGATGCAGTTCCAACCGCAAAAAGTGATTTGCAAGATGGAAGCCTATTCATCCATTATTTTGATCGCACTTTGATCGCGTTGGGATTGTTATGGAAATCCTGTTGTGTTATCTTAAGGTTAGAGTCTGTCTGCGAGTTAAGGCTCTTAGCGTTGGAGGTTTTAAATGATGCGCGGTGCTGTTTTTTTGGGTTCAATCTCACTCATCTTAGGCGGATGCTACTACAGCGGCAATCTTCCGTCGATCCTTTCAGAAGCTAGAGCCTCTAATCGCCCGATTGTGAGCTTTGTCCCCGTCATCGACAATTCCAAAAGCGATTTGAATTGGAATGTCTCCAAGGAACTCACTAAAGCGATCCGAGATCGGCTCGCTCAAAAAAAGCGCATTTACATGGTCGGTGAAGAGCATGTCGCTGTTCTCTCTCAAAGAGCACTATCGTCGCACACTCCATTCGAAGGCGATACGTCATGGGTTCGCAGATCGTTCCCGGAAAACGAATTTGTCGTTTTCACGGAGTTGATGGAGCATAGCGAAATCCCAGCCATGCCCAAAAATCTGCAAGACTCTCCGGCTGAACTTATAATGACCGTCCGCGTTGTTGTTGTTGACGTCCGAGAAAAAACTCCTAAAGTCGTTTTGCAAGAAATTGTCGAACAGTCGCATCATGTTCCAAGACAGTTTAATAAAGTCAATCTCAACCAAGTTCCTTGGGGCGACGAAGCGTTTGATGTCTCTCCTCTGGGAATTGCCCATGATCAACTTTGCAAAGAGCTGGCAACACGCATTGAAGACTACATTCTGATTGCAGGTGCCAAATGAACCCATCCCTTAATGCGAAAAGTTCGCTTTTTGCGCCTTTTTCCACATCTTCCAAAGCCGCTTCTTGGCCTACTTCCCCAAGTATGTCCCGCGAAGCGGCTTTTAAATCTACGAAAAAAAACCTCAAAAATCAAAATTTTCGCATTAAGGGATGGGTTCATAGATGATTGGGGAGTCGATCTATATCATCTTAGTGTTTGGTCTCATCGCACTCATTACGAATACCATCGCTTGGAAAAAAGGCTTCTACACCTGGAGGTCATATGGGCGGCCGTATGCTGCTCCTGCGATCTCATTTCGCAATGTTGGATCTCTCTTTGCCATCTACATCGGCGTCACCTATGTGCTGGCAAGTTATTTTGGAGCGCTGCTCCAAAAATACGCTCAAGTTCAGCCCACGATCGGCAGGATCGTTTTTTTACAGTACCTCTTGATTGCGACCATGCTTCTTGGATTTTATCTCTATTGCCATACACAAGCCAGAGGCGTTTTCCTTAAAATTTGGAAAAATCCCGCTGTCCAGCCGCCGACATCGCCCTTGCATGATTTTATCTTCGGTGCCCTCGCCTGGCTTGTGGCTTTCCCCGTTGTCCAAGTGATTAGTCAGCTGATGGATATGATCCTTTATGTCATTTTCAGTTTTGAAGGGTATGAGCAAGTCGCCGTCAAATACCTCAAAACAACTCTTCAAAGCCCTGCAATGACTGTCCTCGCTTTGATTTCAATTGTCATTGTCGCTCCGGTTGTCGAAGAGTTTTTATTCCGAGGAGCCTTGCAGACCTTTTTAAAAAGGTACTGCCAGCCCAAAACCGCAATCCTGATCGCTTCTGCGTGCTTTGGACTTTTCCATTTCTCTCCCGCACAAGGTTTTGGCAATATTTCGCTCATCTTCTCGCTTTTTGTTTTCGGATCGTTTTTGGGATATGTTTATGAGAAAAAAGGCTCTTTATACGCGTCCATTGGACTGCATCTGGCGTTTAACTTTATCAGCAGCGTTCGAATCTTATTTGGATGAACTTGATGTTGCCGCTCATTGAAAGTTTTGGAATCTCTGATATCGGAACCACCCGTGCGAATAATGAAGACGTTTGGGCAGAACTTCCCGACGATTATTTTTATATTCTAGCCGACGGCATGGGAGGCCATCTCGGGGGTGAAGTCGCCGCCAAAGAGTCGGTTCTTCATATCTGCGATGCCTTAGAAAGTTTTCTCCGCCAGCATCCCTATCCTTCAGCCGCCTCTGTCAAATCTCACTTCAAGCAAAGCTTTACTAAAGCTAATAGCTGGATCCGGTCTCTTGCCCACCAACATCCCGACCTCTCCGGTATGGGAACAACTCTCTGCTGTCTGCTGATCGTCGGTACAGAACTCGTCTATGCCAATATCGGAGACAGCCGGATCTACCGCTTCCGCAACACCTTAGAGCGTTTAACACAGGATCATTCGCTGCGTGAGGAGCTCCTTGCCCAAGGAGAGCTCACGGAAGAGGCCGCCGCTAATTTCCCGCGGAAAAACATCCTTACCCGCGCCTTAGGCATCTCATCCACTATACAGCCCGATATCCATCACACCACCGTCCAGCTCAGCGATGTCTACTTTCTTTGCAGCGACGGCCTGCATGACGCTCTTAACGATCGGCAAATGGAGACCATCTTGCGTCAGCATACCAATA
The DNA here is from genome assembly GCA_036263375.1 of Rhabdochlamydiaceae bacterium. Lineage (GTDB taxonomy): Bacteria > Chlamydiota > Chlamydiia > Chlamydiales > Rhabdochlamydiaceae > PALSA-1444. The sequence goes on along the minus strand of DATAHB010000014.1, from coordinate 4,100 downwards.
TCAAAGAAGCGGCCATCGAACTTGTCGAAGCAGCAAAAAAAGCCGGTGGAACCGATAATATCACCATCCTGATCCTGAAAATAAATTTATGAAAAAAATCTACCTCGATAACAACGCCACAACAGCTCTTGATCCACGGGTAATCGAAGCCATGCAAGAAGTCCTCACTCCCCTCCCCTTTAATTCCTCGAGCGTTCATTCCTTTGGACAAGAATCTAAAAAACTCCTCACCCACTCACGCGATACCATCGCCCATGCCCTGCATGTCAAACCCAATGAACTCGCCTTCACCTCCGGCGGCACCGAATCCCTCAATCTTCTCATCCGCGGCCTTTATACTCCCGGCATCCACATCATCTCTTCCAATGTCGAACACCCTGCAGTCCGACAAACTCTCGACTCTTTAGGGGCCAACATCACCTATCTTCCTGCAGGCCTTTGGGGTGCAATTCAGCCGCATCAGCTCGAAAAAGCCCTCGCTCCAGATACCCGTCTCATCGTCCTCACTGCCGTCAATAACATCACCGGTGTCAAAACCGATCTTCCTGCTATTTCAGAAATCGCCCACAAACGAAACATCCCTTTCATTGTGGATGGTGTCCAGATCTTAGGAAAAGAACAATTCCAAATCCCATTAGGCGTCACCGCTATGGCCTTTTCTGGCCATAAATTTCATGGACCGACTGGCATCGGCCTGGCCTTTATCCGCTCCCCTGTTAAACTCACGCCCCAGATCACCGGAGGCTCTCAAGAATACGGCCGGCGCGCTGGCACTGAAAATCTCATGGGCATAGTCGGTCTTGCAAAAGCAATTGAATTGCTTGCGCTAGAGCTTCCCGCAGCCACACACCGCATGCAAAAACTCAGGGACAAACTCACGGATGGTCTAATGGATACACTGGGAAATATCGTGATCCATGGGCAAGGGCGCCGCATCTGCAATACCGTGCACATTGGATTTCCCGGGATCGACGGCGAGACACTCCTGCTACAGCTCGATCTAGCAGGTATTGCAGCCAGTCACGGCTCTGCCTGCACATCAGGTGGTCTAGAGCCGTCTCCGATTCTCCTCAATATGCAGATTCCCGCTTCGGTAGCTCGGACCAGCATCCGGTTTTCGCTCAGCCGCAATACCACCGAACAAGAGATCGATACCGCCATCGAACTTATCGCTCAATTAGTGAAAAGGCAAAAACGAGCCTAAATCGCTTAGAGACCGTTAACGGATTCAGATTTCGTTGCTTTTTTGAGAATTTTTGGCTTACAATTCCTCATTATGGCAGTCGATACCGCAGCAGATAAAGGCTATTGTGATTTTTATTTTATACGCCATTTAGAGGCAGAATTGCCTGCAAAAGGAAAAGTTTTATGCGGTGGAAGCCAGCCTGGGTCTGAACTCGATACAGGTCTCACAGCTCAGAGCAAAGAGCATCTTGAAGCCTTGACAGAAAAAGTTGCGCAGCTCCCCTCTATTGCCGCCATCTTTTCTTCTCCTTTCAAAAAAACCATCGAAACAGTTCAACCGAGCGCCGACCGACTGAAACTTACGCTCATCCTCAATCCAGCTCTAGATGAGCTCAATCACGGCATATTGATGGGAATGAACTCCGAAGAATGGAAAAACCATCCTTCTTGGAAAGCCTATTCTAAACTTTCACGTCTTGAGAAATTTACTTCCCATCAAATTGAAGGCGCTGAAAGTAATTGCGAAGCGATCGATCGAGTCCGAGCCTTCTGTCTTAAAACGGCTCCGCAATACCTGGGAAAATCGGTCGTTTGCTGCTCTCATGATGGAGCAATGCGCAGCCTCCTAAATCTGGCTACCATTGAAAAGATCGGCGGACCTCTCGGTTCTCGCTCGTCAGCAGATGCTGCTGGCCAAATCCCTAAACACACCAAAATCGAAGATACACAACACTTTGAAAACGGTGAAATCTTCCATGTCAGATTTTACCTTCTCTCAGGAAGAGTCGAAACATTCCATTAAAAATTGGTCTGCCAGCAAGAGCGTCGACTAAGCGGCATGATTTCGAACCGTTCGATCGGTTGATAGATTTGTTGATCTGACAGATTGCAAGGCCGTTTGTTGAGATATTTCGATATTTGATAAAGAGGCACGTAGAGGATAATCTGTGCTTGGTAAACTGTCCCGAAAACATTGTCGTGGCTCACGCTGAAATCGAGTGCACAATAATCTTTATATTGAGGACGTAATCTGAACTCGCCGCCTAATGTTTTATTATGGCATTTTCTCACTAAATAATAAGGTCCTGTTGCCGCGTAAAGGAAAAAATTCTTACCTCGCACAACATAATTTCCGATTTCAGCATTGAACCCATACGATGTATATTCACAGGTGCGATGGATGGCATAATAGCCGCCGGCATAACCATCAAAGCTACAGGTAATCCTTCGTTTTTTAACCGAAACCGGTGCATAAACATTGGCACGTAAATCCCATCTTTTACCTAGCACCTCCAGTCCGGCTCCAATTTGTTGATAACTGCCTAGATGTCCTTCCCTCCAATCCCAAAACACATTGAATCCCAAAATCTGACAGTACGTATTCGGGGTAGGGATGTATCTACCTGCAACCCCGACGTTTGCCGCATACGTGTTGTTATCAAAACGATGGCCGCGTAAGTCAATCATTGGCATGATGCGCCCAACGCGATAATCAGGGGCAAAAAGCAGAGCAAGTGTTGAATAGTCTGTGCCAAAACTGACTCCCTCTCCCCACCCTTGAACGTGGCGCAATGTGAATCTCTTAGGCCAGAATGAATACCCATGCGGCTTACTGGTCTGTTGAGATGGAGCTGCTGCTCTAGCAATTCCCGCTGAGGCTCCGCGCGGTCGAGTGCTAAATTCACCTGGCGCTTCCGAGCGCGAATCAATTGTCGTTGATCCATCCGATTTAGGCGCCACTAACCCAAACTCTACGACGAGATCCGAAGCAACGCTTTCTGATTCGGTTTGTTGTGGCATAGCTGGTTTCGGCAAAGAGGCGATTAGAGCCAGCGGAGGCTGTTCAATAGAAATCTCACTTATAGGATTTATTTCACTTGAAGCGCCATTTGGAGCGATGTCCGGGAAGCTACGAGGCTTAAATGATTTGTACTTGCTGATGACAAGGGAGGCAATGATCAAAACACATAAGATCAGGCCTTTGCTCTCTAAGTCTCTATGGTTCTTCCTGTGACTTTTGCCCCTACGCTTGACCATCCAATTGGATGTATAATTAAAATAATTATTTGTCAATTTTAGCCGCAAGAACATCCATTGAGAAAAAATTTACTGGGAGCCTGTTACCGAATTAAGAGGCTCTCAGCTTCTAAACTGAATTGGTTATTTACAAAAAAAGTCTTGCAAATTCAAAAAAAAGAAATTATAAACTCACGCCATGAGAAATTTTTGAACTCAAAAAGAGGTAAGAATGAAGAAGTTATGCTTTTTGCTATGCACGCTGAGTTTTCTTGTCCCTTTAGTTGCTAACTATCCTTCTCCCTATGACTCAATTGAAGTGCTTCCATTTAACCCGCAAGGTTGGTACATCAATGGGCCTTCGATGGAATGGTTGATCCGCCGAGGAAATGTGAAAATCATTATCGAAGTCGGTTCTTGGCTTGGATTATCAACGCGTCATCTAGCAAAAACAATACCGGAAGATGGGATCGTCTATGCTGTTGACCATTGGAAAGGATCACCAAATGAAGATAACAGCTCTTTCGACATTCCTAATCTTTATCGGCAGTTTCTATCCAATGTTATCCACGAAAATTTGACGCATAAAATTGTTCCCGTAAGGATGTCTAGTCTCGAAGCTTCTCAAGTTTTAAAAGTGAAACCCGATCTGATTTATCTCGATGCAACTCATGACTTTACGAATGTTATGCTGGATTTAATTGTTTGGTTTCCCCTCGTTAAAGGCCATGGAACTATGTGTGGGGATGACTATTTTTGGGCAGATGATCCATCGAAGGGTGGCGGTCCAGTCAAACGCGCTGTGGATACTTTTGCTCGCGAAAACAACCTGACTGTGCGCCATGACGGCAGATGGATGTGGTATTTAGAAGAAAAAAAATGATGTATTACAAAAATTT
>DATAHB010000013.1:0-6594 GCA_036263375.1 Rhabdochlamydiaceae bacterium | reverse complement strand
AAACTGGTCGATAAATACGGTAGCGTAAACTGATCTGCGCAATTAGAGTATGGAAGCCTAGCTTCCATACTCAGGGTGCTTTGTTTATTGGGTAAGTCGATGTCGTTGTGGTTATTGTAGAGCCATCACTAGTGACGCCTACTCCAAAGCTGATCTCTTTTAAGCTCACTGTGACGACGGTAGTGTTTTTCAATCTTCCCATGTCAAAGCTATCGCTTATTTCACGAGCTACAGAATCCACGGCTTTGTTGAATAAATGGTATAGATCGGTAACTCGGTCTCTAGAAGATTTAATGTCTTGAAGGTAATTATGAGTAAGTTCACAAACAAACTTAAGGCAAGCTTTGGATTTTCCACCTGTCAGCGCATGATTAGCCATGTCACAGATGATAACGGGATGTGCATGTATTTTTGCTAGTAATCGTTTATTGCAGTCATCAAAAGAAGGAATAGATTCTTGTTCCATGCCCAGCCACTGACGAAGCATCGACGGAGCAATGTCGAGCAACTGCTCCCCTGCTGAAGGATCCTCTTCAATAATGAGTTGATGTAAAAGTCGATATTCTTCGGATGTATCCTTAAAGTTCTTAATGTTTTCTTTGATCTCAGCATGCATTTGTTCCAAGAGAACAGCTACAATCGATGAGTCTGTGTTTAAAGAGAGAAGAAAGCGGTTTCTACTGTGCTTTATGCTTGATGAGTAATTAATTTTGTGTTCTTCTCCTATAGTAGTACAAGTGTCACCGTTGATCTCACTAGAATGGCACACATCAATAACCGCGTCAACAACGACTGTCACCTCTGCAATCGAGCGAGAATTTTCGGTGCTCGCCTCGATTAAATCTTCCAGATCCTTGTTTAACAAATCAAATATAAGTCCAGGAACAAACAGATTTATTTTTTTAACATGAGAATAAAGAAGCTCACGGATGTTTTGTAAAGGTTCTGTTGTTGTCACAACAGTATTGAAAGGAATGGTGAATGAAAAATTGGATGAAACTGCAGCCATTTAATGCTCCTTTGTTCGATGTCGAATTAGTATAAAATACGTAAGGCAATAAAGCATAGAATTAAAATTAAAAATTCACAGCAATAGCGGTCATCTCAAAAAATTTCTAGCATTTTTTGGTTTTTGAGCCAGTTGATTTAAAATGTTGGATTCGAGTAGCATTGATGGCCTTTAGAGAATGAACGCAGATGGAAGTCTGCTGAAGTTTTTGAGCAGCTGGGGTGTCGCCAAGTGGTAAGGCAGCGGTTTTTGGTATCGCCATTCGAGGGTTCGAATCCTTCCACCCCAAAATTGAGACTTTTCCAGATGAGGAGATAGGCATTCGGAGAGAATGTTCATGGAAAGGGTGTTTTCGTTTTGCAAACGATCGCACGGCATCCCAACCCCTATCTCATGGAATTGCTCATGATCGTGGAGGCTTTAAACGCGCGTGATGACGCGAATGTTGACAAGCGCTGCGTGAATGCAAAACGTGTCGAAGCAAACCTCTTATCGGAGAAGTCCGAGGACAAATGCTAAGACAGGTGGAACGTCGTAAAACGGCGTTCGAAGGAAGTGCGATTGAGAAAATGTTTGTGACAAGTGCCATTAACAGTGGCATCTGCTGCGTTATTATCAATCTCCTCTCTTTCAATAGACCTTTGCCGGTCTATTTCACCTTAGCTGTTTTGCCGGAAGAAATTTATTAATAGGAGTGTTTTATGAAATTGACTGCCACTGTGCGCGCTTCAACAAAGAAAAGCGACACGAAGCAGATCCGACGCGAAGGGAAAGTTCCTGCTATTCTTTACTCGGCAGGCAGTTCCAATCAGCAACTGATTTTGGATGCTGCAGAGTTTAATGCGATCCTGCGGCAAATGAAGCCGGGGCAGCTCGGAACAACGATTTTCCAACTTGCTTTAGAGGGGAAAACCAGACGAGCTATTATTAAAGACATTCAATATCAATTGACGACCTACGTGGTCTCTCACATTGATTTTGAAGAACTTTTCGACGATGTTCCCGTGAATGTAAAAGTGCCGATTAACTGCGTTAATGTCGCTGAGTGCGCCGGAGTTAAGCTCGGAGGCTTTCTCAGACAGGTGAACCGTCATGTGAAAGTGGAATGTTTGCCCAAACATATTCCAGCGGAGTTTCAGGTGGATGTGCGCGATTTAGGGATCAAACAAGCGAAAAAGTTGTCGGACATTAAAATCCCTCAAGGAGTGAAACCCCTTGCTAAAATGGATGAAGTCGTTGTTGTCGTCTCCAAACGAGCAGCGTCGTAAAGATTTTTTGATTATTGGACTGGGAAATCCGGGATCGGGATACCGGAAAACACGGCATAACGTCGGTTTTCGGGTGATCGAGTGGTTTGCGAAAAGACACGAGATCGAGCTGCGAAAAGCTGCCCGAATCTCCGCAGAGATTGGCCATGGAACCCTTGATGGTGCTCAGGTGGGCCTAGTCCTTCCGCTGACTTATATGAATAGCAGCGGAGAAGCAGTGAAAGAATGTGTCAAAGCATTCAAAGTGCCTCTGAGGCAGGTGATGATTGTCGTCGATGACGTCGCATTTCCTGTCGGCGATATCCGCCTCAAAGAAGGCGGGAGTAGCGGAGGCCATAACGGTTTAAAAAGCATTGGGGCTCATCTTGGCACCTCTGACTATCCTAGACTTCGATTGGGAGTTGGGAGTCCTGGGGGTCAGGATATGGCCGATTACGTGCTAGGAAAATTTGAGAAAGCTGAAGAAGAGCTGCTGCCGCAGGTCTTCGATAAGGCTGCCGATGTTTTAGAGTGCTGGATCCGAGAAGGAATCCAGGCAGCGATGACAAAGGCGAATACAAAAGGAGTTATTTGAAATGACGAAAAAACAACACAAGCATCTCTACGAAGGGATGTACATTTTCAATACCGGCATCAGTGATGACGCAAGACAAAAGCTCTTGGATAAAGTCACCGGCAGCATCGCCGAGAAAGGTGGCGAAGTTGTTAAAATTTTTGATCAAGGCCGTAAAAAGCTTGCCTATCCGATCAATAAAAAACGAGAAGGACACTATTTTGTCCTTTATTTTTCTGTCCCCACAGAAAATATGGATAAACTTTGGAGGGAGTACCGATTGAACGAAGATATTCTTCGTTTCATGACCTTGCAAGTAGTGCATGTTCCCGAAAAAATTGAATTTCAACCCCTACCCGAGTAAGAGGAGTTATGGACGCACCTTTTGGTTTTGGACCTAAAAAGAAAAGAGGCTGCCCTTTTAAGGCTGCAGGCATCAAGCATATCGACTATAAAGACTTGGATACCCTGTACCGGTTTATCACCGAGCGTGGAAAGATCCTTCCCCGCCGTATTACCGGCGTTTCTGCAACTAACCAGCGTAAATTGGTCAATGCGATCAAACGCGCTCGCTACATGGCCTTAGTGCCGTTTGTATCAGAGATTTAAGGAGAAGATCATGAAACAACAATATTTACTCATTGACGACGTTGAAGATGTCGGCCGCAGCGGCGAGCTGATCTCCGTAAAACCTGGCTTTGCCCGGAACTATCTTCTTCCACAACAAAAGGCTGTTCCCGCTTCGGCTCATGCTCTTCGTATGCAAGCCAAGCTTGTCGAAGAGCGTGCGAAAAAAGCGGCCATCGACAAGAAAGAAGCCGAAGAACAAGCGACGAAACTGGGCGGCCTCGTTCTCAAGATCACCGTCAAGGTCGATCCTGAGGGACACATGTACGGTTCTGTTGGAGCTTCCGACATTATCGAGCTCTTTGCTAAAGAAGGCATCACCGTTGGCAAACGGAATATCGGTCTCAATAAACCGATCAAGGCAACAGGCATTCATCCTATGACCCTTAAGCTCAAAGAGGACGTGACCTGCGCTTATTCTCTCGAGATCATCGGAGAACAAGCCCAAGAGCACCGCGGTTAATTCTTAGGCCCCGTCGTCTACCGGCGGGGGATTTTCATAATCATCATATATACAGCAACTTGCGGTTTATCCATGTCAAATCAGGGGGCTGTTTTGACAGGTTGCTTGCCAAAACAGGGGGCTGTTTTGTTGAGTTTAATGGATTAAAAACGGTAAGATAAGGAGATGAAAAGAAAATATTTGGCCTTTTTACACGAGTGGTTGAGTGCTCCTGATCGAAAGCCATTAGTGATTCGGGGAGCGCGTCAAGTGGGTAAGACATGGCTTGTGCGCCATTTTGCAAAGGAGCAGAATAAACAGTTAATTGAACTTAACTTTGAAAAAGAGCCTCAGCTGGCCTCTTTTTTTCAATCGAATGACCCCAAGCAGATTTTGCTCAATCTCGGGTCGTTTTTGGACGAGAATATCAATCCGGACAAGTGTCTTTTATTTTTGGATGAAATCCAAGCGGTTCCCGAGATATTGGCGAAATTGCGCTGGTTTGCGGAAGATTATCGCAAACTACCCGTGATTGCTGCCGGATCCCTTTTGGAGTTTGTTCTTGAAGATCATGCTTTTAGCATGCCTGTAGGCCGTATCGGTTATATGTACATGGAGCCGCTGTCGTTCGAAGAATATTTGATGGCGACTGAACGGGAAACGGCTATGAATTATTTAGAAACGTTTCAGTGGAAGACTGAAATTCCAAAAGCGCTGCATGAAAAGTTGATGTCACATTTTAAAGAATATATCGTCATTGGGGGAATGCCGGCTGCTGTTGCTTCGTGGGTTGCTGATCACTCCCTCTCTAAAGTCAATCAAATCCATCGGAATTTAATTACAACCTATAGAGATGATTTTGCAAAATACTCCGGACGGATTGATAAAGAGAGATTGGATGAGGTTTTGCTGGCCATCCCTAAACTTCTTGGAGAAAAATTTATCTACAGCAAGGTTAATCCCGATGTTCGGTCGGCACAGATTAAACAAGCTTTTGATTTGCTTTGCAAAGCACGCGTCTGTCATCGTGTGACAAGTACTCACGCCAATGGGATTCCTATCGGAGCAGAATTAGACAAAAAATTCTTCAAAGCGATTTTTCTAGACGTTGGATTATGCTCTGCAGCTTTTTTGGGTTTGACGTTTGATCAAGTCACCTCAATCGATGAAATTATTCTGATTAACAGCGGAGCAGTTGCCGAGCAAGTCGCCGGGCAGCTTTTAAGAACGATCAACCCGCCTTATATCGAGCCTGGGCTCTATTACTGGCTTCGCGAAGGTAAAAGTTCAGCCGAAATTGATTATATTATTCAACACAGTGGCAGGCTCCTTCCGATTGAGGTCAAAGCAGGCAGCACTGGAAGTTTAAAGTCACTCCATTTATTCATGGATCTAAAAAAACTTTCAATAGCTCTCCGCATTAATTCCGACTTGCCAAGCCAAACAGAGGTTCAAGTCAAAGATCAAGATGGAAATGAGGTCAACTATAAATTGCTATCAATTCCTTTTTACCTGCAAGGTCAAATTCCTCGCCTGATGGGAAAGCTTTTGTAAGACTCTCTATAGCCGAAAACCTGTCGTTTTTGGTATCCTCACGACCTTATGGCAGAAAAAGTGATTGTCATTACAGGAGCTGCAGGTCTCATCGGCTCCGGAGTTGTCCGGTATCTGAATGATCTCGGCTATGAGGGGCTCATTCTGGTCGATGAGCTCGACCATCCTGACAAGGTCAAAAATCTCCACGAAAAAAAATACCAAGCGCTTTTGCCAATTTCCGGATTGTTTGAGTGGCTGCAAGGGCGCGAAGGAGAAATCGAAGCGTTTATTCATTTGGGAGCCTGTTCTGATACGTTAGAACAGAATGAAAACTATCTTCTCAACAATAACACACGCTATACGCAAAGACTTGCCGAATACGCGTTAAAAAACGGACAGCGGTTTATCTATGCCTCGTCCGCAGCGACGTATGGCGATGGGTCAAACGGTTTTTCAGATGCGCATGATCTTTTAGATTTTTTACAACCGCTCAACCTGTATGGCAAATCAAAGCATCTCTTCGATCTCTGGGCGAAAAAAGAAGGCGTTCTTAATCAAATTGTAGGGTTGAAGTACTTCAATGTTTTCGGGCCGAATGAAAATCATAAAGGCCGCATGGCTTCGATGGTCTACAAAATGATTCCTATCATCAAAAAAGAAGGCGTCATCCGGCTTTTCAAGTCGTCTGAACCTGAGAAATATGCTGATGGGGGACAGTGCCGCGATTTCATCTATGTCAAAGACGCTGTGAAAATGACCTGCGGTTTTTTAAACGACAAACGAAGCGGAATTTTCAATATCGGGCTGGGAGAGCCCACGACATGGAATCAATTGGCAAACGCGGTTTTTAAAGCGTTAAATAAGCCGCTTAACATCGAATACATCGACATGCCTGAGGATCTCATTCGGCAGTATCAAAATTACACTTGCGCCGAGATGAATAAATACAGCCAAGACAAAGAACTCGACTTAGGATATGATACGGACGAAGCAGTAAAAGACTATGTTCAAAATTATATCCTGTTAGACCGCCGATGGTAAAAAAGCTGAGTGGAATTTTCAGCCGTTTAAATCCCGTCAAAGTTCTGGTGATCGGCGACTTCATGTACGATACGTATACCACCGGCAAAGTCCGGCGGATTTCTCCGGAAGCTCCCGT
>DATAHB010000012.1:0-24151 GCA_036263375.1 Rhabdochlamydiaceae bacterium | reverse complement strand
CAACGAGCTTTGTTTTCTGATCGACTTCTTTTTCGGAAGTACCTTCGGTTGAAGATCTTGCTTCCGCCGTATAAGCATCATTATTCACTTCACTGAGCTCCATAAACCTCCAAGTTTTATGAACCTATTTGAGGCGCGGATTAATAAAAAACTCAATTTTCCCAAACGTCTGAGATCAGTTTTTCATACTTTTCTACGAATTTTTTTTCCGGTTCTAGAAGTTTGCTGACCGGGATGTCAAGTTTTCGAGAGGCCGCTTCACGGATATGATCTGTAGTCACCAGCGGGAACCGGTTTCGAATCTCTTCGATTTTTTGATCGATGATTTGAGGGTCATCCACTTCTTTGCGCATGAGTAAAAGTCGATCGAGAAAAACGGTCCACTGTTGATGCTTGAGCATCTCATCGACCCGCGTTTTTGCGAGGGTGGCGAAGTTTGCAGCTCGATCGAGTAGATCAATGGCTTTATCGGGAAATTTTTCGTTTTTAATGAACCGTTTAGAAAGAGCTACGCATTCTTCAATAGCCTCCTCACTAATACGGACTCCATTTCGACGCTCAAATCTTGGAATGAAAGCTTTTAGAATTGCTAAAATTTCCTGTTCTGAAGGCTCCTTAACGTAAACAGTGGGAAATTGAAGCATCAAGGTGGGATTATCCTTGCGCATTTTTTTATAATCCAAAAGTGTCGTTGCTGCAATGTAGGAGATCGTTCCATCAGCTAGCCGCGGCTTTAGAACCGCCGAGGCTTTTTCATCGTTTAAAAAGGAGTGGATGTCATCGATAAAAAGGATCATTTGGTCTTTGTTGGCGCGGGCTTCTGCAATCAGTTCTGCTAACGCTTTCCCAGGGTCTTCGCCGGAAAGTTTTTGGGCTCTATCTGCCAGGAGCTTGGGTTGAATTAAATAAATTCTTTTGTCTTTGAAAACAGGAGAAAGTTTTTCATCGTTTTGCACAATCATTTGCGCAATTCCTTCGGCAGTGGCTGATTTTCCGACACCCTTATCCCCAGCCAAGAGAGGATTGTTCCTTTGCCTGCGCCTGAAGATTGCTTCAATCTGCGCAATCTCTTTTTCTCTTCCCACAAAAGGTGGGAGTTTTCCCTCGATGGCCTCTTCTGTCAAGTCGCGTGCAAATCTGTTGAGATAGGTGGAGTCGTTTTTTAATTTTGGAAGTCGGTCGAGATTGGCTTTTGGCCTCCACGTAATCCCTTGCGGGGAGTACATCTCACTTTCTAGAAGATCAAGTAAACGCGGGAGGTCTCGCTGACTCCATAAACTGTCGCAGGAGGGAGAAGCTGGGGGCGGTGCTGGTAATTTTGGGGTTTGGTGGGGGGGGGGTGCGGGTGTAGGTCCTGCCCCAAAGAGTTTTTCAAATAGCGTATAAATAGGATCTAATAGGGAATAGGTGGCAGCAGGAGGTGTCGTTTGAGGGGGAGGCGTGATTTTGTCTTTTGCAACGAGCTTTGTTTTTTGATCGATTTCTTTTTCGACCTCATTCTTGGTTGAAGGTACTTCTCCCTCGGTATAACAATCATTGTTAACTTCGTTGATTGGCATAGATCATCCCCCTTTCGTTGAAAATAGTTTGCCTGGGGGGTGTTTAAAAGTACCTTAAAATCTGATCTAATACCATTCCCAAAAAATAAAATCACAAATTACAGGTGTCTTTTACCTGCGCGACTTCGCCTTCACTCGAACCTACTTACTCAAGTTGGTTTCTCGCTCTAGGCTTTGGTGCTCGGCAAACGACACTGTGTAATTTATGACGTTATTTCTTGGAAATGGTATAAGAGCCTGTTAACGGATTCAGTTTCTGTCAATTTTATTGGGATAGGTTCTAAAGTTTTTCGAGTTTTTGGGCGATCTCGAAGAGATCTTTTTCAGCTTGATCTAGATTGAGCTGGAGTTTTTCGACAAGTTGCTGGGGAGCTTTTTGGAGGAAGTCTTGGTTGCCAAGTTTGATGCGAGCGCCGTTTTGCTGTTGGATTAGTTTCTCTTGCTCTTTAAGAAGGCGGGCTTTTTCTTTTTCCCGCATATCGGAAGGGAGAGGAATGATGAGGCGGAGATCCCCAATGTTTGTTGTAGAAGCAAAGGGGTGCGGTGTCTCTTTGTCGGCAAAGGAGAGGTTTTCTAAGCGGACGAGAGATTTGAGAATGCCTTGATGTTTCTTTGCAAAATCAAGCTTTTCTTTTGGTCCGACGAAGTGAAGAGCAGTTGGCGTGCCGGGGGGGATTTGCATTTCCGCACGGATGTTGCGGATCGCATGGACGAGCTGGTCGACGGCAGTGAACTCGTCTTCGATGGCAGGATTGATATCGATCTGGCGAATGACTGTGGGATACGGAGCGACGATGCAGGCGGCAGATTGGAGGGCTTTGAGCGTTTCTTGGGTATAGGGGTCTTTAGTTTCAGTAAAGGGAAATTGCTTCTTAAGAAGCTGGAAGAGCTCTTCGGTGATAAATGGCGCCATTGGGTGGAGCAGGCGGACGGCGTTGCAGAAAACGACAAGAAGGATTTTTTGTTTGTTGCTGCGGTCTGCAGGCGTGCCTTGTTTCCCAAACAGGGCTGGTTTGGTCATTTCGAGGTAGTAGGCGCAGAACTCTTTCCAAAAAAAGTCGTAGGTAGAAAGTGCAGCTTTATCAAAGGCGTACTCGTGTAGTGAGGCATTGACTTCTTCGATGATCCGGTTGAGGCGTGAGAGCATCCACTTGTCTTCCAGAGAAAGGAGATCAAGGTCGATCCCATCTTTCATTTCTAATCCTTCCAAATTCATGAAGACAAAACGGGCGCCATTCCAGATTTTGTTAGCAAAGTTCTTAAACTCTTCAAAGCGGCGCCTGTCTAAATCGATTTGGCGGGCATGGGTCGTTGAAGCAGCAAGGGCCATGCGCATCGCATCTGCGCCATACGCGTTGATGATCTCCAACGGATCGATGATATTTCCTTTGGATTTGGACATTTTTTCCCAGCGGCTTTGAACCTCGGGAGGGGGGGGCTGGCCGGCGTCGTACTGCAGGAATTCGTTGGAGGAGAGATAGGCGATCGATCCATCGGCGTTGTATCTCCAGTACGATTTTCCAAAAATTAGGCCATGGAGGAAGACTTCGGAGAAGGCAGGAGTATGGAAAGCATACTCGCTCATCATGATCATGCGGGCAACCCAGAAGAATAAGATGTCATGGCCTGTCACTAGGACAGAGGTGGGATAGAATTTTGCCATATCGGGAGTTTTTTCCGGCCACCCCATGACGCTGAAGGGCCACAGAGCAGAAGAGAACCAGGTGTCTAAAACATCGGGATCTTGCATCCAACCGGAAGGATCTTGAGCGACTTCAGGAGGAAATCCTTCTCCATCATAGCAAATCATGAGTGCAGGATTGTCAACACGGTACCAGACGGGAATCCGATGGCCCCACCAGAGCTGCCGGGAGATGCACCAATCGCGGAGGTTGTGGATCCAGTGGAAGTAGGTATTTTCAAAACTCTCTGGGATCAGTTTGACTTTTTTCAATTTGACGAGATCAATCAGCTTTTCTTTGAAGTGGGACATCTTAACAAACCACTGCTTCGAAAGATACGGCTCGATCACCGCTTTAGACCGGTAAGAGACTCCAACGCGGTTTTTGTATTTTTCGATTTTTTCAATGAGGCCGAGAGACCTGAGCTTTTCAACGATGGCTTTGCGGGCCTCTTCCATGGTGAGTCCTTGGAACTCTCCGCCGTTTTCGTTGATGCGGCCATCGGGCGTCATGATATTGATCATCGGAAGATGGTGTCTTTGCGCCATGGTATAGTCGTCGGCATCATGGGCCGGGGTGACTTTCACGACGCCCGTGCCGAATTTCGGGTCGATCTGAATATCGCCGATAATGGGGACTTTTCTGTTGACAATAGGGATGGTGATTGATTTCCCAATGAAGGTTTGATAACGGATATCTTCGGGGGAGACCGCAACAGCGGTATCGCCGAGGAGCGTTTCAGGACGGACGGTCGCAATAACCAGAGACTGTGTCGATTCGGGAATTGGGTACCGTATGTAGTAGAGATGGGATTCTTTTTCTTCATATTCAACCTCATCGTCGGCAAGTGCTGTCTGGGTGACCGGATCCCAGTTGACGAGGTAGTCTCCACGGTAGATAAGCCCATCTTGATACATTTTTTTGAACATTGTCCGGACAGCGTGCGATCTCGGCTTGTCCATCGTAAATGCTAGCCGGTCCCAATCGCAGGAACAGCCAACTTTTTTGATTTGGTTGAGGATGAGCTGCTCACTTTCATTTTTCCATTTCCAGACATGCTCTAAAAAGTCCTCTCGGGAAAAATCACTGCGCCTTTTACTGAGTGTTTTCATGAGGTTTCGCTCAACAACGGTCTGGGTCGCAATGCCGGCATGGTCGGTGCCTGGGACCCAGAGGGTCTCAAAGCCGCACATTCTTTTCCACCGGATCAAAATATCTTGGAGGGTGTTGACCAAGGCGTGGCCCATGTGGAGTACGCCGGTGACGTTCGGAGGAGGGATGACAATCGTATAAGATTTTTTTGACGATTGACTATCAGCTTTGAAAAAGCCGTTTTTCTCCCAATATTGGTACCATTTGTCTTCAACGTCTTGAGGGTTGTAGGTCTTGGGAAATTCTTCCATAGGGAGTCTATGTTACCAGAGAAAAAGATTGTCGTGGATCTCTTTTTTGAGGTCCTTAAGGAGCGTTCTGCTTCGGAAGGCGATATAGCCGTCAGGGCGGATAATGTAGAGACAGGGTTTGAGGGCGTGGTAAGGGAGTGCCATCACGCTATCAAGAGGGAGGTGCCTAATGATGCATTCGCCGGGGAGTTCAGGGTTATAAGCGGGGGCTCCAAAGACGAGGACGATGAAGCGGGTTTCTTCTGCGCTTTCGAGAAGAGGAGCGCGGGTGCCAGGTTTGGGGCCTCTCCAAAGGACATCTCTGACAGATTGCCACGAGAGTCGGCTGTATTTGTAATGCGTTTTCACTTCGGCAAGAGTGGCGGAAAATTGCTTGCGGAAGCAGTTCCATTTAAACAACGCGGCAAACGCTTTGAAAAAAATGTGCCTGAGAAGACGATAGGGCGTCGAAATAAAAAACGTCGCAAAAGTCGTCCCCCATAACGTCTTTTGTGCAACGGGCTGCCGCTCTTCTTGATACGTCTCTAAAAGTTCCGTGCGGGCGCGCCGCTGTTGGACGAGCGCTAGCTTCCACGCTAAATTAAATGCATCTTGGATCCCGATATTGAGGCCTTGTCCGCCGGCGGGACTGTGGATGTGGGCGGCATCGCCGCAGAGGAACACAAAGCCTTGGGACATGCGAGGGACGATCCTTCGGTGAATAGAGAACATCGAGGCCCAGGTAATATCTTGAATCGAGAGGTTGACATGTGTACGCTCTTTGACGACTTTTTCTAAGAAGGGGATTTTTAGGTCTGTCGTTTGAGTGTCATCATGAAAGGTGGTGATCAGACGGTAGTGGTTTTTTTTCGGAAGCGCCATCACGCCAAGAACACCTGCTGGGCTCATGTAGCCGTGGATTTCATGCCGGGAAATGGGACAGTTTTCAATGACGACATCGGCGAGGGCAAAATTTTCAGCGAATTTGATGCCTCGGAAAGGGATATGGAGTGCATGCCGGACGGCGCTATGGGCGCCATCGCATCCGACGATCCATGTGGCTGTGATGACCTCGTGCTCTCCCGAAGCATTGGCAAGAGTTGCCTGATTGCCGCGCAGAGATATCAATGTTAGACTACGTTCGATACGTCCGCCTAGCTGCTGAAGGCGGTGAGTCAACACATCTTCGGTATCGGCTTGTGGAATGATCAAAACAAACGGATAGGCGATTGACAAGATCGACAAACTTGTCATGCCGATCTGTTTTCCATTTTCATAAAGCTGGACGGTATCGACGGGCAGTCCGCGGTCGAGGATTTGATCGAGAACGCCGAGTTTTTCAAAAACCTCTAAGGATCTGGCCTGTAGCCCGAGTGCGCGGGACTCTGTTGTGCGCGACGGCATCTGATCGATGAGTTTGACTTCAACGCCGCGGCGTCTAAGTTCGCACGCCAGCGTCAGACCTGTTGGACCTGCGCCGACAATGAGGACATCAACGATTTTCTGATGCATTGAACCTTTCTCAGTAAAATTTTTCGTTCATTTTTTAGAGTCTGTCTGCGGATTAAGCTTCTGTCGATTTTTGATTTTCAATGCGGGGACAATATTACAAAAATATTGCCCCCGCATTTCAAATCAAAAAGCGACTCAAAAATTCTCAAAAAAACGACGAAACGTGAATCCGTTAACAGTCTCTTACTGAGAGAGGTTCTGAATTTTTTTTAACTCTTTGAGATATTTTTCTTCTTCTTTTGGTTTACCAGCACAGTGATAAAAAAGCATCAATTGTCGAAAGAGCTGCATCTTTTCCCAAAGAAGCGCATGTTCAATCCAGCCTCTCTTGAGATCGATTTTCCCTCCCAAATAAAGCCCAAGGAGTGAAGAAGATCGTGGGTACGGCATGTCTAACACAGCGCTAAAATGCGTTTTAAAGGTGGCCTCATTTTTTGTCGCAGCAAGGTAGCAGCCGTAAGGTGTAAAAAGAGGAGAGTTTTCCGAAGAGAGTTGTTCAAGCGGATAGTTTTCAAAAAAGGTTCCTGCTTCTTGGTATTGATTGGTGAGCAGCAGCGCCCAAATTTTCTGAACATCGTCTTGGACAAAAGGGAAAATCTCTTTGGCGCGGCCGGTATCTATGCCGCTCTGGCAAAGATAGTGGCGTAGACGCGGATCATCAGTTTGTAAAGCAGCTTCAAATCCTTTTTCGTGCGCGGAGATCGCCAATTGGATGGAGGGAAATTCCGCAAGGCGGAGGTTTTCTTTGATCATGGCAAAACAGCCAAGTTTTAAAAGTGCATAAAACGCATCTTCGACATCCGGGCCCGTTTCGATGATTTCTAAAAGCGGGATGGGCCGTCCTAAAAAGAACGCAAGTTGGACGGCGATGGCATCGCGGTTGAAATACGGAAGGACTTCCCAATTATCCCGGATGGAATGGATCAATTTTTGATGGTCGGGAAGAGCGTAGATGTGGGGAAGATGCCGCAGGGTCAGAAGCGCAAAATGGTAAGCGGCCAGGCGGTCATGCGAAGATGACTCGTGGAGGCGGAAGATGACGTGTTCGACAAGGCGGGGGAGGAGAGGGTGTTTCGGGTATTTCCGGATGGCAAGTTCTAAGCACTTGGACTCTTCTTCGATCTCTCCCATTGCTTTATAAACGAGCGATTTTCCTAAGTATTCGAGGGGAGCGCCGGAAGTAGCGCGGAGTTTGCCAAATTCTTCTAGCGCAGCACTGAGTAGCTGGGCGCGGGCGCTGGCTTTTTTGCTGAACAGTCCCGCTTCTAGCAGAGTGACGCCGGCGCGAAATAACGCTTCGCGCCCTTCGGTGCGACCGGGGAATGAAGTCGCAATTTGGCGATATTCCAATAGGGCTTTAGCGTAATCTTTACCAGCTAAAAAAGCATCAGGAATGGCTAAGCAGCTAACGGTGATATTTTGGCTTCCGATAAACACTTTTAGATGTGACAGCTCCAAATCGGCATCGCGTAGGAGCAGTCCGATGTGCGTCCCTGCAAGAGGTGTATGGCTGATGTAGTGGCACCGGAGCTGATCATCGATGTAGATGCGCAGATGGCTATCCGTTTTTTCAATTCGTACCAAATGCCAGATTTCGGGAAGGAGAGAGACGCTTTCGGTTTGCATGACTTCGATGTTGCACCGGAATAATTTGCAGCCGGGATGTTCTTTAGAGCCGATCCAGACGCAGTATCCATCCATGAGGTCTTGTCTTTCTTCAGCTTCTGGGATGTTGAGGAGAAACCCAATGCCGCTGCTAGCCTTGCCGAGGCGGATGAATGCTTCGATTTTGGTATTTCCTGCAAAGGAAGCCTTTGAAATCATGAGACTAACCCATTCCATCACTTCTGTTAAACGGGTGATCGCGATGTGTTTGGCAAGCAAGACATTTTCTTGGAACTCCCAATCGTCTTTTTGATCGAGCTTGAGTTCTTGAACAGGAACCCATTCGGGACGCCCTTCCATGAAACCTTCTAAATCAGCGATCAGGTCGGTAACTTTTTTGTACCGCAGTTCTTTCATCGGCTGTAGACATTTTTTGACGATTTGATTTAAGGCGTGGGGAATATCCCGGTAAGGAGCCGCTTCGATCGGATCCAACAACTCTTCATACGACCACATCTTCTGAAAAGTCTCTAGATCAATCCGTTTAAAGGGGAGTTTGAGCGTTAAAATCTGATAGAGAATGACACCGAGTGCATAGAGGTCGGTCTGTTCTGAGGCAGTCTCTGTGAGCGCTCGTTCAGGGGCTAAGAAGGCGAGCGTGCCGACAACCTTGCCTGGTCTTGTAAGATGGGAAGAATGGGGCATTTCTTCACTCTCCGCTTCTTTTTGCGGCTGATCGATATATTCAGCGAGGCCCCAATCGAGAATGAGCACTTCCCCGAATTTCCCAACCATGATGTTTTCAGGCTTGATGTCGCGGTGCAAGATCCGTTTTGAGTGACAGTAGGCAATCCCGTGGCAGAGATTTAAAAAGATCCGCATGAGCGAGGAGATCGCTGTTTTTTGATCGTTTTGCTTGGAAGGCTTTAAAATCTGTTTGAGTGTCTCGCCTTCGACATACGGCATGGTGTAGTAGACGGCATCGGTTTGATCATAGATCGAAAAAATGGGCACAATGGCTGGATGGGTCAATTGAGCGGCAATATGGGCCTCCCTTAAGAAGCGGCTCTGGATTGATTTATACTTTTGCAGATCGTCCCGGATGCGCTTTAAGGCGACTTGCCGTTTGCACGCATTATCATAGACTAGGAAAACCTCGCCCATTCCGCCTTTTCCCAGACTTTTAAGTATTTTATAATTGCCGTTGTGCATTAGCTCGACTTTGCGCAGTTTTTGACACCATTTCCGGGGAGAGCGTCCGCGCTTTTATTATTTTTTTGCTCTTCCATAGGGTCGTTGCAACTATTGACTCGCAAAAAAATAATAAAATCATCGGACGTCTCCCTCGGATCTGCTCGCCAAAAACCGCACAAAGCCGAGCATTGTAAGAAATATACAGATTCGGCAAGATTATTCAATATGAAAGATGAGACGAAGATTACGCCTTGGGAAGTGACCTCGACGACCGGCATCGATTACATGATGCTAATCAAGCAATTCGGCTGCCAGCCGATCGATACGGCTTTAGTCAAACGGTTTGAGCAAGTAACTAAGACCAAAGCCCATCCGTGGCTCCGCAGAGGGATCTTCTTCTCACATAAAGACCTCGATCTCGTCCTCAATGCCTATGAAAAGGGTGAAGA
Organism: Rhabdochlamydiaceae bacterium; assembly: GCA_036263375.1. Taxonomy (GTDB): domain Bacteria; phylum Chlamydiota; class Chlamydiia; order Chlamydiales; family Rhabdochlamydiaceae; genus PALSA-1444. The sequence goes on along the minus strand of DATAHB010000012.1, from coordinate 14,768 downwards.
AATCTATTTATATACCGGAAGGGGTCCAAGCTCCGAATCATTGCACCTCGGGCATATGGTGCCTTTTATGTTCACCAAGTATCTCCAAGACGCTTTAAATGCGATTGTTGTCATTCAGCTGACCGATGATGAGAAATATTATTTTAAAGACAATCTCCCCCTGGAAGAGGCCCATCGGCTCGGTAAGGAGAACGCCAAAGATATCATCGCGTGCGGCTTCAATCCCCAAAAAACCTGGATTTTTTCCGATTTGGAGGCGATGGGAGGATCGTTTTACCGCAACATCGTCAAAGTGATGAAGCACACGTCTGGCAATATGGTTCATGGGATTTTTGGACTCGATTTCAATAACTCTATCGGTCAGATCAGCTGGCCGGCTATCCAAGCTGCTCCGGCTTTCAGCACCTCTTTTGCAAATATTTTCCAAGACCGACAGGTTTTTTGTCTCGTTCCAATGGCAATCGACCAATATCCGTATTTCCGCATGACCAGGGAGATTGCCCATAAGCTCGGATATATCAAACCGGCGACGATCCATTCCCGCTTTCTGCCCAGCCTCGAGCACGCGCAAGACAAAGCTAGCTCGACAGGAACAAGAGAAGTGATTTTTATGAGCGATTCTCAAGAGGCGCTCTCGAAAAAGATCCGCGAAAAAGCCTTTTCAGGTGGTGGCATGACAAAGCAAGAGCACATCGAAAAGGGAGCAAACCTCATGGTCGATGTTGCATATCACTATTTGCTTTACTTTCTCGATAGCGATAAAGAATTGGAGCATATTGCCATCGAATATCGCACAGGAAGAATGATGACCTCGGAAGTCAAAAAGAAGGCCATCGATGTCATTGGAGCGCTGCTCAAAGAACATCAAGAGGCTAGAGCCCGCGTGACGTCTGAAGTTGTGCAGACGTTCATGAATCCTCATCGAGAGTTTGACCACAAGCGGCATCCGAAAGAAGCCCTTGCTGCGACCATTGAAGAACAACACTTAGGCTTCCATTTCGATCCATATTTTAAGGCGAAGAGATGATCAAAAGCATTAAAGCAGTCATTTTTGATTGTGATGGAACGTTGGTCGACAGCGAACATGCTCATTGTAGCTCTTGGCAATCTGCGCTTCAAAAATTCGGAGGAGAGCTCTCACTTGAAGAATACTACGGTTATATCGGCAAACCTGCTGCAGCTATCGCGGAAATTTTAGCTAAGAAAATAGGCACAGATTGCGCTCAAGAGATTTTAAAAGGGAAGAGAGTCCATTATTCTGCCCTCATCAGAAAGGGACATCCTCCTATTCAACACACAATCGATTTTTTACATCGCCTTGCAAAGGAGAAAGACCGTCTGGGGCTGAAGTTGGGTCTTGCATCGGCGGGATCTAAAGAAGTCATTTTGATGAACCTCCGGACTCATAATATTGAACACCTTTTCGACATTATTCTTTCGGGGCAAGATGATCTTTCCGACTATGTCGATGCCGAAGGTGTTAATAAGCCCAAGCCCTATATTTATCTCCACGCAGCGAAGCTGCTCCATCTGGCTCCCAAGGAGTGTGTTGCCATCGAAGACAGCCAATCAGGAGTCACAGCTGGAAAGAGCGCTGGATGCGTGACGGTCGCTGTCCCTAATGAATATACGCGCTACCAAGATCTATCCCATGCTCATTTGGTAATCGAGTCATTTTCTAGTTTAAGCGTGCAACAGTTTTTAGAGACTGCAACACAACTTACGAAATATCAAAGTGTTTCAAGATTTGAATAGATAGAGTTGCGCATGTGACTGAGCCTAGAGATAGACGTGTTTTCTGCTTTTCTCTCATCAACCCAACGGTCATAAGTTTGAACAGGCTCTACGCAGCCTGTTCTAGTCTTAGAACTATTCATAAGACGTCGCTTTTTGGAAATTTCTTGCTGCTTTCTGAAAGTAGTCTACCACAGAACTTTGATTTTGCAGTTTATGCATTAAATTTTTCCAGGGAAGGGTGTCGTAGTAGATATAGATTTCAGTAATGCCTTCATCAACAACGACCAATCGAATTGTCGTTTTGATCACAATTTCTGGAATGATTGTAATCACGTCCAGAATTGTGCAGGACGATTCATGGTCAAAGTATTGATGTTGAATATTCGCGTCGCTGACCAATGTGAAGAATTTCTCAAGAGCTTCGATGATCGCTTTTTTCCCATCTAAAAATTCGTAGTTTCCAGTTAAGGTTGCATTCTCATATAAATGAAGTCTGGCAGGGTTTAATTCTTTGGTTTTTGCAGCTCTTTTGTATTCTGCATAATATTCACGCGTGACTTTTTTTACTGCTGTTAGCAAAAGTTACTCTTTTGAATTAGGTTGGATTGAGATTTTATCGAAGTAGATATGCCCTAGAGGCGAGATCTCAAAGCCCTTCACGTAGGGCTGGATCAAGAAGACATAGTTATCATGATAGAGGCAGGAAATCGGCATCTCGTCGATGAGAAGTTGCTGGGCCTCATCGATTTTCTGACGGTACTCTTGAGGGGACGCGGCTTGGATCGCTTGGGCAAGAGCTTGATTGTACGGCTCATGGTGCCACTTGGAGTAGTTTCGGTGGCCGGTCTTGTCCTGGAACCTTTCGAGGATGTTCATGGGATCGCTATAATCGGGAACCCAGGCAAATAGGCCGATGCCAAATTCTCCTCTTTTGGATCTTTCATGGAGCTGTTTAAATTCGACGTTTTCGATGTTCACGTCGACTCCAAGGACTTTAGACCAGACGTTCTGCAACTCTTGGGCGATCGATTGGTTAACGGGGTTGGATACATACATAAATGTAAAGCCGCTCAAATCTTTAGATTCCATTTTCAGTTCTTGAAGTCCCTTTCTCAGATAGTCTTGCGCTTTTTTATCATCGGCATCCTTGAAGAGGTCGTGTTGATCGGGCAGAAGGGCCGGAGGAATGATCGACAACGCTTCTTTTTGATCGAGCTGAGCGATGTGTTCCACGATGGCTTTCCGGTTGATCGCATAGGAAAAGGCGCGGCGGATATTGGCATTATCAAACGGGAAACTAGAGGTGTTAAACGCTAGGAATTTGGTCGTTGCTACCGGGAAAAACTGCAGCTGCTTCTTTTTCTCTTTGTCATGATGGATTATCGACGGGATAAATGAGATAGGGTAGCCGACAATGTCTAAATGGCCACTCGAATAGAGATAGAGAATCGTCGACTCGTTATTCATGATTTCAAAGATCAGATGGTCCAGATGAACCTCTTTTGCCTCGCGGTAAAGGTTGTTTTTTTCGAGGACGAGCTCTTGATTGAATTTCCACTCTTTGAGGGTAAAAGCACCATTGCTAATAAAGTTTTTCGCAGAGTCGGCCCAATCAGGGTCTTTAGCGTCGAGTTGAAAATTGACCGGCAAAAGGACAGAAGAGGCCACGGTCTGCAAAAAGAAGGGAGCAGGATATTCAAGCTCTACAACCAATGTTTTTGCGTCTTTTGAAGAGATACCGACTTGGTAGAGAGGAATTTCACCTTGTTTGGCGCGTCGTGCATTCTTGATTGGATATAAAAGAAAGGCATCCGGACACGGAAATACGGGATTTAGGATGCTTTTCCAGCTTTTTTCAAAGTCATAGGCCGTCACAGGAGTCCCATCCGACCAGGTTGTGTCTCCTAAGTGAAATGTATAGGTTTTATGGTCTGCAGAGACATCGTACGATTTTGCTTGGGCAGGAGAAAGCGTGAGGTCAGCGTTAAGTTTTAAAAGGCCTTCAAAAAGCATGAAATGGAGCTGAGATGCGATCATATCATTGCCTTTACGGGGATCCAATGAGATTGGCTCTATCTTGATGGTAACTCTTAAATTTTGCTCTTTGCGACTCATCGTGGGGTCAATTTTACTGCAAGAGAGAAATAAAGACACGAGTGCTGCGATCAAAAAGAGAAAATTTTTCATGAAAGCGAGCATACACTTTCACGATTTTTAGTGAAATGTTGAGAAATATTTTCGGGCGGCGTAGACTTAGCAATGTTAGTTTAATTGGAGGAGTTTTATGAACATGATTGCGAAAACTGCGCTACTGGCTTCTGTATTCGTTGCTTCCTATGTCAACGCATCTCAAATTGTCATGAATGAAGTGAACTTCGATGTACAAATCATATGCCCGATGAGTCAAGAGTTGCTAAATCTTCGAGCCACTCCTATACCGCTAAAAGGACAACCCATTAGCTATGAAGAATGGGCGGGTTCTTTTATTGCTAACATGGAAAAAATAATCGAGCTTGTCAAAAGCCAAAACGTTAGAGATGGAACATTTGCTATAAGCATCAAAGAGGCTGACTAGGCTTATTGACGAAAAAGGCCCTAAAAGGGCTTTTTTTAGCATTAATTTTGAGCTTTTCTATCGACAATCGCGATTCGAGTTTTGTCGACGGGTTTTGTTCGTCGATCAATTCCAAATTCGTGTCCGCCAAAACATGCGATGCCGATATCGATAAAATTTTCTCTTTTGAACGAAATCATCCTTAGCCCGGCACGTTTGAATCCTACATAGACAGAGGTGCCTTTGTAGAAGTTGATTTTTCCAGTTTCAAAATCGACATCTCCACGAATCACTTTAGGGAGTGAGATCTTCGTGTTGCTGAGTAACGATCCTAAGATCTTTCCAAAGAAATTGATGACAGATGATCCAAATCCAACGGCTTCTTTAAACTTCAAAGATTTAATGTGCAGCTTTTGTTCTTTATCGAACTTGATACTGAATTGTTTTGTGTGACCACTCCAATTGAAAGTAAAGCTCTGAGTGAGCAGCGGCTCAAGGTCTCCAACAAACTCATTGCCCAGCAGCTGTGCCAGTTTTGTGCGCAGGGCATCCCTTTCGATGATTTTGGCAAGTTCTGTCCGCAGCGCGTCTTTATCGTCCATATTTGCAATCAAAGCTTCTCGGATTTGAGCATGATTTGGATGATCTCCTCCGAATTTTTCGAAAACCTCAACTAACTTTGCAGGGTGATAGTGCCGTTTTGAGCTTCCTTGAGGAACGGGACTGTCTAAAACTTCCAGGAATTTGGCCATCAGAGGATCATTTTTGCCTTGGATTTTATTAACATCTAGGTCGAGATTTAAGACCATGCCTCCGGGGAGAGTCATGGTTAACTGGGCCTGCCCGATGCCGCCTTCCCAGCGCATATGAAGGTTCTGATTTGGCAGGGTGAGAGCTAGGTCGATGAGATTGCTCATTGAAGCGAACTCTTTCAGTGTCTCTGGCCGTTTGATGAGCGGCTCGATAAGCGTTTCGAGTTTGGGATTCAATTTGACAGGTTCTTGGTCTGCTATGCTTGTTGGTTGAGTTGGAATAGAAAGAGAAGCTTTGCCAACGAGGCCAAACCCCGGAATATTGACATTGTTAACAGCCACGGTGACGTTGTCGTCAATTCCAACGTTGATATCAAGCGCTGTTTGATCGGCTAATAGGCTTCCGACTAAAGGCTTCAGAGTCTCTGGAATCGCGACCATTTTTTTAAGAGTTTCAAAGGCAGAGATTTTTGGTTTAGATAGAGGAGCATGTTTAGTCTCCGGAACGAGTGCGACATTCTTCTTAATCGGTATAAACTTATACTGAACGACATTGGGCTTCTCGGAGGTCGCTTTTTTAGTCGCTTCATTCTGTTTATCTTTTAAGTCGATATCAATGTTCCTTAAGAGCGCGTCAGGGATTAGCATCGATGACGTTTTTAGAGATAAAAACATCTTTTTATCTTCAGGATCGTAAGAGATGCGATCCAGTGTGATATCTGGTAGAGGAGAATCCTTGATAATGAGGGCTGTTCCTTTATCGAATTGGACCGAGGGATTCTTAAAATCAATGGTTCCTCGGATAGTGGAAGGAAGGATAATCGTTGTGTCGTTCGCAATGGCTTTCACAAGTTTATCTAGAATCGGATTAGAAAGATCGATCGAGCTAATCTTTTCGATGTGGAGGGCCAATTGCTGAGGAAATCGGATCTCAAATTGAGAGGAGGATCCATCCCATTTAAAGATCATATTCTGGCTCAGGAGAGTTTCGATGCCTGTATAATTTTCTTTCAGAATAGTCTTTAGGAATTGTCTCAAAATATCGGATGTTTTAGCTGAATCTTTCGAAGTTGAAATCGAAAGATCTAATTTAAGGGTGGCTCCGTTGGGCAGAGTAATGACGATATTGACAGTTCCGTCCTTCCAGTTAAAAGAAACGCTTTGAGAAGGAAGTGTGGAAATCAGTAAAATAGCTGCTTGAACTTGTTCTTGTTTTGACAAGGCCGGATTGAGAATTTGGCTCAATTTATCGACCATCATAGGATGGAGTGCAGTGAGAGTAGCATCGGCCGGTTTTTCAGTGATGGGCAGACAAAGGACGGCAGTTCCATTAATGCCTAGGCCAGGCGATTTCACATCTGCAGTCAGCTCTAAATTGTCATTTGCAATAACGGCTTTGACATCACCGTTCATTCCTTTGCCCAAAAACATCTTAACGAGGGGCGCAAGAGATTCCGGGATAGGGAGCAAGCCTACGAGCTTGTCAAAGGTTGATTGAGAGGTGTCTTTGAGGAAATTTTGAACCCGCATCAGAGAAGCTGGATCGAACGGTTTTTCGGAAGATTCTTTTGGAGCTTCAGGAGATTGAGGTTTTGCAAGAGGATTTTCTGCTAGTTTTTCGACTTTTTTATTTTGAAAGATATGCGTGATATCAGAAAAAAAGCCTTTTGTCGGTGCATTAGGCTTGGGAAGTGGTTTATTTAAAGTAGTAGATTTCGTTGACACATTTTTTGTTAATCCAGCAATGTTATTTATAGCCATAATGGCGCCATATTAAAAATTATGCTAACATTATATTAAAAAATACAGTAAACAACAACTAATTAATATTTGTTTTGTGGTTTTAATTTCCAGGTAGTTGATTATTAATGATTAGGCGAGATTCAAAAATTAATTACTGCCAATTTTTTCTTTTAAAAACCTTCCCGTAACAGAGTGGTGGTTTTTAACGAGTTGTTCGGGGGTGCCCTGGGCCACCAAATATCCCCCTTTAATGCCGGCACTAGGCCCCAGATCAAAAATCATGTCGGCATTCGAAACCACGTCCAAATTATGTTCAATCAGAACGAGGGTGTTGCCTCGGCTGACCAGTTCATGGAAGATGGCCAGAAGCTTGACGATATCGTCGCTATGAAGCCCGATGGTCGGTTCATCAAAGAGATAGAGGGTCTTGCCGGTCGATCGCTTGGCGAGCTCTCTGGAGAGCCTAATCCGTTGTTGTTCGCCTCCGGAGAGAGTGGCAATCTCCTGGCCCAATTGGAGGTAGTCTAGGCCCACGGCAATGAGAGTATCGAGGATTTTAACAATTTTAGGAAAGGCATCCAGGAATTCCCTTGCCTCGTTGACGGTCATTTGGAGAATCTGGCCAAGGTGTTTGCCTTTAAAATAAACGCTTAAACTTAAGGGGTTTAGGCGATAGCCTTGACAGGCCTCGCACGTCATTTTGACGGCTGGGAGGAATTGGAGCTGGATCGACTTCGTGCCAATGCCATAGCAAGAGGGGCACATGCCGCGGCGATGGTTAAAGCTGAAGTGCTTGGCTTGGAGCCCTTTGGCCTTGGCTTCTGGGATGGAGGCATAGAGATGCCTTAAAGGCGAGAGGAGTTCGACATAGGTTGAGACATCCGACCGGTTGGTTTGGCCGAGTGGGTTTTGATCGAGGGCGATGAGTTTATTGAAAGGTGTTACATCGATGTTCTTTTCGATGGTTGGTTTGAGTATGTCATGGAGAAGGGTCGATTTTCCGCTACCAGAGACGCCGGTAATACAGGAGAAAAGGGCGACTGGGATGTCGATGTCGAAGTTCTTCAAGTTATGGAGCTGGCAGTGTTTTAATGTGAAAAAGGCCTTGGCCTTTCTGCGGGTTTTAGGAATAGGGACTTCTTTTCTTCCGCTTAAATAAGCACCTGTTAGCGAGTGAGGGTTTTTCAAGATGGCGGGGAGTGTTCCTTGCGCGGTGATCTTGCCGCCTTCCTTTCCGGCCTTTGGTCCAAAGTCTAAGATGTAATCGGCGATGCCAATAGTGAGGGGATCGTGTTCGACAAGGAGGAGGGTGTTGTTCATGTCGCGAAGTTTTAGGAGTGCTTGATTGAGGAGTTCATTGTCGAGGGGATGGAGGCCGATCGTCGGCTCATCCAGGACATAGAGGCAGCCGGTGAGGCCGCTGCCAAGCTGGCGGCTGAGACGGATCCGCTGGGTTTCTCCGCCGCTCAGTGTTGGAGCGCTTCTTTCAAGAGAGAGATATCCTAAACCGATGGCTTCCAAAAAATGGAGCCGGTGGTGGAGCTGCCTGTGAGTCTCTTCAAGAAAGAGAGGCGTGGAAAGTTTATCCAAAAAGGCACGTGCTTCATGGATTGGGAGTTTGCAGAAATCAGCCACGGAGACATTTTCGATTTTGACATGGCGGGCCAGACTATTGAGGCGCGAGCCTTGGCACGAGAGGCACGTGGTTTGAGTCAGGAGTGGAGATAGATAGTCTCTGAGGTCGGAACGGATTTTGGCAGCTTTCCCGAGCACGTGATTGAGTCCGAGCCATTGAAATCCTTTCCATTTCATGGGGCCTTGTAAAAAAAGTTGTAGGTGCTGCGGCGGCAGTTTTTTGAGAGATTCGTACGGATCGATATCGTAAGATCCGAGCATGGCTTGGACAAAACGGATGGCTTCCGGCGTCGAGGAATCTTGCCAAAGCGCCCGCATGAGGCCAGTAATGGATAGGGCGGCAAGATCACGATTTCTGAGCAGATCAATGCCGTATTGGAAACCCAATCCTAGGCAATCGGGGCACATTCCTTGTTCCGTATTAAAGGAGAAGGTGTGAGGGGTGATCGACGGATACGATTTTCCGGTCGTCGGATCGGCAAATGCCAGGTTAAAGAAGAGGTCCTTTCCTGCTGCATCGACGTAGAGGCTGCCACCGGAGCAAGACGCAGCGTGCTCGATCGCCTCCAATAACCGTTTGCGGCTATCTGGCAAGGCAATACATCTGTCGACCACAAGCAGAAGCGTATTTTTTCGATTATGATCAAAAGGAATTGTGTCATCGAGCTCATAGTAGGTGCCATTGAGCCGGATCCGGAGATACCCTTGTTTTTGAAGCCGTTCTTTGAGCTGCTCAAAGGTTTCTTTTTTTAGCTGTAATGGAGAAAGGATTTGAAGGCGAGTTTTTTCCGGCAGCTCTAGCAGTTTTTCGACGACGTAGTCTTTGCTGATGGCGACTATTTTGGCGCCGGTATCAGGAGAATAGGCAGTGCCGAGATAGGCATAGAGGATCCTGATAAAATCGTAGGCTTCGGTCATGGTGCCAACCGTGCTGCGGGGGTTCCCAGCATGGTTTTTTTGCTCGATGGCAATGGCAGGAGAAAGTCCGTCGATGTGCTCAATCTTGGGTTTTGACATCTGTTTGATGAACTGCCGTGCAAACGGCGACATTGAATCGACGTACCGTCGTTGCCCTTCAGCATAGATTGTTTCAAATGCAAAAGAGCTTTTTCCGGACCCCGAAGGTCCGGTACAAAGCGTGATTTTTCCACGAGGGATTTGGACGGTGATTTCTTTGAGATTATTTTGAGAGGCCCCCTCGACGATGATATGCTGCAGCTGTTTTGCAGCTGTTTTATCGAGGGTGGGCGCTTCAAACTCTTCTTTAAGTGCAAGAGCCGTCGCCGTTTTCCCTGCAGCGATTTTTTCGGGAGGGCCTTCGGCGATCAGTCTCCCTCCGCCGGGGCCGCCTTCAGGGCCGAGCTCGAGGATCCAGTCGGTCGTTTTGACAAGGTCCATGTTGTGCTCAATCACTAGCACGGTATTGCCTCGGCTGACCAGGGATTGCAAAATTTCAATGAGCTTGCCAATGTCGTGAAAATGGAGTCCGGTGGTCGGTTCATCGAGAATATAGAATGTTTTTCCCGTTGAAGGGCGGGAGAGCTCTTTGGCAAGTTTAATCCGCTGTGCCTCTCCACCTGAAAGGGTTGGAGAAGGTTGTCCCAAACGGAGATAATCGAGGCCAACGCGCAGGAGTGTTTCAAGTTTAATTTTGATATGCGGCATGGCCGAGAAAAACTCCGCCGCTTCGGCGACGCTCATTTCCAGCACATCATGGATGCTTTTTCCTTTGTAGAGGACCGAGAGTGTTTTTTCATCAAATCGCTTCCCTTTGCAATGGGTACAAACGGTCCATTCGTCTTCAAGGAAGTCCATGTCGATTTTGATCATTCCCATGCCGCTGCAGTGGGGGCAGGAGCCTTCTTTCACATTGAAGCTGAACCTTCCTGGCTTAAATCCGCTCGCAATACTTTCCGGAAGCTGGCTAAAGAGATCCCTGATATCATCGAAGAGTTTAATGTAGGTCGAAGGGTTCGAGCGAGGCGTTCTTCCGATCGAGGTTTGGTCGATAGCAATCACTTTATCCACATGCTCGAGCCCTTCGATTTTTTGGTGTTTGCCGACAGGGAGCCGCGATTTGTGCAAGTGGTTCGACAATGCAGGGTATAAGAGATCTGAAATGAGCGACGATTTTCCTGACCCGGAAACACCAGTAACTGCAATAAAGACTCCTAGTGGAAAATCGACATCGATTTTTTGGAGGTTGTGGTGTGCTGCTTTTTTGACAGAAATTTTGTTTTTAGACGGTTTGCGTCGTTCTTTGGGAATCGGGATTTTGAGTTTGCCGGAAAGATATGCCCCTGTCATCGAATTTTCGCAGTTTAAAAGTCCTTTCACCGGGCCCGAATAGAGTATTTGGCCCCCTTTTTCTCCTGCGAGTGGTCCGATATCGACGATCCAATCGGCGCCGAAGAGCGTTTCGGCATCGTGTTCAACGACGATCACCGTGTTCCCTTTATCGCGAAGCGTTTTGAGTGTGTGGAGTAATTTCGCATTGTCGATCGGATGCAGCCCAATGGAAGGCTCATCGAGGACATAGGTGGTGCTGACGAGCCCTGAGCCGATCTGCGAAGCCAGCCTGACACGCTGTGATTCTCCGCCCGAAAGTGTCGGGGATGACCGTTCCAGGGTAATGTAGCTTAAGCCCACGCCAAGTAAAAAGCGGAGCCTCTCCGTGATTTCTTTGAGGAGTTCTTCAGAGATTTTAGTGCGGATAATCCCCTTGAAAAAATCTGCGGCTTCATCGATCGGCATGGCGGTGATTTCGGCAATTGTCTTGCCTTTGAGCCTGGCTGCAGACGGATACGGCTTGATGCGGCTCCCTTTGCAGGCAGGACAAAGAGATTCTTCCATCAGCTCATGCATGTTCTCTCGGTAGGTCTCGCTGGTTGCCGCTTGATATCGGTCCATCGCTTCATTAAGGACGCCGCGCCATTTGATATATTCCATCCAACGGGATTTTTTGTGTGGGTGGACAAAATTCATCCGGACCCATTTGTCGGGAAGACCGTAGAGAAAGGCGTATTTTGCTTCTTCAGAAAGTTTTTTCCAAGGCGTCTTGATGTCGAATTTAATAAGCCTTGCAAGATTGTTGTAGATGTTGCCATACCGCACCGTTGTATAGGAGGGGGCAACTGAGCAGCAATCATCGGCAATGCTAAAATCAGGTTTAATGATCAAATCGAGATTAAACGTGCGGGTCACGCCAAGCCCTTGGCACGAGGGACACATGCCGAGCGGATGGTTAAACGAAAAATCGTGCGGCTCTAAAGGAGGATAAGAAAGCCCCGATTTAAATGCGTAGGCGTGTTGGGAAAACAGCGTTTCTTCTTTGGTGTCGGGATTCAAGATGCTCATGACGCCTTTTCCAAGATCGAGAGCTTGCGTCACCGCTTCTTTTATCCGATCACCATCAGGAAGGGCAATTCTGTCAATCACGAGGTCGATGTCATGCGTTTTTTGTTTATCGACGCGGATCTCATCGGTTAGCTCAACCACCTTGCCGTCTAGCCGGATCCGAGTAAAACCGCGACGGAGCAGTTCGGCAAAGTCGTCTTTAAATTCTCCCTTTTTTGCCTTGGCAAACGGGCTCAAGATCAGCAAACGAGTTCCTTTTGGAAGGGCCTCGATCGCCTCCATGATCTGCAACGTGCTTTGGGGTGCCACCACTTCTCCGCTGACCGGGCAGTGGGCGACGGCTGTCCGGGCATAAAGGACGCGTAAAAAATCGTAAATACCGGTCATCGTCCCTACCGTCGATCTTGGGCTGCGGCCTGCGGTCTTTTGCTCGATGGCAATCGTTGGCGAGATCCCCGAGATCAGTTCCGCCTCGGGCTTAGGAAAATCTCCTAACTGTCTTCTCGCATAGGCAGAGAGCGATTCGACATACCGCCGCTGCCCTTCAACATAAATCGTATCGAAAGCAAGCGAAGACTTCCCCGAACCTGAGACCCCAGAAAAGACAATGAATTGATTCGGCTCCAGCTCAAGGTCGACATTTTTAAGATTGTGGACCCGAACCTTTTTCAGGACGATTTTCATGATACACGACTATATCTGATTGTTGAATATTTGACTAAAATACTACGATCGTAGTAATCTCTGGCGTTATGACAAAAAAACGACTTTTTGGAGAACTCGAGCTTGCGATTCTTGCGCTTTTTAAAACGCACGATCAACTCACTGTGAAAGATGTTTTAAAACTCATGGAAAGCGGCGACAAGTACACCACGCTCATGACGGTCATGTCTCGCCTTGTTGAAAAAAAAGAATTGCAGCGAGAGCGGATCGGGCTTCAGTACCATTACTCTATAAATCCATCAAAAAAATCTGCACCCTCCCATCTTTTAGAGAGGTTAAAGCAGAAAATTTTTGGAGGACGATCGGTGTCGATGATCAGCTATCTCCTTGAATCGGATGACATTACTGAAGAGGAACTCTCCGAGATGGAAGAACTCATTCAGGAAGCAAAAAAAGGCAAAAAATGAACCTCCCATGGATCTACGCCTTTAATATTTTAATCAATAGCGCGCTTGCTTTTGCGACAATCGCTCTGCTGGTGAAGTTTTTATTGTGGGCCTTGAGAATCCGGCAGCCAAGAATGGTGGCCCTTTGTTTGAGCCTTCCTCTGTTTAAAGTCGGCTTCGATTTTTTTCTCTATAACTCTTCCAGATGGGCGCTTAGTTCTGAAATCAACCCGTTACTCTGCATGCCGGGGACGCGTGCCATCACAGCGACCCTCACTTATCCATTAAGTTCCGGGATTTATTTCTCTGTTGAGGGAGGAAAAACATTCACAATTGCTGATCTGATTGCTCTTTCCATCGATCCTCTTTGGATCAAACTAACCGTTCTTCTAGCGCTTTCCATTTCAATCGGACTTGTCAGTCTCCGCCTATGGCAAGCTCTAAAAGCCAGAAAACAGGTAAAGAAGATGCTGGCAAATGCACTTCCCTGTTTACGAACCCTTTCCGACCCTATTCAGACAGCTCTGAAAAAAATCGATCTATTCAGTTCACCCGACATTGATGTACCTTGCGCATTTAAACGTTCAATTATTTTCCCTACCTGTTTGATAAAAAATCTCTCGCAAGCCGAGTTCGAAGCCATCGTTGTTCACGAGCTCGATCACCTCCGCTGGAAAGATTCTGCCTTGAGAACAATGCAGCGGATGCTTGCTACATTCTTTTGGTGGATCCCGACAAAAAAATGGCAGTCCCGCTTAGCGGTGTCCCAAGAGCTTGCCTGCGATGCAAAAATCTCCAAATTCAATCTCTTGCCCCTCGATCTAGCCAGTGCAATTGCTAAGGCAGCCCGCGGAGCAAAAAAAGCAACTTCCTGTCTGCCGGTCATGTATTTTGTGGAAGAAGGCCAATTGCTCGCCCGCGTGAAATCTCTTATCAATCCTGCGAAGAAGTGGGCTTGGGGAATACGAATGATACAAGCCTTTTTTGCCTTTAGCCTTTTGACTTTGCTCTTTTTTGGACAGTTTTGGATTTTTTAAACGCCTTTTTTTAACCCTAAATACTACAAATGTAGTAAAGGAGTCTTTATGATGAAGAAGATGATGCTGATTACAATCTTAGGAACTGCGCTATGCGCAGCAGAACAAGTCGTGAGTCTCTATGATCTTGCCGACGAAAATATCGAACAGTTTATGCAAGGCAAGCTACAAGATGTGGTCGTAAAATGTCCTGCAGGAATGGTCTTGCCTTTGACGTTTTCTTTGCAGGGGGAGTTTTTAGGCTTAGAATCAGCCAGCCAATCGAGCATGAAAATTCTCAAGACCTGCTTTGTCAAATGTTATGGAGAGAAGTATTTATTTAGCCTAGATGGAAAACGGTGGAAGGAATTTTCCGAGTTTTTTACAGGTAAACTACACGCTGAATTCCACAACACGGAAAGCGGTCCTCTTGCCTATGTGGGTTGTGAACTGCATCAAAAACAGTAAAAGTAGACGGAGGGGATGCAAGAGCATCCCCTTTAGAATCGGATCAGGGTAATTTTCTACGCCTCATCCACAAGAAAAAAGCAAATAAGCCGACATCGCCAAATGCAGAATGGATTTGTCTCCAGTATCTGCAGATAAAAGCATCAACTTTTAAGGCAGTATTTGCAGGTTCTTCTTCGGGGGTAGGAGTGAAATTAAAATGCAAAACAGAGATCTGATTTAGAGTACTGGCAAACAGAATGGGAAGACCTCGAAATTCACACGGGATTAGGAAGGTATAGGGCGGAGTTGGAAATTCAAAAAAGGCGCTAAATGTCGATGAATGAGTGGTTGACAAACAGACTTGATGGCGGCCGAGCAATTCTGGGTCCACTGTTGTCATGTAGTTCATTTTGTT
>DATAHB010000011.1:0-1988 GCA_036263375.1 Rhabdochlamydiaceae bacterium | reverse complement strand
ACCCAACAAGATGAAAATTTGCCAAAAATCCTCAAAAATCGACAGAAACTTAATTTGACGACACGCCCTAGTTTGAATAGGGGATCTGCCAATAAGGATGGCTGAGATCTTTTTCGTAAAGACCCGTCACCTCATTGTAGATCTTCGAGGGGCTGATATTTTCTCCATAACGCGCTTGGAGGTATTCTTTGGTTTTATACGGGACATTGACTTCTATCCCATCGAAATAGGCTTTCTTAAGAGGGAAAACCATCTCATAGGGAGTCGGAACTACAAATCTTCGCTCGCGTGTTTTCCAAGAGTCTAACATGAATGAGCTATCGATATTTGAGCAAATGGATGCAATGACCTTTTTTTCAGGATCGATTTTAAAGTGATAAATGTCGATGAAATTTCTGTTTTCGTAGATATAGACGCGAATATACGTCTTAGGATTGCACCGATTCGACCAGTCTTGGACTTGATATTTCGTTTTATCAAGATCGTTGAATGCATGCATCACGTTATCAAAGTCGGGTTCCAGAACCGCAATATCGATATCTTGGTCCCAAGGAATGGGCCCTCCATAACGAAACGCGCCAAGACAAGAACCACAATCGATCCAGAAAGGAATATTGTTTTCTTTGAAAAGACGCACCATTTCCCTTAAAAGGTCTTTTTCCAACTTAAGGTTATTTTCATCTCCAGGGCGCCTTTTATATTGGGGAGGCTCAAGCACCTGATCTGACTGAGCCGTTATAATGCCAATCTCCTCATAATAAGCGGTATTCGGATGGACTTCTTTCGATTCGATTGCGTCTGCAATCGCTTTGTGTCTGAGCCGAGTCGCTTCAGAAAGATATCCAATCGCCTTTAAGGCGCATCCGACGGGAAGAGAAATCGGAAGGCTGAATATTGCTGCAGCGCTTTTAAAAGGAAGGTAGTGATGGTAGTCGTAGTGTTGTTGAATTTGATACTGGCCACCTTCTTTGACTGCCACTTTTCCGGCGAGTAGAAATTGAACGGGAGTAAGGACAATATTGCCAGCTTTTTCAAATCCTACACCATCTTGCGCAGCGTAGTTGAGAAAAATACTGTTGCTAATCAAATGGTAGCCGGCTACGACAGGCAATCCCAAATAGATAGCCCCTTGCGTCAATTTATCTAACATGTTTCACGCTCCTAATCTGAGAAGCTGTACTATTCTCGCGCTTCAAATAGATGACAACGATGATTCATGTGTCTCAAATCATCCTGGTCATGGTTTTAGTACAGCTTCTGAACACCAGTCTATACAAAATTCCGCCATTCTCCGTCCACTTTTTTAGACCGTAGGATAAAAAAATTTTGCCTTTTGCATCCGTTTTTGTTAGAAATGGTAGTATGAAAAAACACATCGTATCGAGCTTGATGCTTTTGAGCTGCAGCTTATCTGCAGTTGAATCGAGAATTGAAATCCGCCACCGCGAAGCAGGCGGCGTCGGATACAGCACGGGTTATACCTCATTAGATTACTTCTTAATGACACACCACGACGTCGAGTTTCTCCTCGATGCTAGAGCGCATATTTTCAACAACGGACGGGGAGCAGGAAATTTTGGACTCGGATTTCGGTGTCCGATCCATGATGAAAAATATTTAATCGGAGCAAACGCGTTTTATGACATCCGGCAATCCAATCACCTGCTGGCAAACCAAGTCGGGGCCGGCTTTGAATGGCTCGGCAAATATGTCGACTTCCGCACCAATGGTTACATTCCTGTCGGAAAAAAACAAAACATCACTTACCAGAAAAAAGATTTCGCTGGCTTCTCCGGCTCGCATGCCTATACAAGCTCGAGAATGAAATCGTCGCTTCCCTGTATCGATGCCGAAGTCGGCACTCCGCTTCCCCACCCTTTTTATTTTGGCCTCGGCGGCTACTACCTTTTTAAGCAGTCTAAAAGCAGCATCGGAGTTGGCAATGCCTTCGGCGTAAAGGGCCGTGCGGAAATCGACATCGGCCGCAA
>DATAHB010000010.1:0-15524 GCA_036263375.1 Rhabdochlamydiaceae bacterium | reverse complement strand
CTGACCAAGTATTTGTTTCTCTCTGCCCTTCACAACCGCAACGAAGTTCTCTTCTACCGTTTAGTCTCTGAACACATCACCGAGATGCTTCCCTATATCTACACTCCGACGGTCGGTGATGTCTCTCTCCATTATAGCTATCTCTATACCGAGCCGCGCGGCATCTATCTTTCCTATCCACAGAGAAACAAGATTGAAAAAATCATCAACAATATCCCTCGTGAGCACATCGATGTGATCGTTGTGACTGACGGCGAAAGAATTTTAGGCCTTGGAGATTTAGGAACGGGAGGGATGGCCATCCCTGTCGGCAAGCTGACTCTCTATACGCTTTTCGGCGGCATCCATCCCGGCAAAACACTGCCGATTATGCTTGATGTCGGAACCAATAACCCAACGCTCCTCAATGATCCGCTCTACATTGGATGGAGAGAAAAACGGATCTCTGGTAAAGAATACGACGCTTTTATCGATCGGTTTGTCAAAGCTGTCAAAAAACGGTTCCCCAAGGTTTTGCTCCAATGGGAGGATTTTGGAAGAGACCATGCTCAGCCACTCTTAGAAAAATACCGGCATCAAATCTGCTGCTTCAACGATGACATCCAAGGCACAGCCTCGGTTGCACTCGCATCTCTGCTGACTGCCATCAAAATGAACCATGCCGAACTCCATCAACAAAAAATCGTGATTTTTGGAGGAGGCTCTGCCGGCATGGGGATTGCCAATCATCTCCTTGGTGCAATGGTCGGTGCCGGCATCTCCAAAGAAAGAGCCCTTCAAGAACTCTATATTATCGATATCCATGGCCTAGTCCATCAAGGGCATCAGGACCTCATGGGGATTCCCACGCATCAGAAATTATTTGCCCGTCCGCAAACCGAGATCTCGAAATGGAAAGTTCCTAACAAATCGATGATCACATTACTCGACGTGGTCAAACAAGTCCATCCCACCGTGCTGATCGGAGTCTCTGCACAGCCTGGGGTTTTCAACGAAGAAGTGATCACCACAATGGCCCACTATGTTGAAAGACCAATTATTTTCCCTCTTTCTAACCCCACCTCTAAAAGCGAAGCCCATCCGGCAGACCTTTTGCAATGGACGAAAGGAAAAGCCATTATCGCCACCGGCAGCCCTTTTGGGGAAGTGGCCTATGAAGGAAAGAAAATTCAGATTGCACAGTGTAATAATGTCTATATCTATCCGGGGATTGGCCTTGGCGTCATCGCCTGCAAAGCCAAAGAAGTCTCTGAAACGATGTTCTATAAAGCAGCGGAGATCTTAAGCCAGCACTCACCCATGCTTAAAGCGCCCCAAGGAACGCTTTTTCCCTCGTTTGAGCAATTAAGGGAGATCTCCCGTGAAATCGCGCTTGCCGTTGTCAAAGTCGCCCAAGAAGAAGGACTTTCTCCAAAAACCGACGAAAAAACGCGCAAAAAAATGGTCAACGCTGCGATCTGGGAACCTGTCTATAAAACTTTCACAGAATGACTTTTAACGCAGCATCGTAATCGGGTTCCGTGGTGATCTCATCCACGAGTTGGCTATAAATGACGTGATCAGCAGCATCTAAGACAACCACACTCCGTGCACACACGCCCATCAAAGGACCATTTTTGATCAAAACACCATAATCTTCAGCAGTCTTTTTAGAACGGAGCAAAGAAAGAGGAATGATCCGACCCATGCCGTTTTCCGCTACACAGACTCTTTTCAAAGCAAAAGGGGTATCGACAGAGAGATAGATGACAACAGTATCAGGAAGTTTTTTAACAGCTTCGCTGAACTTTTGAGCAGACATTGAACAAATAGCTGTATCTAAGCTTGGCACGAAACAGACTATCTTTTTTTTACCCTTAAAATCAGCTAAAGTTTTTTCTTTGAGATCCGTATCAATGCCCCGGATCTCAGGCGCTTTTTGGCCCTTGGAGGGGAGTTTTCCATTCGTTTGTACAGGGTTTCCTTTCAACTTCACTTCTGCCATATCTACCTCATCCATGAGTATAAGATTCTTACTCTCCTCAATGCAATATAAAAAAATTTGCTTATATACGTAAAGATATGGTAAACTACTGGCCGCTTTATGAAATACAGAGAACTGCTTGAGAAGATCCAGAATGCTCTCCGGGAAGAAAAACCGTCCGAGGCACAACACTCGTACGTTCAGACCACTGCGCTGCGCGTCCCTAAAAATCTGCCCAAGCAGCCCTTACCCGCCAAGCCTGCCATACGAAAAACCGATGTCGTGACAAAAGAATGGAACAAAGAGGTCCAACAAACGGCGAGCTGCTCCTCCCATATCGAGCCGGAAATGCTACCGGGCGCTCATTTGATCCCAGCCAGGGTTCACCGCTGGAACATCAAAAACTACGCCTCCATTGCGCGTAAAATGCAGATGGTCGTCAAAACTCCGGAAAAAGAACTTAGCGACAATATCTCAGTCATCCCCACCTCCGATGACCAAACTGCCAAAAAAAACCAGGATGATCTCTTGCTTGAGATGATGAAACGTCGAGAAGAAAGACAGTTCCGGATCGAAAAGCCTCTCTGCTAGTTTCTATACACTAGATTTTACTTGCCTAGAAAAGATTCTCGCACGATATACGAGAATATGACGAAACGTTTATTGCTCGTCTTTTCTGTGCTTTTTGTGGTTTGCATTCCCGGATGCAGCGATATGAAGCAAATGAATACCAACCTCGAAGAGAGCATTCAGACTGTCAAAGAAAACACAAGCACCGTCAGCCATTCGAGCGAAGTCATCGCGAAAAACAGCAAAGAGATCGCTGTTTCCACTCAGACCATGAGAACGTATTTACCTCTTGTTCTCGTGGTGATCATCGTGATTTTATTCATTCCGTCATTTCTCCTATTGAGACTCCAGCGAAAGTTTCTACAAGACATTAAAATTCTGGTTGAGTGGCTGCAAAAACCTTAGTAGTTCCTAAGTCG
This sequence comes from Rhabdochlamydiaceae bacterium, assembly GCA_036263375.1. Classification (GTDB taxonomy): domain Bacteria; phylum Chlamydiota; class Chlamydiia; order Chlamydiales; family Rhabdochlamydiaceae; genus PALSA-1444. The sequence goes on along the minus strand of DATAHB010000010.1, from coordinate 12,572 downwards.
TTTTTCCCTTTAGTTTTTTGCCTGAATCTCCAAGCTGCGGCGACCTTGACCGATGCTAGGACGCCTAGTTTAGGTTCTGTAGTCAAACCCTTCTCAGTCTGAGCATACAGTCCAAAAGGCTGGGTCATCCCTCGCTCTAATTCCATATTATCTCCAAGGCACCACCAGATCAAACCTAGGAGATCTTTTCCAATCACTTTAGCCGCCTCACGGATTGCATAGCGAGTACGAAGCATAAAACGGCTCCGCTGGAGATGATCTTCCGTAGAAATGCCGGTTTCTGTCACCAAGACAGGAGCCTTGAAAGCCGCGTGTGTTTTTATGATTGCCTCGAAAATCCCTGCAGGGTCTTCATGCGCTGGCATTTTGGTCATCGGCTCGCCATAACTTGTCGCACCCATCAGGCCAATAAATGGACGGACATAATATTGGGTGCCGACAAAATCGACTTTAGGAGCAGCGCATTGCTCTTCGATATTGCAAAGAAAAGGCACTTTCAAATCAAATTTTCCGCCTGAGCTAAAAAAGTTCATGGGCACATCATTTATCAAGCGCGTAAAGTACCTGGTAGGAGGAATTAACAGGGGATTCGTTGGTCGCATTCTGAGATACTGGTGGGTGATCCCTACTTTGACTGAAGGAAGAAATACGGCTTTAAGTCTCCTATAAACGACCCCATGTGCTTTCAACATGTTTTTCAAAAAGTTTCCGGCCCTTGCAAAATTCAGAAATCGCCCCGGAGAAAACGCTCCTAGGACATAACGTAAAAAAGCATCGACCGCAGGTTCATTGATCGTACAAAACCACTCCACCAGAGGGCGGTCATTATAGTTTTCAGTTAACTTAGTAAACACCCTGGAAGAAAATTCAGCAAAATGCTCAATGTTTTCTTCTTTTTCAAAACTGCCCAGGTTATGAAACCATTTAGGCTCAGAAAAATGAAGTAACACGACAATCGGATCGATACCGGCATCTCGTAAATCTTTGCACAAATCGACATAGACTTGCATATTGCCTAGCACCCAACTTTCTTTACTCGGCTGAATATGACTCCATTCAACAGAGAAACGGTAATGGGTCACATGCAGCTTTTTCAATCGCTCAATCAATTCCTGACGGCCCTGGGGGGTTTTATAAAGTTTAAATAGATTCACATGAAGCCCAGGGCGATCGGCTTCTGGAATCTGCAGCTGCCACGCATCGGCTGCCCATTGAGAGTCGGGGATGGCGTGGGGAGAGTCTTGGAAAGTTGACGTCCCAACTCCTTCAATTTTAGGCTCCAATAGACTGTTTGGATTATTGATTAGCTCTCGTTCAATTTCCTGAAGTGTTCCAATTTGCTCCCACAATTTAGAATCATCGACCACTGCTTGAAAGTTTTTCTTAGGATCTACAACGGGAGAGCTTCTGAAGAAGCTTAACGCAAACGAACCAGCTCTCCCAACTCCGGCAAAGGTTCCGGTGACAATTCCGAGCGGAAACAGACAGATAACCTCAATGGTTTTTTTTAAAAGGGTCGGGTAATACCACTTCGTTGAAGCCAAAGGAGGAACTAAACTCGATTCTAAAGCCGACCAAACCGTGTTGTTGCATTGTTCTATCATATTTCCTCTAAAAGTGAGAGATACTGTAGCCGAATTTTGATTGGATATCAACCAATCTTCCGTTAAACTCAATCCATGAAACCGCAATTAAATCAAAAGATTCCTTTAACGATAAAACGGCTGGGCATCCACGGAGAGGGGATCGGCGACTATCACGGCTTTACAGTCTTTGTCGATGGAGCTCTTCCCGGCGAAGTGGTGACCGTATCTATTAATGAGGTTCGTAAGAATTTTGCTAGAGGAGCGCTCATTTCTACAGAGAAAATCTCGCCTCATCGAGTGAAACCTCCTTGCCCTGTCTTTGGACGGTGCGGAGGATGCCAGCTGATGCATTTGGACTACTCGCAGCAGCTCGAGATCAAACGGCAAATGGTGATCGACGCCTTAGAGCGGATCGGCAAAATTTTCGATATCCCTGCCCCGGCTTGCATTCCATCGCCAAATCCATTGTCGTATCGCAATAAGATTCAGCTACCAGTCGTTATGGATCCTCATTTGAAAATGGGGCTCTATGCCTTCAATTCTCACGAAATCGTTGAAATTGAAAAATGTTATATCCACTGCCAATTGGGCGAAAAGGTCTTTGCCAAGGTCAAGCAACTTCTCCAAACCAATCGTGATCCCGGCATCAAATTTGTGGTGATTAAGACGGCTGTTTCTACCAACCAAGTTTTAGTGGTCTTAGTAACAGATCGGGAAGGGGACGTAGCAGTTTGGGCCGAGACAGCAAAAAAAATCATGGCGGCATCTCCCGAGATCAAAGGCGTGGTGCAAAATATCAATCCACTGCCTGGCAATGCCGTGCTGGGAAAAACCTACAAAACACTTGCAGGAGAATCTTTTATCGTCGATCAAATCTGCTCTCTTCGTTTTAAAGTCTCTCCGGCGTCTTTTTTCCAGGTCAATCCAGCGCAGGCAGAAAATCTCTACCGAAAAGCCTTGGAATTTTGTGAATTGAAAGGGGAGGAGACGGTCTTAGATGCGTATTGCGGAGTCGGGACGCTTTCTCTCTTAATTGCTCCCCATGCAAAACACGTCATCGGAGTCGAATGCGTTCCGGAGGCGATTGCCGATGCCAAAGAAAACGCAAGGCAAAACGGCATTACTAATACGAGCTTCCACTCTGCTCAGGCAGAGGATTTCATTGAAACACTGACTGCCATTGACGCCGCAGTCTTAAACCCGCCCCGGAAAGGGTGCGAGCCAGCTTTCTTAGACAAACTGCTTCGACTAAAGCCTAAACGCATCGTCTATGTCTCGTGCGATCCTGCGACCTTAGCCAGAGATTTAGCCATTCTCCAAAAAGGGTATAACGTCAATACAGTTCAGCCGTTTGACATGTTCCCGCAAACCATTCATGTCGAGTCGATTGTACAACTCAGCTCATCATGAGAACGATGCCCAAAGCGATCAAGAAGATGGCAAAGTACTTTTTCAGCCGATCTGAAGCGATACGGTGGGTCATCCGAGCGCCGAATGGAGCTGACAGAAATGTGGTGACAGATAAGACGATGAATGCTGGGATATAGATAAATCCCACTGTATGAGGGTATACGGTCTCCCCAAGCCCAAAAACCAAATACGCAAGTGCGCCGCCGAGCGAAATAATAAATCCAGTTGCTGCCGATGAACCTACTGCATGGATCATGGGCATCTTAAGTGCCATGAAAAGAGGCACCATCATTGTTCCTCCTCCAATTCCCAAGATATTGGAAAGTGTACTAACGACAAAACTGGCGCCATTGAGTAGTAGGGGCCCGGCAGTTATTTGCCTTTCCACATCAGGAAGTGCTCGCTCATGATAAAAATAGAGGCCTAAAATCACAGAAAACGCTCCGAAGATGATCTTCAATACCGCAGTCGGCAGCAGATAGCTGATGAAAGCTCCGGCCAAGCAGCCCAAGATTAATCCCGGGAGCATTGCTTTGACAACCTTCCAATCGACCGATTTTTCTGTATGATGGAAATATGTCGAAGAGATGGCATTAAAGACCATGGCGGCAAGAGAGGTTCCCATCGCCAGCTGCATGATAGCGATGGAAGGAAACTTCATGAGGGTAAAGACTAAGAGCAAGCAGGGGACTGTGACAATGCCGCCACTCATGCCAAGAAGCCCTGCTAGAAATCCTGCGACAATTCCAATCAATGCATAAAGAAAGAGTGAAAAGACAAGCATAGATCTCTCATACTGAAATCGTGGGAATGTTTCAAGAGCTGTGATTTGCAGTTGAACCCCTAACAAAGAATCAGTACTGTGAGCGCATGGACTCACAGACAGAAAAGTTTTATCAGACGTTGCTAGCCAAGACCCCCAAAGGCAATCTATCGATTGCCCAGATCCGTTACGGCTTTGAAAAGCTCATGGCCGACTTCCCCGCACAGCCGGATGTCCGTTTTCAACTTTTAAGCATCGGCAAACTCTCCGCCGCCTGGGTACATGCTCCTGGTTGCAGCCGAGAAAATATCATCCTTTTTTTCCATGGGGGAGGCTATGTTTCAGGATCTTTTCATTCCCATCAAGATCTGATCGGGCGACTTGCCAAAGCTACCAGCTGCGATGTCCTAGCCGTTGACTACCGGCTGGCCCCGGAGCATCCTTTTCCGGCCGCTCTCCAAGACGCCGTTGCCGCTTACGAATTCCTCCGAGGGCAACTTCCAGCTCAAAACATTGTCTTTGCCGGGTCGTCCGCCGGCGGGGGACTTGCTTTAAGCCTGCTCCTCAAGCTCTTGGACAAAAAAGAAGTCTTGCCTCGCGCGGCGATCTGCATCAGCCCTTGGGTTGATCTTGCTATGACTGGCACGACGTTGCAATCCAACGAAGGTCATGACCTCATCCATGCAGAAAATATCAGAGCCGCAGCCTCGATCTATCTTGCCGGCCATAACCCAAAAGATCCTCTCGCTTCTCCTTTGTATGGAAACCTACAAGGTCTTCCGCCGCTGCTGATTCAGGTCGGAACACACGAAGTTTTCTTAGATGAAATCGAGCGGTTTGCTCAAAAGGCCAAAGAAAGCAACGTCGAAGTCGAACTGCAGAAATTCGATGAAATGATCCACACCTGGCACCTTTTTGCATCTATGATTCCGGAAGGTCAAAAAGCCTTCGAGAAGATCGGGGAGTTTGTTCAGTTAGCGAAATGATTCCTCTTGCTAAAAAATCAGCTAGAGTTTTTCAGATTGCTTGCAATCCATTCGGTTGTCCGAAATCAACTTTTTAGCACAAACCTAAAAGGAGATATTGCCTCAACGTCTGATAATGGATCTTATGTTCGCTTTAGGGGGGGGTCCAAACACAATCAATCTTTATTTTAAATGGCACAATCCGCGAATTGTGCCATTTAAACGGCCTTTAGGTGGCATAATAATTCGATCGTTCGTTGATGTGCTCGAAATAGACTACATCAACGACCTTCTGGATGTCTATGAAGGAAACATCGCCCGATACAAGTTACGCCCATCAGAATACGAAGCTTGGAAATCCCTTAAATAGTTGTATTTCTGGAAAAATTCTCCGAATTTTTGCTATTCTCTCCGCCATGGTTTCTGCCATCGAATCAATGATCATCCAAAATACCAGACCAAACATCTGGAGCCGTTTGTCCAAAGAAAAAGTCATCTTTGCAGCCATAGCTGCTATTACCGTCTACGCTCTCTATAAAACCTACAAAGCCCTCATGGGGCGCATTGAAAAGCTCACTACAGATCTCAACAGCACAAAAAGAGAGCTTGAAGGGTTGAAAAAAACGGCTGAGGAGACTGAAAAGGCAAGCAAAAATCTCGGGATTGCCCAAAAAAAGGATGATTCTCAATCTGAGAGCTCTTCTACAAATTCCGATGAAGACGACAGCTCAGATAGTGAGCCTGCAATTCAATCAAAGAAAGCTCTCCCAAAACACTGTAGCAATAACGGTTCTAGCAATGGGGCCAGCGTTAAAGAAGCAACTACTCCTTTCCCAATGCCAGGATCTCACAAAGACGTCTTTAGACTCTTATTTCCGGGCAGAGATAGAGAAACTGTTATGGGAGAAGCTAAAACGACACTCGCTGATATCTTATTAACAACGGCGTTTCGCTACGATGAACTAGAATCCGTCGAAGAAGCTGGCAGCTCGTATACCTTAACCTACAAAGAGTCCAAAACAATTGAGATCAAGGACCTGCCGCCCGACCTCTGGGGAAAAGTTAGTGATAACATCATTGCTAACGTCAAGCATGCTTTATCTTTGGAGCCTAAAATACAAATAGCTAACGTTCTCAAAATCAGCATTGAATGTGTGGACGGAGGGACTCAAATTAACTTTAACAAAGCTGCTTTGAGGATTGCTTCATTTTGCAAGTCTGGAGGGTATTTAAAATCGATCTTTATCCCCTCAGAAAAAAGTCTCAAAGTAACTATCGAATTTGAACATACAGAACCCCACATCCCTCAATCTGGAAACGTTTCCTCCGACGAGTTTGCTCGGCTGCTCTCTTTCTATTTTAATAAATAAGCTTTCTTGGCAAAAAAGAAATTCACGCTATAATTGCCAGATTATGCATAAAAAATCGTCTTTATTAATCCAGGTTCTGATTGCCATTGCCTTAGCGATGTTGATCGGAGGTTTTTCAAGCCCTGATTCTGAGCTTTTCGGTGTTCAATACATTGAGCTTTTTGGGTTCTTAGGAAAGCTTTTTCTTAACGGTTTAACCCTATTGGTCGTCCCGCTGGTCGGCTCTTCTATCGTTAATGGCATCAGCCAGATGGGCAAAGACAAATCGTTCGGCCGTCTGGGGGCAAAAACGTTCTTTTTCTATATCTTTACCACATTCTTAGCGGTTCTCACGGGACTTCTTTTCGTCAACATTATCAAACCGGGCACTTTCATGGCAGGACAGGCGGAAGGGCTCGCAGCACCTGCCATCGCCGCAGCTCCTGAAACCCACATGCAGGCAGTCGGGCAGATCCTTCTCAAACTCATCCCGATCAATATCTTTGAAGCGGCTTCCCACGGCAACATGCTCGGAATTATCTTCTTTGCCCTGCTGTTTGGTTTTGCCTTGGCCAAAATTGAAAGTACGGCCAGCGAGACCGTCATGAATGTCATCAAAGGAATTTTCCACACACTCATGAAGATGACGCATTATTTAATCCGTGTCATGCCACTCGGGGTGTTTTTTCTGGTCTCCAAGGCGATTGCCGTCCGCGGTCTTGGCAGCATCGAATCGCTCCTCTATTTCTTCCTGACCGTCCTTTTGGGGCTTGTGACATTCATGTTCGTGATCTTGCCTCTTTTCATGCGGATCATGGGTCTGAGCCCCTGGAGACATCTACGTGCAATGGCTCCTGCCTTAGTTACCGCTTTTTCAACGAGCTCATCAGCTGCGACTTTGCCCATTACCATGGAATGTGTTGAAAAAAGAGCCGGTGTTTCAAACCGAATCTGCAGCTTTGTTGTTCCCTTAGGAACTTCTATTAACCTTTCGGGATCTGCCCTCTATGAATGCATCGCTGTTCTTTTCATTGCTCAGGTCGTTGGATTTGAGATGACGATCGTCCATCAAGCGATCGTGGTAGCGCTATCCCTTCTAACTTCAATGGGAGTCGCTGGCATCCCCTCTGGGAGCCTGGTGGCCATCTTGATCATCTTAAATGCGATGGGGTTTCCTGGTGAAGGGCTTGCGCTTATTTTACCGGTCGACCGGATTTTGGATATGTGCCGCACCACGGTCAACGTCTTTAGCGACGCCTCTTGTGCCGTCATGGTCGCGCATACAGAAGGCGAAACGGTTTTAGCTTCTAAGAGACAGTGACAGGGACAACCACAAGCTCATCTCCATCCAGGTCTTCCATGGAAACTGAGAACGTCTGATAAAACGCTTCTTGCGGAATGTAAAGAAGCCGTTTCACAACCGAATAAGGCAAAACAACTTCATCGATTTCTTTAAATCCTTTGGCCGTCAACGACTTCAATAAAGCTTTTTTGTTCTTATACGAAACGATCGAATCGATCGTACTCGGAATCGATAGGGGCCAGCAGAAGAAACTCACGATCCTCCAGCCAACTCCTCGTGCAACAGAGGCTTTGTAAAATTTCCAAGCGACATCTTTGGGTTTTTCTGACCGTTGCGCAGTACTTGCCATCGAGATCGCATATTTGTGATCGCCCTGATTTTGGATTGTGATCTCGACAGGGACATACCCCTTATCAGTCAAATCAGCCTTCAGGATATGCTCGCTTTCCTCCGCTGAATAGACCCTTGCTGTCACTTGAGGTTTTTTATCTTCTAGGGTTAGTTGGTGGGCAAAATGAACGGGAGCCGAGCCGGGTTTCCATACGGCGCTCATCAAAACAGCGCACCCTAAAATTCCATAAATAAAAGATTTGAATTTCATTGGTTTATTTTACAATATTGGCACTATAATAACAAAATCTAAACAATTTTAATCAAATTAAAAACACATTAAATCAATTATTCAAAAAAACAAAAATATCGCCGATCAGTTGATTTTTTAGTTGATATTCTATTAAGATAGAACTTCTTTTAATTTGGAGGATCCCTTGGGTGCATTTATCACGAGCTGTATGAACGCCGTTCGCAAGCTGCCGCAGGGCTCAGCCCTCGACGCGTCATGGGGCTGGATGGAACAACACCACCTGACTGAAAATTCCATTATCCTTCCGTCCGTTGATCTTTGTAATGAAGATAAAATCACCCAAACCGCTGTGAGGCTTTTCTTTGTGCTGCTCCTCCCACTGATTGCCAAGCCCTTTGGCTATGCTAATCTGGGACTTGGCGCCACCCATCTCATCTGGTGCGTGGTCAATATTAGGAAAATCCGAGCTAAACAAGACGGCTGCTCATCACAGGACATCGAGAAGGCCCTGATCCGGCTCTTTACAGGTGTCTACGATTTAGCCATTGCCTATCTTCTCTGCTCTCCCTTCATGAGCTCCATCTACGGAAGATTTACCATTCCCATCATTTTTGCTCTTCTTCCGACCTACGCCATTCAACTCCACCATTTAATCTTTGAAAAAGCCTCAAAACAAATCGAACAAGCCGGTCAACAGGGGCAGGAAAAAAAATTCACCCTTGAGGTCGATCATAAGGTTCTCAAAGTCGGCTGCCTGATCAAGCAATTCTGTAATGGACTCGTAGAGGCATTCCTGCCTGAACCTACTCCTATTCCCAGGGGCTACTTAGAAACGGCAAAGCACAGGGCTACTGCCATACCTTTTGCCCTAGGAACATTCTTCACAGTTTCATACCGAAATCTTCGAGGAATTAAAGAAGAAGGAACGCTCAAATAAATATTTTGATATAAAGGCACTCTTGTCAATTTAGGGGGGCTCCCTATGCCCGAATACGTCGATTCTGCGATAGGTTATTCAAGAGGGCACCACTTTTCTTGCTGAGCTAGCGCCTGCTGAAAATACATGTGAAAACCATCTAAACATTCACACTGCTTTTCTCGAGCTGCTTTAAGAAACTCTGTTTCGTAAAGAGCGATATCCATGACACATTTCCCCTCTTGAATCTCTCCTTCTTTGATGGGCATACTTGTAGAAGTCGCATTGATTAAAATATCATAGGCGGGGATTTTTTCACTCCACTGACATCCCAAACGACAAGCCAGCGCTTGTGCCTTTGCAGGAGCCCGATTCACGACAGTCGCACGAGCTCCTCTTTTCAATGCAGTATAGAGTATCGCCCTGGACGCCCCCCCAGCCCCTAAAACAACGATCGACCGATCTTTGACATCTCCAAGGACATCCATCGCAGCCTCCCCATCGGTATTGCAACCCTCGATTTTGCCATTTTTAAACGTTAGAGTATTCACAGCTCCAATCGCCTCTGCCTCAGGATCTAAAATATTAACAAAGGGCAAAACAGCTTCTTTAAGCGGAGCAGTGACACTCAGGCCTGCAAAAGGGAGTTTTTTTGCTAAACGAAAAAACTCAGACAGCTCATCTGGTTTAACGACCATCTTCAGATAAACGGCGTTTTTCCCAGACTTTTTGAACTCTTCATTATGAAATAAGTGTCCGATGCTCCGAAAAACAGGATCGCCGATCAGGCCGTAGATCTTGGTCTCAGGGTTAAGCGTTCTGAAGTGATAAATCTCGCAAAGTTGGTCGACGAGAAGCTGTCCCGGTGCATTTTTTTCTTCTACTGAGAGCGGCGCGTACACGATTGGCACCTGAAAAATCGGCGCTAAGATCCGTGTGATAGCCCCGAGCTCTCCCATACACAGTCCTATAATTCCAGGATGCCTTTGGAGAAACTCTAACATCAGGAGGCTATCGAGCGTCGAATGAGCCATCGTCGCAATCTTGTACAAATGGGCTTTGGGATGAGTTATTTGTAGAATTTTAAGAATCGCCTCTAAATTGGGAGTCTCTTCGAAGTTATGGTATGAAACAAGTACATCCCCTGAAGGCAAAGCAGAATTCTTCCAATCGACATCGACATACTGCAGTCTACCCTGCTGATATACGCATTTATGACTCCCTTGGTCAAGTTCAATAAAATCGACCTTATCTGTCTGGAAAAGTTGTTTAGCAGGAGCACAAAGTTTCACTTACCCATCCCTTCAATTCGACTTTGTACTCTTTTTGATGGTATCTCCGTGGAGAGCGTCCGCTTCAAGTGATGAATGGTAGGTAATTTTCTCTATTAATGCACTCAAAAGAGGCTTCAGGATACGTCTCTTGCCACAAACGAGGGGCTTTCTCACTTTTCCCCCATTTAAATTCATATCCAAAAAGCTTGCCTTCTCGTTCCTCCACCCAATAAAACAACGCATTTAATGCAAATTCCGACACATGGAAAAGCGGAATTTACATAAATTCCGCTTTTTTAGTGACTGAATTAAATGAATTTGACATAAGCAGCTTGTTATGAATAAGATACTGCAACGCATTGATTTTAAGATGCCGTGCGTAGGCAGGCTCAAACTTTTGAATCCATTGGTGTATATTTAACAACGACTTCTTTGATGACCCTGCGAGAAACTTCAACACAATATGCTCCCCCGGCAGAATAAGGAACGCCGATGTCTTCCAGAAGCGCAAGTCGAGGAGTGCCATCTTCACTCTTTTTATCTCGGCGCATGACATCGTAGATTTCATCAAACCCAAAATCAAGGGTCACGGGCGGAAACTTCGCCCTAATTTGTTCCAAGGCCTCTTTTTTAAGGATGCCCATCTGATGAGAGATCTCGGCTTCTAACACAACACCTATTGCAACAGCCGTTCCATGCGGAATCCGATAATCAGATAGCGACTCTAAGGCATGGGCAATCGTATGACCGACATTTAAGACCCTCCGTAGCCCTTTTTCTGTAAGATCTCTGGAGATGATACGCCGTTTGATCTCAATTGCTCTGTCGATGGATTTCGAAATCGGGATTTCAGAAAAACGGTGAAAATAGTCGGCGTCTGCAATGAGGCCGGCTTTAAGCATTTCGATCGCTCCATTGAACCATTCTTGTTCAGGAAGCGTCTTTAGGAATTCCGGGCAGATATAGAGCTTTTGGGGATTGCAAAAAGAACCAATCAGGTTCTTTCCATGAGAAGTATTGACGCCATTTTTTCCACCGATTGCCGCATCGACCATGCCAAGCAGCGTGGTAGGAATTAAAATGAGCTCGACTCCCCTGCAAAACGTCGCTGCTAAAAAACCAACAAGGTCTGTGACCACTCCCCCACCGAGAGCAATAATTGTAGTATCTCGACCGAAGCCTTCAGAGAGTAGCGCATCCTCGAGCTTTTCCTTGGTTTCGCGTGTTTTTGACGACTCTCCTGCAGGAAAAGAAAAGAGCTGGACATCAAAACCACGTAAACTGAGCTGATTGCACATCGCCTGCCCATAGAGCTTTTCGACGATATGATCCGTGATCAACGCATACTTCATATCCGCGCGCACCGATTCAAAAGCACCGCATCGACCAGCACTAATGCAACCATTGCCTCGACAACGGGCACAGCACGGATCGCCACACACGGATCATGTCTTGAGCTCGGAGGCAGTTCTAAAATGGCAGGATGGCCTTCTGTTGTGACGGTTGACTGGATCTTAGCGATACTCGAGGCCGGTTTAAAGGCAACACGGCCGAGCAGCGGCATGCCTGTAGAAATCCCGCCTATGATGCCGCCGGCAGAATTGGTCTTGGTGCGGATGGCGCCGCTTTGATTTTCATATAGGTCGTTATGAGAAGAGCCGTGCATGGCAGCTCCTTCAAAACCGCTGCCAATCTCAAAACCTTTCGATGCAGGAAGCGATAGCATGGCTTTTGCGAGATTTGCTTCGAGTTTTTCATACACAGGATCGCCAAGCCCCGTCGGAAGCCCCGTGGCTACAAATTCCACCACACCACCAATAGAATCTCCCTCTAGTCGAACACGTTCAAGTTCAAGGACCATTTGCTCAGAAGCTTTTTCATCGGGACAGTAGACGATATTGGTCGGTGCAGAATCAAGATTGAGTTCGATAGCTTCGATCGACCCGATTTGTTTGATATACGCCTGAATCGAGATCTCCATTTGGGAAAGAAACTTCTTGGCAACACAGCCTGCCGCCACGCGGCAGGCTGTTTCTCTTCCGGAAGCTCTTCCTCCACCGCGGTAGTCAAAAATGCCGTATTTAGCCAGATAGGTATAATTGGCATGCCCTGGGCGAAGAAGTTTTTCGAGCGCATCATAAGCTCCCGATTTAGCATCTTTGTTCGGGATCAAGATCGAGATCGGAGCGCCGGTTGTTTTTCCTTCAAAAACACCGGAGAGGATTTGAGGAGTGTCGGGTTCCTTGCGTGTGGAAGTGTGCGGATTAGAGCCAGGAGCGCGCCTTTGGAGATCCGGCAGCAGGTCTTTTTCAGACAGCTCTAAGCCTGCAGGACAGCCATCAACGACAACGCCAATGGCAGGGCCATGCGATTCGCCCCAGGTGGTGATCTTAAAAATAGTGCCAAAAGAATTGCTCCCCATG
>DATAHB010000009.1:0-9724 GCA_036263375.1 Rhabdochlamydiaceae bacterium | reverse complement strand
TTGCTAAATCAATCGATTTGAAGCGAAAATTGTCAAAAAACTCTTTGAGAAGTTTATTAGGATAGGTTCATAGTCTCCAAGTCTTTCCGGCAGAACAGGTTGCATCCGTTCTAAGCTCCTCATTAATTCATACTAATTATTTGTCATTTGTGATAAAATATTAACAAATAAAAATACTATGACAAGTAAAATAGTTGCTTTTACATTTAACATCGCCAACCCGGCTGAACCTAAAGTGACTAAGGTCACCCTAGGAGAGCGGCTCGTTGAAGCGGGCAGTGGTCAAAAAGCCTCAGCCGTCATGGCTGGAGTCATGAACAGGCTGCTCCCCACCCTGCGAAGGAACCACGCAAACTATTATGACCTCCTAATATCCCGCCCAGAATTCATCGTTTCTTTTGAAATGCCCGCCGATCAAACAAAATTCTCCGTCACCATTTCAAATGATGCAGGCGTCGACATCGTTCAACCGCTGAGTCAACAGACCTGCGATAAGCTCAATATCCGATCTCTGAAGGAACGCACTACGGCTTCTAATCATTTAACCTCCCTCGGCAAGACGGAGACGGCTGTTTCGAGGACTTTCAAACAAAGCACTAAGCGTGCCAAAACGCCTCTCCCCAAAGGGGCCCCCACTCCTTCGCCAGTACATTCTCAACGCTCTTTCAATAAAAAGATCAAACCACCAGAGGAAACACAAGAAGAACCACGCTGGGTCAAAATGTCTAAAGAGGAATTTAAAGAGCTTCATGAAAGATTGAGCAACCTGCAACCCATTGATACGCTCAAAATACCACTTCAGAAGTCGCAGGTTAAAGCGACTCCTGTTCCTCCTAAGACACCGTGTTTCCTCTATCGAATTGTCGCTGCAATTTTCACTGCTATCGGCGATTACTGGAAAAGTTTTAGTACTCTTTTCTCTTCTGACAACGATGAGCTGCATTATGAACCCTTGATCCCAAACACTAAAACTCAAGAAACCTACACTGCGGATCAAACGGATTTTACCTCTATTCCGAAATCCATCCACGGCATCCGCCCTCTCCGCAATGGAAACAATATCTGCTTTATCAACGGCTCTTTCCAACCTTTAATGAATGTGACTGGTTTGATTCCGGTGCTTATAGAATCGCATGAAGCAAAAATTAAAAAAGAAGCTAAACAAATTGAAGATCTCGAAATCTTGATCGAAGCCGACCAATCAGAAGTTGCAGACCTTCAATCTAAGGTCGACACTTCTTATTGGTATAATTATTTGATGCCAGATGATGAATATAAAAAATCGGTCGCAGATATGAATACAGTTTCAAAACGTTGCACGAAAAGACAAAAAGATCTGCTTAATTTAAAAAATTCGATCCAAGCTTCTAAAACGCTCATCAAAGCATGCAAAGGTTACAACGATGATTCTCAAGAGCCTGTCTGGTTGAATGCCCTACGTGGTTTTGATCCGTCGTTCAGAAGCTGGAGCCAAGAAGATGCCCATGATCTGCTCGTACGAATTTGGGATCCTGTCCTCGAGCCTTTAAGAAATGGCCTAAATAGTGACGGCAAGAAAGATATTGGGGTTATTCCTGCGAACCTTGAGCCGGCTACACGCAAGACCTTAGGACGGTTTGTTACAAAAATCGGTGAAGAAAAACAATTGGAGCGCGTTGTTAGAAACGGTGAGGATGAAGAATCCCGAGAAATTGAACTTGCCGCAATCGATAACAAAGACATGACTCAATTGCCTCCAAACGGCCTAAGAAAAGAACTGCGGGCCGAGTCTTCTATTCCATTTGCTGTGCCAACACTAGCGCCAGAAGAAAACATTTCACTCCAAGATTTAGTGACGGCACAATTAACGATGCAACCGCTTCAGGAACAGGATGGAACATCCGTCTATGAAGACAACGGTGTCAGAAGCGATTATCAAGTCACGCAGAAAAGAATTGTGATCGAATCTATTGGAGATACTCCTCCGGAATTTCTCACTCTTCACTTAAAGAGATTTGCTGCTGACCGTTCTAAGATCCAATCTCAAATTACACTTCCTAAGGACAACAAGTTAACGGTGATTGTGGATGGAAAAGACGTCAATTATGAAATTCATGCTGTCGAGGTGCACCAGGGGTCCTCTTTGGCTGGTGGCCACTATTTCGCTTATATCAAAAAAGAAAGCGGCTGGGTTAAAGCCGATGATAGTCATGTAGCCTCGCATGATAAACTTCCTGCATCTGTTGAAAAAGATGCCTATATCATCTTCTTGAAAAAAGTTTCTTAGAAGCTGTCTTAACTCTCTTTAATGAACTCTAGCTCGGGCATGAGAGAAAGGTTCGTGCGGAAAGCGTCTTCGTGTTCTAACGTAATTTGCCGAGGCTTCTCTTCAGTCGGCGGTGTTTCGCTAGGCGCCATCATCTTAAATTTAAAGAGCGCATGCGCAATCTCTGTTTTGAGATTGGCGCTGAAGGCATCGAACAAGAGAAATGCTTCGTGTTTAAATTCTAAGAGCGGATCTTTCTGACCTACCACTCTTAAGTGGACTTCGGTTCTGAGGTGATCGATATGGAGCAGGTGCTCTTGCCAGAGCCGGTCAACGCTGCGGATCAAGACGCTGCGGACCACTTCGGTGAGGATCCCATCTGCATCGAGTGGTTCTGCTCCCGCAGGAGCTCCTCGCTCCACCGCTTCGATAACTTCGCGCTCATGGGCAATTTTTTGACGGAAAGAAGCCACAACTTTGTCCATTGCCGCGTTTTCGATATCGGTGAGCTGGAGATAGTCATTATCGAATTCCTGGGCGTCAAAAGTCACAGGGAAATGGAGCATGAGCCACTGACGGTATCCTTCTGGATTCCAGCCGCCCTCTGTCGAACGACTGACAAAGAATGTCTGGGCCATTTGCAAGCAAAGACTCTCTAAGACCTCTTCAGCAACTTTAAACGGAGTAGGGCTGCGAAGCACTTCATTCCGGAAGGCATAGATCTCTGACCTCTGCTTATTCATCACATCGTCATATTCCAGCGTGTGCTTGCGCGTCTGATAGTTCCTTTGCTCAACCCTTTTTTGCGCTGTCTCAATCGATTTGTTGAGGACTTTCGCAGAGATTGGCTCATTTTCCGGAGGACGGAACCGTTGCAAAAACGATGTAATCCTTGGAGAGGTAAAAAGTCGGAGCAGCGAGTCCTCAAACGAGACATAGAATTTAGAACTGCCTGGATCGCCTTGGCGGGCGCAGCGGCCTCTGAGCTGTCTGTCGATACGGCGGGATTGGTGGCGTGTCGTCCCAATGACTTCAAGCCCGCCGAGCTCTGCAACCCCCGCTTCCAATTTAATGTCGGTTCCTCGGCCTGCCATATTGGTGGCAACAGTGATCGAACCTCGGCGGCCTGCTAAAGCGATGATTTCGGCTTCTTTCGCATGGTTCTTCGCATTGAGCACCGTGTGCTCGAGCTTATTTTGCTTCAAGATACGAGAGAGTTTCTCCGAGACATCAACCGATTCCGTTCCGATCAAAATCGGACGACCTTGCTTATGCACCTCTTCGATCTCTTTTAAAATTGCATGGTATTTTTCCCGCTCTGTCATATAGACTTCGTCGTCAAAATCTTTCCGCTGATTTTTTCGGTGGGTTGGAATCGCAAGAACTTCGAGCTTGTAAATCTCTCTAAATTCATTGGCCTCGGTCATCGCCGTTCCAGTCATCCCGGCGATTTTCTCATGGAGGCGGAAATAGTTTTGCAGCGTGATGGTCGCATAGGTTTGCGTCTCACCCTGGATGGCAACATTTTCTTTGGCTTCAATCGCTTGATGAAGGCCATCGGAAAAGCGGCGTCCAGGTTGAGGACGTCCTGTATGTTCGTCAATGATGACGATCTTTCCTTCGGCGACAATGTAATCGACATCTTTTTCCATGAGCAGATGCGCACGTAGGAGCTGCCGTAAGTTGTGCGCTCTTTCTTTTCTCATTGCGTCGGCTTCTCTGAGCTCGACTTTTTTCTGCATTTTGCCGGCTTGATCCAGTGCTTCACTCTGATCGATCTGGGCATATTCATGACCGAGGTCGAACATAATGAAGTCGTTGGTGTCACCCCCCATCTCGCCCCAAAGTTTGATCCCTTTATCGGTTAGCTCATACTCATTAGCACGCTCATCGACGATAATATAGAGCTCGGAAAGAGCTTGTCCCCGCTCTTCTTTATTCGTTTCGCCATAGTAATACACATCCCAGGCATCAATCTCAGCACGGAGATTCGGATCTTCTTTCACACGCTTAAGAACTTTATTATGCGGCATCCCTTTCGAGACAATCCAAAGTTTACGGAAGCCTTCTTTAACTTCTGCCTCTTCAGCTTTGGAAAGTTTTTTCAGCTCGCCTTCGGCAAAACGGCCTAAATTTTCTAAGATTTTGCGGGCTTCATTGGCATATTTATTGCAAAGATCTCTTTGGAAACGGACCATCTGAGCCACAGGCTCTTGCAACTGATCATACATCTGTTTGGAGCCGGAAGAGGGGCCTGAAATAATCAGCGGTGTTCTAGCTTCGTCAATTAAGATTGAGTCGACTTCGTCGATGATCACAAAATAATGGCCTCGTTGGCACTGATCTTCTGCCGATTGCGCCATCGAATTATCTCTCAGATAGTCAAAACCGAATTCTGAAGCGGTTCCATACACAACATCGGCGCCATAAACATCTCGCCGCTTAAAATGCGGCGTTGCGTTAGTCAACGCTTCAGTACGAAGTCCTAGCCAGCGAAAAATCGGTCCATTCCACTCGCAGTCCCTTTGGGCAAGGTAATCGTTCACAGTGACAAGATGAACGGGTTTTCCCGTGAGGGCATTGAGATAGAGCGGCATAGCAGCTGTGAGCGTTTTTCCTTCCCCCGTCATCATTTCGGCAATTGATCCCTTATGGAGGGCAATCGCGCCTAAGATTTGGACATCGTACGGAATCATGTCCCATTTTTGAGTATATCCAGAGACCTGAACTTCCGTTCCGCATATTCTGCGACAAACAGCTTTAACAACGGCATACGCTTCCGGCAGGATATCGTCTAAAGTTTCTCCTTTGACAAGCCTCTCTCGAAACTGCCCCGTTTTTGCCTTCACCTGCTCGTCCGTCAATGCAGCGAGTTTTTGCTCCTCGAGATTGACCTGACGGACGATTTTTTGGTATTTTTTTATCAGACGGGTCTGCTGAGTGCCAAATAACTGCTTGAGAAGATCGAACATGTAATGCCCTTGTGTGGATTCCTTTAGATTATAGCACCTTGTTGAAATTAATTAAATTCCCAATCATAATCTCTTGCTTATGAAGAGATATTTTTTCTTAATCTCAACAATTTCCTTGTCGCTTTTCAGCTTTTCCCGTGATGGAGAGGAATTAAAAATTTTAGATGACTTGATCGCCACCTCTGAAAGACAGATCGCACTGCAAAAAGGGTTGAAAGATCTCGTCGTCCAATTCCACACCCAGCAAGACCTTTTCTATCAAGGCTCCGACGTCGATCAAAAGACCAAAGAACTCGCCTCGAAAATGGTAACGACTGCTGCCACCATCTTAAAAACCTCTGAAGAAAACCACTACCTTCACCTGTTTCCTCCCTTTTTTGTCGAAGAACTCAAGCTTTTTGCCAACATAGGTAAGAAAAAATCTGCCCCTGTGCAGCCATGAACCTAAATTTCGAAAGAAGTCTATTGATTAAGAATCGAAGGATAAGTTCATGACATCTCCCCGTTACATCGACAGAAAAACTCATCAAGAAATGACCGAAAAAGTCTATGGGAAGTTCTATATCGATCTCCTCTACGGCACCAGTTGGTTTTCTCACCTTCTGTCATTTATCCTGCTTCCGCTTTTTGCCCATATCAATTTCTTATCCCGTCTCTACGGATCGATTCAAAAAAGCTCTTTCACCAAAGAAAAAATTCTCCCGTTCATCAAAAATTTCCATGTTGACACCTCCGAGTTTTTAGATCCCGTTGATTCATTCCACTCTTTCAACGATTTTTTCATCCGCAAGCTTAAGTCCGAGTGCCGCCCGATTGTTTCCGATGCTGATATTGCGATTCTTCCTGCAGACGGCCGTTATCTCGTTTATGAAAACATCGAAAAAACCGACGGCTTTTTTGTGAAAGGCAAGAAATTCTCCCTACAAAAACTCCTCCGCGATCCCAGCCTCGCCGAGCAATACGCCCAAGGAGCAATGGCCATTGCCCGCCTTGCTCCGGTCGATTACCACCGATTTCATTTCCCCGTCGATTGCCTGCCAGAGCAACCTCAGCCCATTGCTGGCCCCCTGTTTTCCGTCAACCCCGCCGCGCTAAAAAAACACGCCGAAATCCTTGCGGAGAACAAACGTGTGATCACACCGCTCAAAACTAAAAACTTCGGCACGGTGATATTTATTGAAGTCGGCGCGACCTATGTCGGCACGATCCATCAAACCTTCCAGCCGTTCCAGCCGCAGTCCAAAGGCAATGAAAAAGGGTATTTTTCTTTCGGAGGTTCTAGCCTCATTCTTCTCTTTGAGCCCGGACGCATCCACTTTGATCAAGATCTCGTCGAAGCCTCCAACCGCTGCATCGAAGTCCTCGGCCAAATGGGCCAATCCCTCGGCCGCGCATTAGTTTCGAAAGAGATCTAAGAATGCTATTTTATGGGGAGCGGCGTAAAAGGCGCGACGCAATCCAGGAGAAGGTCTTGAAATTCGTCGATGAAGAGGATTCGGATCGTGCCATCATTCGTGAGCTTCTGCAAGTATTCCATAATGGTTTGAATTCTTTTTTCTACGCCTCCATCGAGAATATTTGTCATGGCCCCCTTGAGTCCGGGATCTCCATCCATCTTTCTTTGACCTAAAGAAAGCACTTCAACGCCGTACATTTTAGACCCTTCTTTCTCTTCTAAAAACTTGCACGTCAATTCTTCGACAAGAGCTGTTTTACCGGTGCCGGAAGGGCCAACTAAAATCACAAACGAGTGATTGGTGATAGCGATCCGGAGATTCTCTAAAATCTCATCCCGCCCATGCGCGCGGCGCAGTTTTCCTTGTTTTGCCAATTGAGTCCAATTTCCGGTGTTATTCGACGTTGCGCGTCCTTTTAAAAAATTCTCCGACGCATAATTCCAGGCACCATTAACGACAGTCCCCCCCACTAACGAAACTGCAAAGGGAATTAAATTTGCCATAAAACGATCTCCGTATTTTTGTTTGCAAAGATGTTACGCAATGTAATTTGAAAAATTCTACTGAATTAATATGCGTTGCAAATCGGACAATCCGTGTGTTTACCGCGCGCAGGACAAAACTTGCGGGCAAAGTAAATGATCTGCAAGTGGATTTTGATCCACTCTTTCCTGGGAAATAACTTTTTTAGATCGGCTTCGACTTTTTCAACTGTTTTTTCAGAACTGAGCCCCCATCTTCTTGCACATCGGTAGATGTGCGTATCAATAGGAAACGCCGGCACATGGAATGCTTGAGCCATGACAACCGATGCTGTTTTATGTCCGACGCCGGGGAGGTCTTCCAACTCTTCGAAACTCTTTGGCACCTTTCCTTTGTACTTTTCGATCAAGATTTTCGAGAGGTGCCAGATATTTTTTGCTTTGGTGGGAGAAAGACCGCAAGGTTTAATGATCTTTTGGATTTCAGGTATGGTCAGCAGAATCATCTCGTACGGAGTCGATGCCCGCTTAAATAACTCCGGGGTGATTTGATTGACCTTCGCGTCGGTGTTGCGGGCTGAAAGTACAACGGCAATGAGAAGCGTATATGGATCGGTATGATGAAGAGGAGCTTCAGGATGAGGAAAATATTTTTGCAAAATGGCCTGGATGAACCTGGCTCTTTCCTGTTTATTCATTTCCCTACACAGAATTTGGAAAAGATCGCACTTAAAATGTCTTCGGTAATATCGGTTCCGATAATTGTCCCGAGCTCAAGGAGAGCCCTGCGCATATCGGCGGCAACAAATTCTGCAGAGATTTTATTTTTAAGTCCATTAATGACGAGCTCTATCGATGCGATGGCTTGATTGAGCGCCTGATGATGTCTCTCATTGGTAATGACGATTTCTTCTTTAGAAGGGGGTCCAACACGCCAGATTTTCTGATCGATCGCCTGCCGTAAATTTTCTAGTCCCTTGCCTTCTTTAGCAGAAACTTCAAGTGCGTGTTCTGGTTTTGGATGTGCGGCGGGCAAATCGACTTTATTCCAAACCACTAGAGTTTTATGTGGCGGAGCAATTTTTAACAGTTCTTGGTCAATGGCCTGCACACCGCGGGAAGCATCTAAGACGAGCAAAATGAGATCGGCATCTATGAGAGCTTGATGCGAGCGGCGGATCCCTTCTTGCTCGACAATCTCATCCGTTGCTCGAATGCCGGCGGTGTCGACTAAACGAAAGTGGAGCCCACCGATCCGAAGATCGGCTTCAAGAAGATCGCGCGTGGTTCCTGGGATTGCTGTCACGATGGCCCGTTCTTTGCCGAGAAGAGCGTTCATTAGGGAAGATTTTCCGACATTCGGCGCCCCGGAAAGGCACATCGTGAGCCCTTCGTGGACGATTTTTCCCTCATCGAAAGTTTGGTTTAAAAGCTCCATTTTTTTGCGGGTCGATTCTAACGACAGAATCACCTCTTCAAATGAAGTAAACTCTAACCCTTCTTCCGGAAAATCGACCCACGCTTCCAAAATGGCGGCGATGTCGACGAGCTCCTTTTGAAAACATTCGATTTTTTTAGAGAGCGCGCCGCTCAGCTGATGCTCTGCAGCATGCAGAGCCAGGTCATTTTTTGCTGCAATGAGCTCTTGGACGGCTTCGGCCTGAGCAAGGTCAAGCTTCCCATTCATATAGGCTTTGAAAGTAAATTCGCCCGGAAGCGCCGCACGAGCGCCGGCATCCAAAATCGTTTGCAGTACTCGTTTCGAGATCAAACTTCCGCCATGGCAATGAATCTCAACCGTGTCTTCTCCGGTATACGAACGGGGATTTTTCATGACGACGAGCAAAACTTCGTCGACGACCTGGCCCTCTTTCATGATCTTGCCAAAATGGATCGTATGACTTTGATACGAACGGATCTTACCGGAATAGATTTTCTCAGCAACCGTTAATGCTTGGTCGCCGGAAATACGGACAATCGCGACTCCGCCCTCACCCGGAGGTGTGGCAATAGCCGCGATCGTTTCCCCTTTCTGATAAGGTCGATGCATAGGGAGAATAGTGTATCAAAACACTAGATCGATCTCAAGGCCCCGGAGATGAGCTCGCTTAAAGAGGGCTCCTTCTCATGGCATGATAGAACTTTTTTGATTGCTTTTTGCGCTTCTAAAGGATGGTAGCCCAGGTTGATAAGGGCAGAAATCGCATCGGCAGCGACGCTGTTTCCGTGTACGACGGATCCGGTTGACCCCACTTGGGGTGTATTGCTAAACTTGTCTTTAAGTTCGATAATCAGCCTCTCCGACGTTTTTTTACCGATTCCAGGCACTTTAGAAAGCAGGGCTGCATTCCCCTGGATAATCGCCATCTGGAAATCGCCAATATCGACATGGCCTAAGATTCCGATCGCTGTCTTCGGGCCAACGCCGCTGATCGAGATGAGTTGTTCGAATAGTTTTTTATCATCCAACGACAAAAACCCATATAGATAATGACCATCTTCTCGAACAAGGTGCGCTACATAGAAAAAAACCTCCGCTCCGCTTGTTGGAAGTTTTTGGAATGTCTT
>DATAHB010000008.1:0-9293 GCA_036263375.1 Rhabdochlamydiaceae bacterium | reverse complement strand
CTTCGGTCAAAGGATAGCTGAGAGTCCCTTTCGGTCCTTTAACTTGGATCGATTTGCCATCGGTTTTCACTTCGACGCCGGCAGGAAGCTTAATGGGCATTTTTCCTAAACGTGACATAGACTAATTCCTCACCATATGTAGCATAAAAGTTCTCCGCCGATCCCTTTTTGGCGGGCGGTTTCACCATCGACAACACCCTGTGAAGTCGACACAATCGCAAGCCCGAGTCCGCCGGAGATTTTTGGAATCTCATGCTTCGTGATATAACGTCTAAGGCTAGGTCTAGAGATGCGTCGGAGCCCTTGTAAAACAGGAGCTCTGCCGCCGGCATATTTCAAGAAAACGCGCATCTTTTTGTGCTCATCATCAACGAGGACATGTTCAATGAAGCCTTGCTGGACTAAAACTTTTAAAACATCATGTTTGAGGCTGCTCAGAGGCATATCAACGAACTTGCGGCGCGCTGTCACTGCATTGCGAAGGCGCGTTAACATGTCAGCGATAGGATCTTGATGTGCCATAATTATTTCCCCTCCGTCTTAAATGGAAATCCAAGCATGCGGAGGAGTTCCACGCACTCATCATCCGTTTTTGCCGATGTTACAAATGTAATATTCATCCCTTGCGTTCTCTTCACTTCATCCAGATTGATTTCCGGAAAGACTTGTTGGTCGGTCAGTCCCGTAGAATAAGAGCCTCGCCCATCGCACTTGGTCGGAAAACCGCGGAAGTCGCGGATGCGGGGGGCAACGATATTGCAAAAACGGTCGAGAAACTCGTACATGCGCTTGTTGCGGAGAGTGACTTTGAGGCCGATGACTTGCCCTTTACGCGATTTAAAATTGGCAATCGCTTTTTTCGTATGGGTCAAAATTGGTTTTTGACCAGAGAGCATCATCATCTCTTTTTGGCAGGCTTGCACCGCATTTTTGTCTTTCGTTGCTTCGGCAAGACCCATGCTAATGACGATTTTTTTGAGCGAAGGAACTAGCATCGGATTCGTATATCCGAACTTCTTCGTAAGAGCCGGCGTCACTTCCTCTTTAAATTTTTCTTTTAATTTAGACATTGCTTCTCATCCATTTAACTTTTCTTGAGCTGGCGCAGGACAACTTTTTTCTCATCCTTCATATAAAAAAGCTCTTTCTTTTTTTCAGTGCGGTGCGCTTTCACATCAATTCTTTTGCCTTCGTCATCGCAGAGACAGATATTGGAAATATGAATCGGCATTTCCATCTCAATGATGCTAGGGGTTTGTACTTTTTCACGCCGTTTTGCGTGCTTCTTGCGAATATTCATGCCTTGGATCACGACCTTCTCGCCTTTCCGTCTGAGCACAGTTCCCGACCTGCCACGTTCGTTGCCGGCAATGACTAGAACTTTATCGCCTTTCTTAATCCACTTGTTCATTTTAGATTACCTCTGGAGCTAACGATGTAATTTTGACGAAACCGACATCGCGGACTTCTCGGGCGACAGGCCCGAAGATGCGTGTTCCGCGCGGATTTCCTTTATCATCGAGGATGACGCAGCTGTTGTCATAGAAGCGGAGCATCGATCCATCGGTACGGCGGATATAGCTGCGTGTCCGGACGATGACAGCTTTAACAACTTCGCCCTTTTTCACAAGCCCTTTAGGGTCCGCTTCTTTGACGGCACAGACGATCACATCGCCCACACCGGCATAACGGCGTTTGGATCCTTTGAGAACTTTGAAGCAGCGGACCCGTTTTGCGCCGGTATTATCGGCAACGTCTAATTCGGATTCTTGTTGAATCATGCGAGCACCTCAACGACACGCCATCTTTTTAATTTGGAGATTGGCCTTGTTTCTTCGATGCGGACTTGCTGCCCTTCTTTCACATCTATATCGCAATGGGCGTAGTATTTTTTACCGCGTGTAACGACTTTTTGGTAGTCGGGATGGAGAAAGGTGCGTTCGACGCGGACTGTGACAGTCTTTTGCATCTTCGTCGAAACCACTGTGCCTTCCTTTTCTTTACGAAAATTCCGTTCTGTTTTCATAGTTTTAAGCCTTTTCCTTCTCTTGTCCTTCTCCTGTCCTTCTCTTGGGCGCCTTTAAAGACTTGGATTGTTGGTTGATCGCCGTCAAAACACGGGCTCGATCTTTCTTCTTCGAGCGGAGGAGATGCGGTTTTTCTAGCTTGCGCGTTATGCTAAACTCAGTGTTGATCTCATAGATCTCTTTCGAGAGATCGTTGTAGTGAGCTTTGAGCTCAACAATGCTTTGCTTGGTAAGATCTTCCATTTTAAACATAACTTATACTCTCTCCAATCGTTCGACGAAGCGGGTTTTGATCCCGATTTTAGCTGCGGCGCGTCTGAGGGCATTTTGGGCAAGATCTTTTGTCACGCCGCCGACTTCAAACATCACGCGTCCCGGTTTTACGACGGCAACCCAGTGGTCAGGATTTCCTTTTCCTTTACCCATGCGCGTTTCAGCCGGTTTCTTAGAGACTGACTTATCAGGAAACATGCGGATCCAGACTTGGCCACGGCGGTTTAGATAACGGGTGATCGCAACGCGGGCTGCTTCGATTTGGTGGTTGGTAACCCAGCCTCTTTCGAGCGCTTGCATGCCAAATTCACCGAAGTCGAGAAAGTTTGCAGCTTTGCTGAAACCGGCCATCTGGCCTTTTTGCATTTTGCGGAATTTAGTTCGAACGGGCATCAATGCCATAATCAAGCTGCTCCTTCTTCGCCTTTATTGATCCACACCTTCACGCCGATCGATCCATAGGTGGTTTCGGCTCTCCCCATCGCGTAGTCGATATCGGCACGGATGGTATGGAGAGGAATGCGTCCTTCTTTATACCACTCTGTCCTGGCAATCTCAGCGCCGCCGATACGGCCGGAGACAGAAACTTTAATTCCCGCTGCGCCGGCGTCCATACTCGATTGCATCGCTTTTTTCATCACACGGCGGAAAGGCATCCGTCGTTCGAGCTGTTTTGCAATGCCGTCTGCTACGAGTTTTGCATCGAGGTCTGGCCGTTTGATTTCTTCCACTTCGATCCAGATATCTTTTCCGGTAACTTTCTTGAGTTCTTGTTTGAGGATATCAATCTCGGCTCCTTTTTTCCCGATCACGAGACCAGGACGGGCTGTATGGATCGTCACTTCGATTTTGCCGCTCATTCTTTTGATCGTGATTTGAGCAGTGCCAACGCAAATTGGTTTCGACATCAGATATTTACGAATGAATGTGTCTTCACCGATTTGGTTTCCAAATTCTTGTTTGTTGGCGTACCACATGGAGCGCCATTTTTTTGTTCGAGCGAGTCTAAACCCTATCGGGGATGTTTTTTGACCCATGCTTATTTACCTTCCTTATCTTCTACTGGCTCTACGATCACTGTGAAATGGCTTGTTCTCTTCATGATAGCGACCATACCGCCACGCGCTTTTGACTTTGAGCGTTTGAGTACAGGACCACAATCGACTCTGACTTCTTTCACAAAAAGTTTTTGGCGCGGAATGTTCAATTGCGTTTCAGCATTAGCAACAGCGCTGTCGAGGGTTTTCTTGAGAAGTTTGCCGCCTTTGAGCTGGGAATACATAAGCTGGATCGCCGCATCTTCGACTTTCAATCCACGGATCAGATCCGCAGCAAGCCGCGCTTTGCGGGGAGGTATTCTCAGATATTTTGTCATCGCTTTTGCGTTTTGCATACGTTTCCTTTCACTTTAAGTTGTCGGGGCCTTGGCTGGTGTTGCAGCTGGAGCAGAAGCTGCTCCGGCGGCGGGAGCGGCTGCTCCGGCTGCTGCTACTGCTGCGGCTTCAGCAATTTTCTTAGATCCGTGGCCTTTGAAGATTCTTGTTGGCGCGAACTCCCCTAAACGGTGTCCGACCATATTCTCGGAAACAAAGACCGTAATAAATTTACGACCATTGTGGACGTCAAACGTGTGGCCAATCATCTCCGGGATGATCATCGAGCGCCGGGACCAAGTTTTAATGGCACGCTTAGACCCGCCAATGTTTTGTTTCTGGACTTTAGCGAGTAAGTGGTGGTCGACAAAAGGACCTTTTCTTAACGATCTACCCATAAAACTTTATTTCCTCCGATCTTTCACGATCCACTTCGTGGTCTTCTTCTTCGAACGCGTACGGAATCCTTTTGTATACATCGCCCATGGCGTTTGCGGGAGATAGCCGTTGTGCTTACCTTCACCACCACCGTGCGGATGGTCGACAGGGTTCATGGCAGTTCCACGGACTGTAGGTCTAACTCCTTTCCAGCGGTTTCGCCCGGCTTTTCCTTCGACGCGAAGAATCCGCTCGGCATTCGAAAGAGCGCCAAACGTTGCGCGGCAATCTTCATTAATCATGCGGATTTCGCCAGAAGGCATTTTAAGTTTTGCATATCCGTCACTGCGGGCGAGAAGCTGCGCTGAAAGGCCTGCAGAGCGGACGAGAACACCGCCACGGCCCGGATACATTTCGATATTGTGAACAACAGAACCCAGCGGCATGAGCTTGAGCTTCATACAACAACCGACATTGTACATCTCTTTGTCGGTTGTCATCACAACATCGCCGACCTTTAAGCCTTCAGGAGCCAAGATGTATTTCTTCTCGCCATCAACATAATGGAGCAGAGCGATGTGAGCTGTCCTGTTTGGATCGTATTCAAGGGCTGCCACTTTCGCAGGAATGTCGAACTTATCGCGTTGGAAATCGATCATGCGGTAAAACATCTTATGGCCACCACCCATGTGCCGGCAGGTGATATGTCCGTGATGATTGCGGCCGCCTGTGCGATTTTTACGAGCCAGCAGCTGTTTGACAGGCTTTGCTCCTTTGGTCAATTCCGCATGACTTTCCAAAACGAGCTCTCTTTGACTAGGTGTAATGGGTCTAAATTTTTGCGTCATATTATATTTTGTCCTCAATGACATCGCCGGCTTTTAAAGTGACGATCGCTTTTTTAAAGCCGGGCCTCATCCCTCTTCGTCCCCGAACAGTGCGGGCCTTGGGCTTATTGGTAATCGTATTCACGCCGATGACCTTAATGTTTTTATCGGCATAAATCGCTTCCACAGCGCTGGCAATTTCTGGTTTTGTTGCTTTTTTATCGACAAGAAAAACGTATTTAGGCGCGGTGCATTTTTTAACGCAGGCATTGCTGTTATTATTCTGCAGCCCTTCTAATACACGTGCTTTCTCAGTCACGTAGCGGCTTTTGATCACAGTGTAAGGGTTTCTTTTCAGCATATATTTAGCTCTCTAAAATCTTCATGAGTTTATCAACAGCAGGTTCCATCAAAATGATGTTGCGGTGCGCGAGAATGTCATAACCGCTGACATTGTCGAGAACGATGTAAGCCGCCCGCGGGATATTGCGGAGACTTTTGAGGAAGTTTACGTCTTTTTTAGACGCTTCCTTCTTTGATGTTCTCTTCTTCGATGTTTGGGAGGGCTTTTCTGTGAGATTTCCAATAATCAAAACTTTCTTACCAAAAAGTTCGCGGCCTTTTAAGAAGTCGGCGACTTTTTTAGTTTTTGGAGCTTTAAAAGCTTCGTCTTCGAGGATGATTAAATTGTCGTTTTGGATTTTCTCTGCGAGCAAGAACCGAATGGCCGCTCGTTTTTCTTTACGGTTGATGCTGACATGTTGGTCAAACTTAGCACGAGGACCGCCCACACGTCCGCCTCCTTTATATTGAGGAGCTCCAAGATATCCTTGGCGAGCGCGGCCCGTTCCTTTTTGAGGATGCGGCTTCTGCCCCGAGTGAGATACTTCTGAACGGCTCTTAGTATGCGCGCTCCACTGTCTCGCATTGGCGCGGAGAGCAACGATATAGTCTTTAATCATCTGAGAATTGGCGCCACGCTCTAACACTTCGTTTTTAACGGTGACTTGGCCCTTTTCTTTTCCTGTCAGATCGAACTTCTTGATGTCTGCCACATTTCACCTACTTCTTTTTGACCTTGCTGAGTTTCTTTTTTGCCGGAGTCACGTAGACTAAGCCACCGCGACATCCGGGAATCGCCCCTTCAACGAGGATCACTTTCTTTTCTGCATCGATTTTCACAACGCGGAGATTTTCCATTGTGACTTGCTCACCGCCCATACGGCCTGATTTTTTCTGACCTGGCAAGCAACGCCCTGGAGATGTTCTCATCCCGCAAGATCCGCCATGACGATGGAATCCGGAACCGTGCGCTGCAGGACCGCCAGCAAAATGGTGCCGCTTGATGACGCCTTGATGGCCCTTACCTTTGGAGATGCCGATAACGTCAACGAATTTAATTTCATTGAAAACTTCTACGCCCAATTCTTGCCCGAGCTGATAATTTTCGACGGAGTCTAATCGGACTTCGCATAACTTTTTTCTGGGATCAATGCCAGCTTTTTTAAAGTGGCCAAGCTGAGGTTTTTTGACATTTTTTGCTTTGGCAGGGGTGACTTTCAATGATGCCAATTGAAGAGCGGTATATCCATCGCTTTCCTTGGTCTTAATTTGGGAGACGACATGCGGCTCTGCTAAAATCACAGTACAGACAACGCGATTCCCTTGATCATCGAAGATCTGCATCATCCCCTGTTTAATTCCCATTAACTTTGGCTTCATATATCTCTCTTTTTGGTCTAGCTCTTGCTTAACCTGTCTTTTCAAACGAAAACCGCTCGATAAAAAAATATCTCACCATTTGCGGTTTTAACACTAAAATCCGAAGACAACAGCAACGGCTGTTGCAAGTAGGTTAAAGCGAGTAGGCTAACAAATCAGACGATTTTCCTACAATCAAAATTTGTGGCCGCCCCCTAATTTTAGGGGGCTAGAAAGGGGTAAATGATCAGGGAAAAACAGAGACCTAGAAAGGTCAGAATGAGAAACCATTCCCTAAAGGAAAGGTAATCTTTAGATGGCAGTTGCTGTTGTGTGCCCTTCTTCGTACGCTTTTTCCGGGTACATAATATTCAAAATAAGAGTACCGGTTTTCAGCAATAATAACAAGAGAACGGGATTATAGACAGTCGAAGCAAGCAGGACGATCTTCGACATCGCAGTAACGACACTAAACACTTCTTTTAAGATTTGGACCCTATCCTTATGGTCACTGGTCGCTTTAACAAGGCGAACCATAGCGATTGTCAAATCACAAAAAGCAGCGAAACCATTCGTTTTTACAGAAATGGCAGCGACCTGCGTGAGCAGACCCGTTTTTTGCAGCCAAGAGCTCATTTTAGTTAGGCTTGAGGAAACTGCTTTTAAGATCGTGGTATTATCCTTGTGATCTCTGATCGCATCGACAAGGTCAATCAGTTCAATTGCCAAATGACAAGAAGCAATAAGACCATCCATTTTTTCGGAGATGGCGCCAGCATGCGACAACATGCCGTTTTTTTGCAGATCCGAGATCGCAGTGCATAGACTTGAGAAAATGGATAAGCTCGCTGATACAACTTCTAAAGCCTTAGGCGCTTTCACCCCTTCAACTTGGGCTCCAAAAAATCGTTGATGAACCTTTTTCATCTTGGCAATCAGCGGAACCAAGGCAAGAGGGGCCGTCGCTTTTTCGACGATGTGCGTCGCAGACGCAGCAAAATGCTCCAAATGCTCAATTAAAGCTGCCCATTCTAAACCGCAGTTGATCACTTCAATGGGAGTTTCAAGTTTTTCTTTTAGAGCAACGAAGGCGATATCGACTTTGGTGAGCGCAGCCTTGGGGTCAGCTAAGGCAGTTTTACCTGCTTTAAAAACGGAGGCGGAAATGACACAGTATTCACGTGATACGACTTTAATGGCTCTGGAGATCTCCATTTGGGCGCTTTTCAGTGCAGCTTGAACCCGGCCTAAAACGAGGCTAGGTAAAGCTAAAACCCCAGAAGCGTTAGAAGTTCCAAAGCTTGTTAATGAAGTGTTTAATGTAAATATTGATGTCATAATACAAATATTATAACAAACTTAATATTTAATTTTAACAATTAAGTGATTTAACAATATTAAAAAATAAAAATTAAAAATTGTAGTAATATTTAATTTTTTAATATATGGTTTGACGGGCTAAATTAGTCTATAGCAAAAATATGTTAAAGTGTTTTTTATACGACCCTGTTGCATAGAACCCGTCATGGCATTGTCCGACCGGCGTAGAGACATCGCTTGAGTAAGACTTAACCCGCTGATTACCAGCCACATAGATATAAAGCAAGTGACTGATTTTCAAGACCTTAGAAATGGAGATTCCAGAAGAAGTCCGGACTCTCTAACCTTCTTAAGATCACCCTGTAATAGGCACAGCTAGTACCGACTTGTTGCGAATAGGTTTAATAACCAACTCAGGCCAATAACGCGTTGCCAGCGGTGTGATAAACGCCGGCGCAATGCTTGCACAAAATAGGGCGGTATCTATCCAAGGCGATTGTCTTTTTACAGCCAATGCTCTGAAAATCTCCACACTCAGGCAAACAACAGCAAGTGAGAGTTTGAGCAATGAACCTACTAATTCTACTGTAGCAAGCTTCATACGAGGTTGAGGATTTGTGATAGGCTTGTTTTTTGTGGTAGGCTTGTTTTCAGGGCATTTGAATTGAGGGCCAACCCAAAGGGTTTCATATAAAAACCGCCCCTCAGAATATAACCCTTTTAAGGAGATGTAACGTCCCGCCCAAGTCGCTATCTCCGCAAGAGGGAATTTCTCATTAGGCGAATGATTCAATCTCCAAAGATACCCGACACATCCGGTAAAACTTAATGTCCAGTCAGTCACGCTCAATGCTTTATCTGCCCTTTGTTCCCAACTATTGAGAGGAAAGTACGCTGTATAAGTTTGATCATTAGCTTCGACAAGGTAAGAAATACGCTCTGCAGAAGGGGTAAACATCGCAGGGAATTTATATCCAATTTCTGCAAATCCGATTAAAGAAGAGGCGCATCCTCCTAATCTCTGAATAGGCATCAGAAGGCTTGCAACGGCATTAATCATTCGACCGGGGATATGTGTCGCAGGACCAATCCGCTTTGAAATAGAAACGATTGCTTCGGGAAGTTTGATAAGTAGTGTTTTCTGCCCGCTAGACTCCTTAAGCCATTGGAGATTATACAGGATAAAATTTTGGACATAAACATAGATGGTTATCGCCCCTTTAACATAACGGTTATCAGTGTCCATAAAATTTTTCATGAACTCTGGAACATCCGATAGCTTAATGTTCTTGACCGGAGATGCTGGAGGTGTTGTAAGAAGTGCCATAAAAAATGCTCCATCTAAAGGGTTAAGATTTTTTTAACTTTTCAAGAAAGTAGTGTAAGGCAAAAAG
>DATAHB010000007.1:0-5464 GCA_036263375.1 Rhabdochlamydiaceae bacterium | reverse complement strand
CATAAATTTTAGGGACAGAAGTCTCTTGGTTATTTTTCAGAACAATATATCCCTCTTTATCGAGTTCAAGTTTTCCCTTGAAAAGAGCTGTATTAGGAAGAGAGCCGATCGCTAAAAAAGCGCCTTGGACCGTAAGGTGATCTGATCCTTTTGGGGAAGTGAGAGTCAGGTTCAAGTCGGCGTTGTTTTTTTGAAAGGCAGAGACCTCTGTGTGATAGATCACCTCGATATTGGGACGGGATAAGACAGAATCTCGGTATTTAGGTTGGATCGTTCGGAATTCATCTTTTCTGATAATGATGTAGACTTTTTTGGCTAAATTGGAGAGGTAGTGGGCCTCTGTTAAGGCGCTGTCACCGCCGCCGATCACGGCTACGGTTTTATCTTTAAATTGCATCCCATCGCAAGGGGCGCAGGTGAAAATGGTCGAAAAGAGATTTTCTTTTTCTCCGGGAACGCCTAGAAGCTTAGGCAGCGCTCCCAGGGCAACGATGCACGTGCGGGCTCTGATTTTTTGCAGCTTTGAAGGATCAGAACTGTTTTGAATCGTGAAGGCAAACGGCTGCTTGGAGACATCCACATCGATAACCTGTCCGTGAACAAAAAGTGTTCCGCAGGCTTTGGCTTTCTTTTGTAGCTTATCAGCGAGCTCAGCTCCTGAGAGTTCGTTTTCGTCGAGCCAGTTACGGACGCTATGCGATTGAACGATGATCCCGCCAGGGCTAGGTCCCATAATCACAACAGGCTGGAAACCTGCTTGACTGACTTGAACTGCAGCCGACAGGCCTGCGATGCCGCCGCCCAAGATGATGACAGGGTATTCTTCGTCCAAAATCGGAGCCGCAGGCAGAGGTTTAAAGCCCAATAAAAAAGCGAGAGCAAGAGATAAGAGTTTTTTGAATCGCATTTCCCCCAGTATACCATAATGAATAGATTTACTTGATTCAAAAAAAAATTATTCGTATGAAGTAGTTTTTTGAGGGGATATGAAGTTAAAAATTATGTTGGGTCTTTCTTTGGGTTGTTTGACACCCCTTGTCGCCGAAGAGGTTAATAAAATCGCTGTTGAAGATGCGAGTGAGATTGTCTGGATTGGAGCGAATAAAGCTCCTGAGCGTCCGGTCCAAGAAAAAGTGATCACCTGCAGCTACGATTGCGATCTCTTTAGCAAAGACAGAAAAGTTGAATTTATTAATATCTCATTTCTGTGGTGGACGGTCAACGAAGGCGCTCTTGACTATGCGATTAAACAGAAAAAGCCCGCATGGGGAACGCCGACCGATGCCGTCGGCCATTATAAACGGGCAGAATTTGATTGGGCCCCGGGAGCGCGCGTTAATATTGGATATTTCAATGCCCCCCATTTTTGGGATGCCCATTTGCAGTACACTTATTTCTTTTCCTCGGGCAGCGAAACGGCAAAAGCTCCTCATCCGACAGATCTATTTCTGAACGGCACCTGGCCTCAGCCTGATCCTTCCGGGACAGTTCCTCTTGCTCGAGCCGAGAGCGATGTGAGCA
Organism: Rhabdochlamydiaceae bacterium; assembly: GCA_036263375.1. Classification (GTDB taxonomy): domain Bacteria; phylum Chlamydiota; class Chlamydiia; order Chlamydiales; family Rhabdochlamydiaceae; genus PALSA-1444. The sequence goes on along the minus strand of DATAHB010000007.1, from coordinate 3,943 downwards.
TCATGCTGAACCTGATCGATCTGCTCATGACCCGCCGCTTTCATCCAAATCCGCATTTGAGAATCCGGGTTTTTGGAGGTCCGACGATTGCGTGGATTAGTCAGAAATGGGAAATCAATTACCGTGACACGGCAGCCAATCGAAGCCATTTGCATAATAAGTGGCGTTTTGTTGGAGCAGGACTCGAACTCGGAGGTATTTTTGACTGGTTTATGGGGAAAGGCGGCTATTATTTGACCGCCGGCGGATCGCTCTCTTTCCTAGGTGGCAATTATCATAATAGCAGCAAGCAGCGCTCTTCCGTGACCGGAGAGCTTCCTCTCAGAAACGCCCATTACCAAGACACGCGATTGATTCCCCATTTTCAGATCTATGGGGGTCCTTCTTGGCAGCAATCGTTCAAGAAGGTTCGTACCGAAATTTTTATCAGCTACGAATTCAATATCTGGGGGAATTTGCATGAAGTGATCCGGACGGCGTTTGATGTCGGGACATCGCCTACCTCTCCTAAGCTCACGTCTCTCGATTCTGGCTGGGTCGGCCTTCAAGGCCTCACTTTCCGCTGGAATTTGGATTTCTAACAGATTCATTATTAGTTAGTTGTAAAAACATGAGTTATAGAAACGAGATCTATAACTCATGCGATGGAATTGGCAGCTCCCCGATTGGCCAAAATTTAGTTATGACCCCCTCACGATATCCGATCCGGATGTTTGCTGAAGGCCCTAATGGGTTTAAAGGTGGGCTCAGCGCAGAAAATTATATTGCAATCGCAAAAACATCTCGAGCGACTGCAACACGCGATCTACAAGAATTAGTCCGTCTAGGAGCTTTGATTAAAACCGGAGAGCTGCGCCACACTCGGAATCAATTAAAGATTAGAGTCATTCTCTGAATTAAGGCTAACCCTTCTTAAAAACCTCAATATAACATTTTAAACGGTTCGCGGCAGCCAGGTCATTATCTGATAACATCTCAAGGATTTTGCATTCAAGAGCAGCCGTTTCATCCGAAGGCTTTATAACAATGCCGTTATGGATGACTTCCACTTTTCGGCATTTGCGGATTGTTTGAGCGAAGGTTGTTAATCGTGCAAGTTGATTTCCTTTGAATGTCAGCGTCCAGTGATAATCTTTTTCGGTCAGGCGTAATGAAAACTCTTTGGTATTAGACTTTAGATCGTCTAACATCTTCAAAGGGATAAAATTACTCGGTAATCTTTCTGTTTTATCTGCAACATCAATCCAGAAAAAAAGAGTGTTTTCAGGCACTGTGTATCCTTTTCTGTTCAAACTTTCGACCTGTGGTTTATCCATTTTAAAAACGTGGGTATCACCAAAACGAATTTGTGCTTTTATCTCTTTGGCTTTCAACTTTTTTTGTCCTTCAACAGGAGCGTTAATAGGCTTTAATTGAACTTTCAAGCTCATGATTTGTGATTTTTGAAACGGATCGATGATTTGCATAAATTTTAAAGTGGCTTGACGTACGGATTCAACATCGGCAGCCAGCCGATCCGCTGCAGCTTTTTGTTGGGGTGTCTCTTCGGGCGCAGGGGTTGATGTCGTTGAAGTTTCTGTTATTGAAACAGCAGCGGCATTAGTTATTGTAACAGGTGATTCGGGTGAAGAAATAGTGGGCTCATGCGGTTGATAAGGACTATGCAAAGGGTCTCTTATTTCGAGAGATGAGGAATCTAGGAGTTTTGATTTTTCGGATGAAGGAGGAGCTTTCATCGAAAAATAGAATTGGGCTGCTTTGTAGGCTAAAAAGACAAGAGCGGGTGCGATTGTGAAAGACTGCAGGAGCTGATGGCTTAATAACAGATAAGTGACAGCGCTAGTTACCAATGATGCCGCTTCTAACTTGTAGGCGGAGAGTTTTTTAGCAAAAATGCGTCGCACAAGCTGATCCGCTGCAAGAGGGAGAAGGCATATTCCCATAGCATGCCATGTCGCTTGAGAATGAAAGGAGGTGATCGGAGAGGCCATAATTGACTCCTAGGAATAAAAGGCATTTTTAGACGAGAAATTTTGGACAAAGAAAGCGTTTTTGGCAATTAGTTCTTTATATTTTAATCAGTTAGATCCCATAATTCAGCGCATGAAAATTGCCGATTTACATTGCGATCTCCTCTCGTATTTGGCCGAAGATGGGAGTCATACGCCCCTCGATCCAGCTTCGCGGGCCTCGATCCCGCTGTTGAAGCAAGGTAGCGTTGCTTTTCAGATCATGGCGATCTTTACCAAGACAGAAAAGGGTTCGGTCGAGCAGGGAATCAAGCAAGCAGAAATTTTTTTTACTCTGCCCACGAAGTATCCGGTTTTTGGACACGAGATCCAAACGGGGCTCGCGATTGAGAACGCCTCAGGGTTTTGTGATGAGACGGAGCCGCTGTCTAAAGGGATTGAAAGATTAGAGGCGTGGCTCAAGAAAGCCGGAAGGATCGCTTATATGAGTTTGACATGGAATGGCGAGAACCGGTTTGGTGGCGGCAACGGAGCTCAGATGGGGCTGAAAAAAGAGGGTTTGCAGTTGCTGCAATGGATGAGCGGAAAAAAGATCGCGATTGATTTGAGCCATACGTCGGACAAATTAGCAGAAGATATTTTGAAAACGAATCTCGATATCACCCCGATTGCAAGCCATTCGAATTTTAGGAAAGTTGCCGATCATCCCAGGAATCTTCCCGATCATGTCGCCAAAGAGATCGGAGCAAGAGGTGGCGTGATCGGATTAAATTTTGTGAGAGTTTTTCTGGGAGGCCCCCTGGGAAGACAGGGACCGGAAGATTTCCTCCGGCAAGTTGATCATGCCGATAAGCTGGGGCTTTTAGACCGTTTAAGTTTTGGGGCCGATTTTTTTGCCGATCATATTTTACCTCCAGAACTCAACTACATGCTTCCGATGTTCAATTCTGGCTTTGACAATGCGAGTTGCTATCCGAAAGTGATTGCTCTTTTGGAAAAACATCTTCCTCGTGCTATGGTTGAGAAGATCGCGCATCAAACGTTGCTCGAGTTTTTACAATGAAAGTTCTCTGTCTATTTATCTTTCTTTGGGGATCTTTGCTGGCAAAAATCCAGCTCGGCGTTGACGTTTTTTTTCAAGAAGAGAGATTTAAGGCTTTGAAGGGGAAAAAAATCGCGCTCCTCTCGAATCATACGAGTGTTGATGGGCAAGAGCGGCCGACGCTGGAGCTTTTGCAGCAGTTTGAAAAAGAATACAAGATCGCTTCTCTCTTTTGTCCTGAACATGGACTCAAAGGGATTGCTTACGCCGCTGAAAATGTAGGGAACAAAAAAGAAGGGAAGCTCACCTGTTACAGTTTGCATGGCGCCCACAGGCGCCCGACAGCCGAGATGCTGAAGGGTCTAGATACCATTATTTGCGATCTCCAAGAGATCGGATGCCGTTCGTATACCTATGCGACGACGCTTTTTTTTGTGATGGAAGAGGCTGCCAAGCGAGATATTGAAGTGATCGTCTTAGACCGGCCTAATCCGATTGGAGGCACGATCGTGGATGGACCGATGCTCAAAGAAGGCAGCCGATCTTTTGTCGGATATATCAATGTCCCGTATTGCCATGGGATGACAATCGGAGAGCTCGCGCGGTTTTTTAATGAAGAATACAAAGTCAAATGCCGCTTAAAAATCGTGCCCATGAGGGGCTGGAAGCGGGAGATGACATATCAAGAAACAGGCCTTGTCTGGATCCCGACCAGTCCACAAATCCCCGAAGCCGATACGCCATTTTTCTATCCGGCAACGGGACTTTTGGGAGAGCTTCAGTTGGTGAGTATTGGGATTGGATATACGCTGCCGTTTAAAGTGATTGGAGCGCCTTGGATTAACGCAGAGCAGATGGCAGATGCACTCTCAAAGCAAAAACTTCCCGGAATCAAATTTCTTCCGTTTTATTACAAACCGTTTTTTGGACC
>DATAHB010000006.1:0-25057 GCA_036263375.1 Rhabdochlamydiaceae bacterium | reverse complement strand
GAAATCGTGGTCATCGTCGAAGGCTCTGCGCAAAATTACTCTTCACTTTCTCCTGAGGAACATGTAAAATTTCTGGAAAAAGAATACGGCATTTCTACCGCAGATGCGATTAAGATCGCTGCAGAACTTCGTGGGGTTCCCAAGCGGGATATTTATAACCCGATCCACAAAAAATAAGGGCACAGGATGCAAGTCTCATTACAAAGCGCAGCTTGTACCGTCACCTGCAGTATCGTCGCGATCTACAATGCCAATGAAAGTTTTGCACTCTGGATGAGATGTTTTGTCATCAGTTTGTTTGTGGGAACCTGCCAAGGATTTTTTTGTCGCTGTGCTGCAGAAAGGGATAATAAAACGGGAAACACCTCACTCTTCGGGTGGGACAAGATCGTTAAAAAAGAGACCGCAGTTGAATTTCTTGCCAATTCAATGCCAGGATTAGGAACCACAGTCATCAACTTAATCGCATTAAACATCATCAGGGAAACACTCCCATTCCCTTGGAATTGGAATGTAGGGATAGGAACGCGCGTTCTCGATTTAAGAACACTCTTTTTCGGTTTTGCGGCTGGACTTTGCGGCCACGTAGTGGGAAATCTCTTCCAATTAGACATGTTACGAAGATCTTCTGATCCTGAGATTCAAAAACTACTTGAAAAAGTAATTCTTTGATTGATCCAAAAAATAGGGGTACAAGATGCAAGTTACATTACAAACTAAAATTTATTTCGGCGCCTGTCTTGCCATCAACATCTACAATGCCTATGCAAACCCCGTTCGCTCGATTACAGCTTTTGCCTTCGGGGTTTTCGCTGGAACCTGGATGGGACAGCGTAATCTATATGATGCGCAAAATGGACATCAAACGGGAAATAACTTGGGTATGGGATGGAATTCTGGGCAGGACCTTGAAATTAGAAAAAATGCAGTTGACTCTCTGGCTAACTCGATGCCCGGTTTATTAACAACAGCCATTCAATTGGTGGCTTTGGGCCTCATCACCAAAAAAATCCAATTGCCCTCAGGATGGGATCCTCGCATAGGAACGTATTTTTGCGATTTTGCAGCCTTAGATCTCGGCTATGCGGTTGGAAACTTTTTTCAATTAGATATATTGCGAAAAAGTACAGATCGGCAGCTCCAAAAACTACTTGACCAAACGACCATTTGATTGTTAGACAACTTCTGAGTTATAGTAAACTCGATGAAGCTTGTTGTCGATGTTGGCACGCAAAAGATCAGCGTAGGTTTATTTGAAGGCGATCGCCTTCTAGAAACTTCTCAATTCAAACACTCTGAAGAATTACTCGCATTTCTCAAAGCAAAAAACATTGAGCAAGGCATTGTTGCCGGTGAGTCTAAAGGACTCTTATTTGAAGGCTTTCCCTGCAAAGCTTTAGTTCCCTCTGACTTTAAACAGCTGGCTACCGAAGAAACCTTTCCTCTGCTGAAACCGGATCGAATTGCCAATATCTTTGGAGCGCTGTATCATTTCCCTTCAAACGATTGCGTGATTGTCGACATTGGGACGACGATCCGTTTTGATTATGTCACTAAACACGGCATCTACCTTGGAGGGGCAATTTTTCCAACATTCTTGACGGGAGAATTGCCACCGGTATTGGGAAGGGACCAACAGAGTCAAGAAAAAAGCGGTTGCTATTTTGGACTGCTCGGAGCGATTGAGCGGATTGTTGCAGAACTTCGACTCTCATCGAAAACACCGAGCGGTGTGATGACCGTTGCGACCGGTGGAAGGGCGCGCACCATGCAACACGCATTAGAAGATTTTATCGACAAAGTCGATCCTGAACTCACGTTGATTGGATTAAATCAGATTTTAAAGGAGACCAAATGACAACAGCGAAAGAACTTATTTTCGAAGAACAAGCTAGAGAAAAACTCAGCGAGGGTTTAAAGCAACTCGCCGCTGTCGTCAGTGTGACTCTTGGACCGAAAGGGCTGAGTGTCGGTCTGCAACCGAGCTTTGGGACTCCTACCATCACCAATGACGGAAATACTATTGTCAAAGATATCGAGTTTAAAGACCAATACCTCAACATGGGCGCCTCCATGGCCAAAGAAGCCGCGGCAAAAATGAAAGAAAAGTGCGGCGATGGCACAACAACAACGATTCTCCTACTTCATGCCCTTGTCCAAAACGGATTAAAAAACATCTCCTCTGGGGCAAGCCCCATCAGCCTCAAACGGGGCATGGACAAAGCTTTAGAAACGATTGTCCGTGAACTCACGACTCTTTCCATCCCAGTCAAATCCGATAAAGAAACCAAAAACATTGCCACGATTTCTGCCTCCGGAAACGAAGAAGTCGGCACGGTCATCTCTAATGCGATCAAAAAAGCCGGCAAGAGCGGCGTCATCACGATCGAAGAAGGGAAAACCACCGAAACCGTCATAGAAATTGTTGAAGGGATGCAATTCGATCGCGGCTACAGCAGCTCGTACTTCTGCACCAACGCTGAAAATCTGACCGTCGAAATGCATGATGCAAAGATCCTTATCACTGATAAGAAGATCAGCTCTGTTCAGGAGATCCTTCCCCTCCTTCAAAGCGTGGCAAGCACCTCCCAAGAGCTGCTGATTATCGCCGAGGACATCGAAGGAGATGCCCTCTCAACGCTCGTCATCAATAAACTCCGCGGCACACTCAAAATCTGCGCCGTCAAAGCCCCGGGCTTTGGCGACCGAAGAAAAGCGATGCTCGAAGATATCGCTGTTTTGACCGGAGCCACTGTCGTCTCCGAAGAGACCGGCATGGTCTTGAAAGAAGTCTCCGTCGAGGTTCTTGGCGAAGCGGAGAAAATCGTGATCACCAAAGAAAAAACGACTCTGATCAGCGGCAAAGGCGACCCGGAAAAAATTAAAGCCCGTGTCAAACAACTTGCTTCCGAAAGCAAAGCGGCCGAAAGTTCTTACGACAAGGAGAAGATCGAGGAGAGAAAAGCCAAGCTTGCCGGCGGCGTTGCTGTGATCTACGTCGGCGCTCCGACAGAGCCAGAAATGCGCCAAAAAAAACAAGCCTTTGAAGACAGTTTGAATTCAACAAAAGCCGCTTTGGAAGAAGGGATTGTGCCCGGCGGAGGCATTGCTCTTCTTCGTGCATCAAAGACCGCTAAACTCAAACTCCACGGAGATGAACTCACTGGTGCGCAGATTCTCCTCAAAGCCTGCGAAGCTCCTCTCCGGCAAATTGTTGCCAACTCAGGGCTTGATGGGTCTGTCCTTTTAGAACAAATCCTCTCCAGTGAAACCAGTATGGGATTCAATGCCCAAACCGAAAAAGTGGAAGACCTGCTAGCGTCAGGCGTTGTCGATCCTTTAAAAGTGGTCAAACACGGCCTCCAATTTGCCGTCTCTTCCGCCGGCATGATATTACTCTCAGAAGTGTTGATTGGAAATGCACCCGATGACAACAACAACTCTATATCATAAAATCAAAATCCTTCCTTGCCGTGGAATTGGTGACGCACTGCTGATGCTGGTTGCAGCAGAGCGGCTTCAAGCCGCAGGCCATGATGTCGTGACAATCCACCCGAAATTGCCCGAATTGCAAAATTGGTTCCCCCATTTGAATTTTGATACCCAGTGGATTTTTTCTAACGACGAATGGATGATTGCGCAAAACGACAATTCCGAGCGTGTCAATGCTCTCAAAGAAAAATACCGCGACCGGCTCTCTATTTTTTACCCCACCTACACTTCCGAGAAGAACGGTCCCCTATCGTCTTTTGATCGCGTTTTTAACCCCGACATCCCGATGGTGGAAAATATCGCTGAATCGATTGCTTCTCTTTTAGATGTCGATACTCCTTCGAAAGAAAACGGTATCAATCCTCCCCCGCATTTATCTCACCGCCTCCACCGGAAACGCGTCCTGATCCATCACACCAGCAGCTTGGAAGATAAAAACTGGCTGAAAGAAAAATTCCAAGAGGTCGCCCATGGGTTGAAACAGCGCGGTTTTGAACCTGTTTTTGTTCCGGAATTTTCTTCCCTTGATGATCTAGCCGCCTATGTCTATCAGTCCGGCTTTGTGATCGGAAATGACTCACTAGTGGGCCACCTAGCTTCCAATCTTCAGATTCCAACTGTTATCGTCGCAGATCTAGAAGAGCGGATGAACCTCTGGAGACCTGGATGGCTGGAAGGTTCTGTTGTCACCCTCTCTCCTTGGATCCCCAATTGGAAGTTTTTTAAAAAAAATTGGAAGTATTTTATCTCTAGCGGACGCGTCTTAAGCGCGTTTGATGAACTCAGCCGCTTATTCTGACCGCTCATAAAAATTTTGATTTTTAGTCTGTTATAAGATCAAATAGTTGGTTTTTTTTCTGGGAACAAGATCTCTTGATCAACAAGCTGGCCAAGGCCATATTGCTGCAAGAGCAGGGCGGGTTCGGGCTGAACCTCAGTGAGGACGATCTTCGTATTATGAAGTGCGCACCTGTCGTGCAGCTCGCGGAAAGTCTGCAGCGCAGTTGCATCTAAAACAGGGACATGCTTCATCCGCAAAATAAAGAGTTTCGGCGGAGGATTCATGTCATGGACAATCTTTTTCAACTGGTCGCAGACGCCAAAGAAAAAAGGCCCCCGCATCTTATAGATCTCGATCCCTTTCTCCTGATCTTTTTGATCCGGCGCAATCACATGTTTAACGTCGCTCATCCGCTTCATAAAAAAGAACGCTGCTAGAAGCATACCAATTTCGACAGCAACTGTCAGATCGATCAGGACGGTCAAGAAAAACGTTGTGAGTAAAATCACCACATCGCTGCGGGAGGTTTTCATGAGTCGGAAAAAGTGAGGAAGTTCACTCATATTCCATGACACAACAACGAGGATCGCCGCTAGCGATGCAAGGGGAATATGGCCCACTAAAGACGAACAGGTAAATAAAAGCAGGAAAACAACTACCGCATGGATCATCCCTGCCATAGGTGTTTGCGCTCCGGTCTTGATATTGGTTGCCGTTCTTGCAATGGCAGCCGTTGCCGGCATCCCTCCAAAAACCACGGATCCGATGTTGGCAAGTCCTTGGGCAATCAATTCGCAATTGGGCTTATGGCGGCCACCCGTCACAGCATCGGCAATCACCGCAGAAAGCAGCGATTCAATCCCCGCCAGCAGGGCAATCGTAATGGCATCGGGCATGACATCAAGCACACGGTGGAAATCGAAATCAAAATAAGGCATAGGCAGCGTGCGGGGAAGCTGACCAAAACGGGTTGAAATCGTCGGGACGTCCAAATGCAAGGCCCAGCAGATGGCTGTTGCCATGATAATGCTGGCAATCCCCCAAGGCACCGTTTTGAAAAACCGTTTGATAAATAAGATCAGTCCCACGGTCGAAATCCCGACGATGGCCGTCAAATAATCAAACGTATGCGCCGCTTGAAAATGCGCTTTCCATTTCTCAATGAAATGAACTGGTACCTCGACCATATGGAGCCCGATCAAATCTTTGATCTGACAAGAAAAGACGACCACGGCAATCCCTGTCGTGAACCCGACAATGAGCGGATGCGGGACAAATTTGATGAGCGATCCTAACCTAAAAGCCCCCATGAGAAGGAGAAGAACCCCCGCCACTAGAGTAGCAATCACCAGCCCGTCATAGCCATGCCTTTCGACAACACTATAAACGACAACGACGAAGGCTCCTGTCGGACCTCCAATCTGGACTTTGCTGCCGCCTAAAAAAGAGATGATGAACCCGGCAATAATCGCAGTGAAAAGACCCCTTTCTGGCTCAATGCCCGATGCCATCGCAAACGCCATCGCCAGTGGAAGGGCCACAATTCCGACGGTGACCCCCGCCATCAAATCTTTTTTAAAAATAGCAAACGAATATCGCCGGAGACAAAGATAAACTTTCGGAATGAATTCCTGGTAATTTTTTAACATTTTATACTATAATAGGACAATAAGGAGCTCAAAAATGAACAAATCCAAGCAACCGATGCCTGCACGTGCCCGCAAGAAGATGAAAAAAGAGCTACGCGCATCGGCCGGTCTCCCAGATTCCACCCTTCAAGCCGATCGTAACACACCTAAAGCCCTCTTGTCTAGACTCCCCGCAAAGAAGCGAAAAAAAGAAGAGGCTTCTTTGAAAGCGTTTCAAAAAAATCTTGAGATGAAAAGAGCGAAACAAAAAGGACCCCATTCCAAGCGCACAAATACCGGAATGATCGATGTCCAATCTCCTCCCCATGTCGCTCAAATGGAAGGAAAACGGTGGATTAAAACCCTTGGCAAACAAACGCAGGCCAAACGGAAAGTCATGACACGCCAAATGACCAAAAAACGGTCATAAACTTTGCGGATAGTTTCATGAAACTCGCTCATCTTTCGGATCTCCATTTTTCGAATTGGGACTGGAATCCCGCGCAATTTTTTTCTAAACGATGGCTTGGAAACCTCAACTTCCTCTTTGGACGCCGCAGAATCTTTTCCCATGACAGATTAGCATCGCTGCCTGCGCTTTACAAAGCCCAAGGGATCACCCATGTCTTGATCACGGGAGATCTCTCGACAACCTCTGCCCCCGCAGAGTTTCAAAAAGCCCGCGAGTTCATCGAATCGCTGCAAGCCGAAGGCATCAAAGTCTTCTGCATCCCCGGCAACCACGACCAATATACCCGCAAGGCCCATCGGGAGGAGCTCTTTTACGATTACTTTCCGACAAAGTGGGACTCGTCCAGCCTGTATAACTTGAAAGAGCATGGCATGACAACCCAAAAACTCTCCGATGACTGGTGGCTCGTAGGCCTTGATACAGCCTTGGCAACCTCCTGGTTCTTTTCTTCCGGCCTCTTCTCAAAAACAACCGAAGAAAACCTAATCGAGTTTCTCTCTAAACTGCCTAACAATGAAAAAGTCATTCTGTTCAATCACTTCCCATTTTTCCAACATGAACATCCCCGCAAAAGACTCCATCGTGGTGCAGAGCTGCGTCAAATCCTTGAAAAATTTCCTCAAGTAAAAGTCTACTGCCATGGCCATACCCATCGCCAGTGCCTTGCTGACCTGCGCGCCAGCCAGCTGCCCATCATCCTAGATAGTGGCTCAACAGTCCATCGAGATAGCGGCACCTGGCATCAACTCACGCTCTCTCAAGAAAAAATCTCGGCCGAGGTTTTCATCTGGAAAGACGGCAAGTGGCAAGCCTCCCATCAAGAAACCTATGTGGTATAAGAAAGGTCTAAAATTTCAATGCACCGGATGCGGCCACTGCTGCTCAAAAGAGCCTGGCTATGTCTGGCTCTCTGCTGCAGAAATCGATGCCATCGCAGGTCATCTTCAACTTCCCAAAGACGAATTTATTCGCCGCTACACTCGTTCGATCTTTGGAAGAATCTCCCTACTGGAAAACAAAATTTCGTACGATTGCGTTTTTCTGAAAGGGAGCAAATGCACCATTTACTCCGTTCGTCCCAAACAATGCCGCACGTTCCCTTGGTGGAGTGAAAATCTCGAGACGCCAGAGGCATGGAAAGAAACGGCCCAGCGGTGCGAAGGTATTGACCATCCAGAAGCTCCCGTGGTATCGTTTGAGGCTATCGAAACGGAGAGAACTAAGTGACCGATCCTACAATTCTTGCGCGCGCGCAAAGCTGGCTGGACGACCCCTATTACGACGAAGAGACAAAAGAAGAGGTTCGCGCGCTCCTAAAAAATCGTGATCAACTCACGAATGCTTTTTATACCGACCTTGCGTTTGGCACGGGGGGCCTGCGCGGCATCATGGGCGCCGGCAGCAACCGGATCAATATCTACACCATCCGCAAAGCCAGCCAAGGTCTTGCCAATTATATCAAAAAACATGGCAATCCCTCGAGTGGCGTCGTCATCGGATTTGATAGCCGTCACCATTCGCATGAATTTGCAGAGGAATCGGCAAAAGTCTTCGCAGGAAACGGCATCAAAGCCTTCCTGATGGAAGAGCTCCGTCCTACTCCGTATGCCTCCTTCGCTACCCGCCATTTAAAAGCTCAGGCCGGCGTGATGATCACCGCTTCGCACAATCCCAAGGAATACAACGGCTACAAAGTCTTTTGGCAAGACGGCGGACAAGTCGTCCCCCCCCATGATACGGGGATTATTGCCGAAGTCGATGCCCTCTCTTCTCCGTCTCAGATCCAATTGGCCAAGCTCGATGATCCCCTCATCATCTCCGTCAACACCACACTCGATGAAGACTATCTCCGCGCTTTATCTGCTTTGCAGCATTTCCCCGGCGAAGACCACCGATCACTGAAAATCTGCTACACCAGTCTGCACGGCACCGGCATTACCCTGATGCCTGAAGCTCTGCGGCGGTGGGGATTTTCTCCTCCCCATTTAGTCGCCTCGCAAATTGTCCCGGATGGAAATTTCCCCACAGTTCATTTCCCCAACCCCGAATACCCTGAAGCCCTCAAAGATGGAACTCTCGATCTCGTCCAAACGGGAAATGACATTCTGATTGCGACAGATCCCGACGCCGACCGGCTTGGCGTAGTCGTCCGACATCACGACAAGCCCGTCACGCTTTCAGGAAATGAACAAGCAGCCATTGCCGCGTACTTCATCTGTGATACCCTCAAAATTCAAAAAAAGCTGCCTCCTAAAGGAGCAATCGTAACTACGATTGTGACCACAGAACTTCTTAAAAAAATCGCTGATGCCTACCAGGTCAAATGCTTTGAAGTCCTAACCGGATTTAAGTACATCGGAGAAAAAATCCATCAGTGGGAGCAAAAACCCGGCAGCTATCAGTTTCTCTTCGGGGCTGAAGAGTCGTACGGCTATCTGATGGGAACCTATGCCCGTGATAAAGACGCCATGATCGCTGGATGTCTCTTTGCCGAAATTGCGATGAAGATGAAAGAGCAAGGCAAAACCCTTGTTGATCTTCTCTATGAAATCTATCGAAAATTCGGTATCTTTCGCGAAAAACAATTCTCTCTCACTTTCGAAGAAGGAAAAAAAGGAGTCGATACCATCGGGCATTTGATGGAAAAACTCCGCAACAATCCTCCATCCATGCTAGCCGGACAAAAAATCGTCTCCACCGAAGATTATTTAAAAGGCACCTCTGAAAATCTTCCCCGCTCCGATGTGCTTCTCTATCGACTCGAAGACAAAAGCAAAATCATTATCCGGCCTTCCGGAACAGAACCCAAACTTAAAATCTATCTCGCAGCGGAGAACACGACAGACTCGATTGAGAAAGGGCTAGAAGCTTGTAGCAAAAAGCTAGAAACATTGATTTCTTCGCTGAAGCAAGATCTAACAAGCCGTAAGTAATACCATTTCCAAGAAATAACGTCATAAATTACACAGTGTATTTTGCCGAGCACCAAAGCCTGAAGCGAGAAGCAAACTTGAGTAAGTTGGTTCGAGTGAAGGCCAAGGCGCACAGGTAAAAGACACCTGTAATTTGTGATTTTATTTTTTGGGAATGGTATAAATTAGAAGAACTGCCCAACTTCAAGCCAATCGAGAGGTATAGATAAAAAACACTAAGGATTAATGGAGATGTTTTCTCTATGAGAATTGGGGGCGGTTGGACGCATTCAGAACTTTTGATTGGGAGAAATTACGGAGACAGTGTCTTGGATTGCATGTAGAAGCGATTGTATTACAAGGGAATATGAATTCACTCATTGCTGTTTAAATCAGAGAGGCGAGCAAGAGTCGATTTATATTTTAAGGGCTCAAGCCCCTTTGACGAAGAATAACGCGCCCTTACCCCTTTTTGAAAGTAGCCCGTGCAACAATTGCTAGCTAAGTAAGTCTGCTCTAAATATGAGCCAAGCAGTTGGCTCATTCCGCACTTTTGATTGGGGAAGCTTTTTAAACCGGCAAGCTCTCCTCAGGAAAATTACGCCGCATTTCACTAAACAGCTCACTGCTTAGTCTATCTAACGATTCAGCACCAAAATACGCACCGCCTACATTAATACTAGTAAAAATGAACCAAAAATTCCATATGAGGGGATGATTTGTAGGATTCTCAAATACTATCAGAGTGTAGACACCTAGGATGGCCATTATACGAAACGTAAGATCGACTATCTCAAGGTCGGTCATATTTTCTGAATCTGGGAATATCTGCCAATAGCGACGACGTGGCTGGATATCCTCTCCTGTTTCCGAGGATCGCCAGCAACAGTTAATCCAGGAAGGTAGCGTAACAATCATAAATATTCCTTCGGAGGGTAGTTAGCAAGACTATATTAGTCTTCAGCAATATTTACCGCTCTACTTTTTATTTTTGATAACGATTGAACTCCGGGCCACCCGCCGGTTCGTGGCAAGCATGCCACTTCACTGCTCGTCCAAATGGAGGCCAAGCAGTTGGCCTCCTCCGCCCACTAAAAAAAACAGCCCCGCTGGTGCGGGGCTTTATTTTTGGGGGCGGTTGGACTCGAACCAACGTAGTCCGAAGACGAGGGATTTACAGTCTGTCCAAATCCAATCGATGACAACCATTGTACACGACAAAAAAATGATTTCATAGAGCAACCTCCTCAATAACAACGCCTAGATAACGTAAGACAGAGAGCCCTCTCAAGAGACACTCATTCCCTTTAAACAACACCTCCCGGATGAGATTAAGGCCGAGCCGGAACAGACTTTTCTGCTTGCGGCCGTGCTTTTTGACAGGGATGGGAATCTGACGAGCTTTAAGCTCTCCGATTTTATAAGCCCAGCAGACTGCGATAGCCAGGATAAAGAGGAGTTTTTCTATTTTGATAGGATCCACCATATGGGTCTCTTCTAACCTGAACCCTCGGGATTTTAAGCATGAGAACAACGTCTCTATTCCCCATCTCCAGCAGTACAGCTCCAACGGAGTCTCTAATGCTCGATTCGACACCACGATCATGGGTTCTTTTGCCCCTTTGACTCGTCTAACAGAAGCAAATAAATGGTGTTTCCAGAGAATGACCTTTTGATTCTCGAGCTTTTTCTTTCGTCCTAAATTTCTCAGCAATGTCCCTATAGGAACTGCATATCCATTCCGAATGCCTTCGATCATAAAATTTCGCTTGACTCGGATGACAAAGGAGATTTCTTCTTCGATGAGAAAACGTAACCAAGCTTCCCCTATAAACTCTCGATCGGCTAGTAAAACACGGATATTGTTTTTCCCTATAGCCTTTATGATTTTTTCAAAATCGTGACTCGATCTGACGTTGAGGCGTTGTTGCGCAAATGAGAAAAAGAACGCGGTAGAGAAGGATTGCCCTCTGTGGAGAATCCCATTGCTATTTTAATTTCGAGGGTGTAAATTTATATTTGCATGAAAAAATATTTGTTGACTTCGCTCTTGTTGAGCTGCTCTTTAAACTTACAAGCTCTCAGTAAATCTCAAGAACTGACTCCCTGCCAACCGGCGATTTTCCCCATGCGTGCAACGGTGCGGCATATAGAACCTCGGGGGATTGGTTATAAAGAGGGGTACACGACACTGGAAACCTTTTTTGCTCCCCTTGATCCGTGGAAGAGAGAATGGGTTCCCTTTTTGGATGTGAGAGGGCACGTTTTTGATAGCGGCAGACTAGCTGCGAATGCAGGAATCGGGCTCCGTTATTTAACTCCATCGCGCATTTGGGGGATTAATGCTTATTACGACTATCGTAACACTCACCGTCACCACTATAACCAAATAGCTTTAGGCTTTGAGTCTTTAGGAGAGATCTGGGATTTCCGGTTGAATGGGTATTTACCCGTGGGAGAGACGAAAAGCTCTCTTTCTCATCCCCAATTTCATCGATTTAGAGGACATCACGCTTTCCTTTCGCGCAAATATGAATTTGCTTTTAAAGGTGCAAACGCTGAGGTGGGAGCTCATATCGATACGTTTAAACACGCTCCCTTCTATTTCGCTGCGGGCCCCTATTATCTAGAAGGACAAGGGAAAGTGATCTGGGGTGGAGAGGCTCGAGCAGCTGTTACTTTCTTTGATTACTTAAGGCTGGAAGGTAGCACTTCTTACGACCCGACTTTTCGATGGCTAGGTCAAGGGCAATTGAGCCTAATCATTCCCTTTACAAGAAAGAAATCGTTATCCGATCGAAGCTGTACATTATCGAGACGATCGGTTCAACCAGTTGACCGATTTGAGATCATTCCTGTCGATAAAAAGCGTCGCCATAAAACGATGGTCAATCCAGCAACTGGAAGCCCTTACTTTTTCTGGTTTGTGGATAATACGAGCCATTCAGCAGGAACCTACGAATCTCCCTTCCCTACGTTGACTGCCGCCCAAAATGCCTCGGGGCCTGGTGATATTATTTACGTCTTCCCAGGAGACGGGACAAGCCAAGGGATGGATCAAGGTGTTGTCCTGCAACCCTATCAGAAATTGATTGGGTCGGGTGCGAAATTCGGGCTTTCGACCACCTACGGCCAGGTCTCTATTCCTGCTTTAACAAAAAATCTTCCCCAGCTCACAAGTCCTTACACAACGGTGGTACGAACCAACATCGGTAGTGAAGTTGCTGGACTCTTTGTACTCAGTCAGACAGGGATTGTTACTTCTGATTTTGGAGCAATCGTATCATATTTTCCGGATATTTATATTCATGATAACACGATTATTGTGTACAATAATGCTAATGGTATAGATATTAGTCAAGATTTTGGAATGTCCGTGATTTCTAATAACCAAATCTTAAGTGGCGATGCTTTAGATGAATATGGGATACTGGTGTTTGGATCTGGAAACTTGCTCATCCAAGGTAATGTTATTTCAGGATTAACAAATTTATCTGGATTTGACCAAGGTATTGCAATTTATACTCGTCTTCCATCATTCCCGGTAAATATCACAATTAAAGGGAACTATTTCAATTCTCAAACTAGCCTCGGGAATGATTTTCCATCTGCCATTTTCTTTACCAGTGCAATTCTTGAAGCGCCTACGAATATCCTTATTCAAGATAACTTTATTAACATGCCTGCCGGTATTCAAAATGCCGTGGCAGGTGTTTACACGCAATTATTTCCTCCAGTTGGAGGAGCCGTAGGAATAACAACTTTTACGCTGCAAAATAATATCTCTTATACCACTCCTTTCGTTCCAGGGTATCAATTTGTCGATGTCTCGGGCGTTCCGGGTGCACTGCAGGTGAATTTCTTAAATAACGTAGGAACGAGAGTCGGGCCTTAAGTAAGCCCGCCTAAAGATTGTTAAGAAATTTTGCGCCTCTTTTCGCGATCTTTCGCACAAAATTCCTTCTAAATAACCGTCGTAAAGTTACATGGCGTTGTTGCGCAAATGTTTTTTGAGCCGGCGGTTTTAGACAGGCGCTCCCGTCGAGCCTCGCAGCTTCTCATTTGCGCAACAACGGCCCTCAGATGTTCAATTTATCGGTCCTCTTGCAAAATTGAAAGGCAAAGAAGCTGTTATTGAAGCTACAAAAAGCCTCACTTTTCAAGACTTTGAATGTTCGGGCTAATACCATTCCCAAAAAATAAAATCACAAATTACAGGTGTCTTTTACCTGCGCGCCTTCGCCTTCACTCGAACCAACTTACTCAAGTTGGCTTCTCGCTCCAGGCTTTGATGCTCGGCAAAATACACTGTGTAATTTATGACGTTATTTCTTGGAAATAGTATAAGTTTGGATCAAATAACCAAGCTATGGTCGTTTATGATCTGGACTGTCCGGAACCTGTTGGTCCTTTTTCTAGCTCTGCTCTCATGACTTTTGAAAATGGATTGATCACAAAGATAGAGCTTTTTTATGACGCTCGCCCCTTTGACAAGAGTTAATTTTACAACTACCTCAGCTGAACAAAGGCTTCTTCCGTCTTCCAGACGACTGCAACGGGTTTTTCCGGATACTTGATGCGGCTATGCGCATTGGAGATGAGTGAACGGATCATCGCTTTTTTAATGCCTTCCAGCTCATCAAACGTCAGCTTCGACGTATCGAGCTGGTGCTCGCGCACCTTATCCGAGACGATCGATTCGACAAGTTCACCCACTGCTTTTTCTGAAACCTCTTCCATTGCTCTAAAAGCCGCTTCCACTGAATCAGCAATCATAATAATGGCAGATTCCCTTGAGCGGGGCGTCGGCCCGGGATATCTGAAACAGCACTCTTCAATCACAACCGCTTTTGCACGGGACTCTTCAATCTGAGCATGGTAGAAATAATAAACAAGCCCTGTGCCATGGTGTTCTTGAATCACATCGATCAAACTTGGCGGCAGCTCGTACTGCTCTGCCAACTTCACCCCCTCCGAAACGTGTGCAATAATCACTTGAGCTGATTCTAGAGGAGTGAGCAACTGATGCATATTGAAACCGCAGAACTGGTTCTCAGTAAAATACTGCGGCTGCGAGAGCTTTCCAATGTCATGATATAACGACGCCACACGGCAGAAAATCGGATTGGCATTGATCGCGAGCGCCGCTTCTTCTGCCAGCGCTGCGACGGACAAAGAGTGGCGATAAGTCCCAGGAGCTTCTAAATTCAAGCGTCTTAAGAGAGGATGGCTTAAATCGGCCGATTCTAGCAGCGTCATATCAGTGACAACACCAAAGGTCGACTCTAAAATAGGTAGGATAGTCACGACTAAAACCCCGGTGAGGGTCATCGAAACCAGCGACGTTAGCATATCAATCAAAATATGGTAATCCCATGCCATCCGTTCCAATAGGTTGACGCCCAAGATAAATGGCAGCGTCACCAGCCATACTTTGGCACAAATCTCGAAGATCTCTTTTCTCTTACGCACGGTTTTAACAAGAATAGTCGCAACTAAAGATGCCGTCACATTGATGAGCAGAAAATGTTGATAATGCACAATCAGAGAGGTGGCTAGGATCAATGAAACAAAGAGTGAAATGATCATGGCGACTTTACGATCGATCAAAATCGCCAGCATGATCGTGACGAGTGGAACAAATACCGGGAACCGGCATAGATCTGCCAAATATCCCACCCGATTGACCAAGAAATATTCGGCGACTTTGGCGACTAAAAGTGCGAAGATAACGACGGTTGCCATCAGCGCTTTTTTTTCTGAAGATTGCAACGCATGTGGATAAAGTGTTTTCAAATATGTCCATGCCATCATGACCATGAGTAGCGCCAGCCCAAAACTGCCCAGAAGCGATGTGACGTTAAAAAATTGCTGCTCTGCAAGCAGTTTTTTCTTCATCCCCTTCAGCATAGCGATATGCCGCAGGGTGATCTTATCGCCCGCATTGATTATGCGGCTGCCCGGAAGAACTTTAGTCATCTTAAGAGGGATAGAGTCTTTGATCAAATGGCTTAAAAAATGCTGCTTTTCCAGGTCCTCTTGCAAGGACCAAGGCTGGTTTTTATACTGCTGTAAAATAAATTGTGTTGCAGGAGTTCTGACTAAAAAAGCCGCCTGTTCAATTTGCTCCCAGCTATCATCTCCCAGGATCTCTTCACTCGTTGGATAAACAACATAATTTTTAGAAAACTGCCCCATCTGCCTGAGCTTCCCTAGCGTCCTTTGATCAGCAAATTTAACTTTCAATAACACATCGCGCAGAGTTTCACTGGCTTGGATTTGTTCTTCAAAGGAAATAGAAGGAAGTTCATGCCGCCAAAAGGGCCTGTCTACAAGCGAACTATGGATTTTTTTTTCGGCTTTAAAGACATCTGTGTCTTGAATATAATAGATTTTACCCAGGTCACGGATCGACTCTTGTTTTAGCAGGCGCGTTGCCTCGATATCAGGAAACTCAAATTCGGTCTGAGCTAGAACATATTTATCAGCGACCCCGTTGAGCTCGAGGTGATCGACACGAATCTCTCTAAAATTAAGAAAAAGGCCCAAACACAAGACTAACACACAACCAGTTAGAGCGTTTTTCATCCACCCTTCTTGGTCAAACCAATTTGACCTGGAAAGAAAGTCTTTAGCCTTTTCAAAAGCCATTAACATAGCCTCTCCTCTTAAGCATGCTCCAAAGCCCCTTTTACGGCAACCCTTGCATCTGGGTCTGAAAGCCGATATACTTCCATCCATGTACCAAAATATTTCTAGAAAGTACCGCCCCCAGACCTTCAAAAGCATTGTGGGGCAAGATGCGATTGTCACTACTCTAAAAAATGCCATTAAACTGGGAAAAATCGCCCCTGCCTACCTCTTCTGCGGCTGCCGAGGAACTGGGAAAACCACCCTAGCCCGCCTCTTTGCCAAAGCCCTCAATTGCCAGGCCCTCGAAGACGATGGCGAACCGTGCAATGAATGCCCCTCTTGTCTCGATATCACCCAAGGCAGATCCCTCGACGTCATGGAAATCGACGGTGCCTCCAACCGCGGCATTGACGATATCCGACAGATCAACGAGACCGTTGCCTATGCCTCCGCCAGCAGCAAGTATAAAATTTACATCATCGACGAAGTCCACATGCTCACAAAAGAGGCCTTCAATGCTCTCCTAAAAACTCTCGAAGAACCTCCCAGCACTGTTAAATTCTTTTTTGCGACGACAGAACCCCACAAAGTCCTTCCCACCATCACCAGCCGGTGTCAACGGTACGATCTTCACCGGCTCACAGCCGACCAGATCATCGCCAAACTCGGACAGATCGGCGCCGATCTGGGTGCGGCCGTTGAACCAGAAGCTCTCCAACTCATTGCCCATGTTGCCGAAGGGGGCCTTCGCGATGCTGAATCCCTTTTGGATCAGCTCCTCTGCTACACCAACGGCCCCCTCACCTACGATGAAACAGCAAAAATCCTTGGCATCAGCCCCCGCTCGATGTATTTCCAACTCGACCAAGCTATCGAATCGTACAACCTCTCTTTTGCCTTTGAACTCGCGACTGAAGTTTTCTCATCCGGCAAAGACCTCTCCGTTTTCCTCGATGGATTGATTGAACATTACCGCTCCATCCTGCTCCTAAAAATGCAACTTCCCGCTGCTGCGTATATCAATGAGAAAGACCGAAAAGAATACTCCCGCGCTGCAGCCTTCTATACCCAAGAACATTGCCTTTATATCCTCGACTATCTGCTCCATTGGTATAAAGAAATCCACCGCACTCCCTTTAAACGCATCACACTCGAGATGATCTTCCTACACCTCATCCGGAGCCAAAAACGCATCTCGCTCCCCACGCTCGTCCGCCGCCTTGAAGAAATCGAAAGCGGAGCCATCCCTCGGCCCGTAGAAAAAAAAGTTGAAGTGCCTAGCACTCCGTTTCATCAAAATCTTGTCATTGGACCGCGCCAAAGCCCTGGGATTGAGATTGTCAAAGATAGGGGTAGTGTTGCAGAAACACAACCCCTATCTTTGACAACTCAATCGCAGGAACTTTCACACCAACTTCAGGAGCAAAATCTTTTGAGTACGCTCTCTAAACCCATACCCCCGGCCCCCAAAGTGGAAACTCCTCCTAAAGTGGAGGTTGTTCAAGTTCCTAGACCCAAACCGGAGCCTGCTACCGTCCAAATGGAAATACCGGCGCCTAAAGTTGAAGTGATCCCTCCTAAAGCAGAATCTCAACCTATTGAACAGACTCGCGCGCAAAAAAACCGATATGCTACACTCCTGCGCTTCGCGGCCGTTGAGCTCGAAGGCAGCCTAAAAAAGGATTTTTAAAGGAGGACAGGTTCATGGGAAGCGGATTTTCAAAACTCAAGAAGCAAGCCAAACAATTCGAATCGCAATACACAAAAATTCAAGAAGAGATGCGGGCGCTTGAAGTGACCGGATCAGCCGGCAATGGCCTTGTCACACTCGTCCTCAATGGCCAACATGAGCTTAAAGACATCAAAATCAAACCTGCGTGCGTCGATCCCAATGATGTAGAGGGTCTCCAAGACCTCATCCGAGCCGCCTATGCAGACGCCCACGCTCAAATCCAAGCCCAAACCCAGCAAGGTATGGGTGGACTCCCTTTTTAAGAAGCTGTGCTAATACCAATCGGATAATTTGTGTGTCTAAATATCTTCAGCGTCGCGCTTGAGCGTTGTCTGTTCTTCAGATCCATGCAGGCACTGGGCAAGATACGAGGCAATTTCTGCAGATGTTCTGAGCGTGAGCACATGTTCAGCAATATCGCAGCAGCTAAGCAACGATAAATTCCGCACGGTCCGTTTGATAATCGGGATAAAACGAGGAGCGCAGGAAAAATTCTGAACTCCGAGGCCAATCAGTAGCGGAGTAAAGAGCGGATTCGAAGCAATCTCCCCACAGATGGTAACAGGTTTTTGGAAACGTTTGGCTTCCAAGATTGTCATCTTTATCATTCGGATGATGCCAGGATGCGTCGGATAATAGAAATCGCTCATACCGGGATTGCTTCTGTCGATGCCAAGGGTGTATTGGATCAGATCATTGGTCCCCAGAGCCAGAAAATCGCTCTCTTGGGCTACCGCATCCGCAATCAAAACAGCTGAAGGGACTTCCAACATGCATCCGAGTAAAGGTTGAAGATGATAAGAAACGCCTCGAGCTTTGAGCTCGTCTTTCACTTCTTCGATGATCCGTTTGACTTCACGAAACTCGTGAATATCGGAGATCAGCGGAAATAAAATCCGGAGAGCATAGCCATGACCCGCTCGTAAAATCGCCCGGAGCTGCGTTTTAAATACATCAGTCCTTCGGAGCAAAAAGCGGATCCCACGACATCCAAGGACAGGATTGGGCTCTTTGGCCATCTCTTCAAAAAGGTCAAAACATTTGTCCCCACCCAAATCTAACACTCGAAAGGTGAGTGGGAGCCCCTTGGTCCGTTTTAGCATCTGTTGGTAAATCAAATATTGCCTCTCTTCATCAAAAAATAGAGAAGGATCTTGCATGAAGAGGTATTCCGAACGGAAAAGACCGATCCCTTGCGCTCCATGGTGATGGACTAAATCAATGTCATTGCCGGTATTGACGTTCGCATAGAGGCTTAAAGAATAGCCATCCAAGGTTTCTACAGCGAGATTGCGATCTTTTTCCAGCTGCTGATACTGCTGCGCAAGCCGGTTTTTCAATCGTTCGTATTTTTCTAACGTCAGATCGGAGGGATTGACAATAATGTCACCCGTGAGGCCATCGACGATGACGCATTTACCTTTTGCATTTTTAAGGATCTCCATATCGACACTCGCGACATATGGAATCCCCTTTGCCCGCGCGATCAATGCTGCATGGGATGTGCCGCCGCCGCTTTGCGTGACAAATGCACTGATCTTTGTCGCTTGAAGAGAAGCTGTATCTGAAGGAATCAACTCTTTAGCAAACACGATCGAGTTGGGAGGGATATTATTCAGGCAAATGTCTTCTGAGTCACAGAGGTTTCTAAGAACCCTTTTCGATAGATCTCTAAAGTCTGAAAGTCGCTCACTGAAAAAAGAGTCGTTTGTTTCACTAAACCTTTTTTCGTAATCATTGATCACAGAATGAAAGACCGACTCAGTATTCTTGAGCATTTCACGAATTTTTGTCTCCATGTGCGTCGTCATGAGAGGATCGTCGAGCATCTCGATGTGCGTCCCAATGATAGAGGCGACTTCTTTTGACCCTTCCCCTGAGAGATCAGCCTGAAGTTTTTTTAAATCTTCGCGGCTGGAAGAGAGCGCCTCTCGGTAGCGGGCGATTTCACTGTCCACCTCGCCTGTGCTGATCGGGAAATCAGGAATATCATGCTCGTCGGCATAACTTAAAAAAATAGGAATCCCGATCGCGATTCCATCGCTAACCGGTGCTCCCTTCAAATAAATTTCCTGATCTCGTTCATTCGGAGCTTTCAACTATCAATCTCTCCAAACAGATTTTCAAAAGCCGAGCTGAGCTTTTCAAATGTTTCCTCGGCATCCTCACCCTCTATTGTCAAAATAATGAGGCTATTTTTTTTGATCGCTAACATCAAAATACTCATGATGCTCCGCGCATTGACAGTCTCTTGTCGATAAGAAATAGAAACTTGGGATTTCGAACCTTGCAGCAATTTCGCTATCATTGCCGCAGGACGCGCATGAAGCCCCAGGACATTTTTGACTTTAACTTTATGCACAATTTTTTTCACGTTCATCCTCGACAGTTTCTTGAAATGACGAAGCCTTAATTTGTGGACAGGCTTTCAAGGCCGTTGATTTCTGCCAGGTATTGTACGGAGCTTGAGTGTTTTTGAAAATCTTCTTTTTATCTCTTCGCATTTTAGTCTACAGAAAAGTCCCAAACTGCTAAGAGGAGGATATGATAAATAAAAAAGTTGTGATAGTAGGCGGGGGATTTGCCGGTCTCAATGTCGCAAAAAAACTCAAGAAAACACCTTTTGATATCCTTCTCATTGATAAGACCAATCACCATCTCTTCCAGCCCCTCCTTTATGAAGTTGCCAGCGCAGCGCTGTCTCCTGGCGAAATCGCGATTCCCATCCGAGAAATTTTACGCAAGCAGGACAACATCACCGTCATGATGGGCGAAATCGTTCGAATCGATAAAAAAAATCATCATGTCATTCTCGGCAATGGGGAAAAAATCGGTTACGATTACCTTGTCCTCGCCGTCGGAGCCAGACACTCTTACTTCGGCATGGATGAGTGGGAAAAATTTGCTCCCGGTCTCAAGACTATCAAAGATGCCCTTACGATCCGGGAAGAGATCTTAATTTCATTCGAAAAAGCCGAGCGGCTCGATAGCAAAGCTGAAACCGAAAAATATCTTAATTTTGTGATCATCGGCGGAGGCCCAACCGGAGTCGAAATGGCCGGGGCCATCTCTGAAATCGCCCAAAAAACAATGTTTAAAAATTTCCGCCGTATCAAACCCGAGGAATCCAAGATCTTCCTCATCGAAGCTGCGCCCCGCATCCTGCAAACTTTTCCAGAAAAACTCTCTGAGCAAGCCAAGCAAGGATTAGAAAAGCTTGGCGTCACCGTCATCACAGGAAAAAGAGTGACCAACATCACGGAAGAAGGCGTTCAAGTCGAAGAGACGTTTTATCCCTGCAAAAACATCATTTGGGCCGCCGGAAACCAAGCCTCTCCCCTCCTCAAAACCCTCGATGTCCCTCTCGATCGGCAAGGACGTGTCATCGTCGAATCCGACTTATCCATCCCCGGCTTCCCTGAAATTTTTGTCATTGGCGATGCTTCGACATTACTGGGCAAAGACGGCAAGCCACTTCCCGGTGTCGCCCCTGTTGCCATCCAAGAAGGTAGATACGTCGCCTCTCTTCTCAAACATCAGCTCCCCAAAGGAGAGCGGCCTCCTTTCGTCTATTTTGACAAAGGAAGCTTGGCAACCATCGGAAAAGGCAAAGCCATTGCTTGGATTGGTAACATTCAACTCTACGGCATCTTCGCTTGGTTTATGTGGTGCTTTGTCCACATCGCCTATTTGATCGGTTTCCGCAATCGCCTCAGCGTCATGTTCGAATGGTTTATCTTCTACTTAACCGGCCAGCGCGGCGCCCGTTTAATCTACAGCTCTGTCGAGACACGTCTAAAGAAGCTGTAGTATAGCTTCTAAGAAGCACATCCGAATGAGAGTTTCTCGGATAACAGACCTCTTTCGAAATTTAGGGTCCGTCGATTTTTTGGATTATTTTGGCCGATTTTCAACTTTTTTTACAGGAGTCATATCCGAAAGCTGACATGACCCCTGTAAAAAAAGTTGAAAATCGGCCAAAATAATCCAAAAAATCGACGGACCCTAAATTTCGAAAGAGGTCTAATTTTTAATTCTTGAAAAACACCTGGTTATCCGCTCCTGCTTTATTCTACGGGATCCTTTTTCTGATCGGGATCGTCTTTGCCCTTTCCTTTCACCCTGCTTATTTCTTTCCGCTTATTCTTTGCCTTTACACCTATCCTCAAAAACTCCTCTCCGGGCTCCTCGCTTGTCTTGCAGGATGGACTCTCGCACTCTTGTCCTACACTCTTCCCGACTTAAAAGAAGAGGGCTTCGAAGGATCCGGCACTTTTAAAGTCGAATCTGTTTCCTACAGCCACTCTCCCTTTGAGCGCTCGGTCCACTTTAAAGGTATTCTTCAAGAATTTTCTTCAGATCAAGCAACCTTCAAGAACATCCCTTGCCGGATTTATTTCCGGCATAATCAACCCCAACCTCTCGGCTCCACTGACCTGCATGTGACGGGAAAACTTTTCCCTAAAGGGCATCACCGCTATGTCCTTAAAGTTCATTCTTGGGAAATTGCTCCAACCTCTCGGCTTGCAGAATGGCGATTCAATCTTAAAAACAAGCTCCGCGCGTATCTTTCTCGACATTTCACCGATGCCAAAAGCCGCGCTTTCTTGACCTCAATGCTCACCGGCGACATTGATGACAGACTCCTTGCCCTTGAATTCAACCGCCTGGGGATCTTGCACCTCTTGGGCATCTCCGGATTTCAGTTTGCCCTCCTAGCCTTTCTCCTAGGATCCTTCTTTCGTCTTATATTGCCTTACAACGCCGCCTCGCTCTTTCTCATCCTCTTTCTGACAGCCTATGCCTTTATTTTGGGGGATTCTCCCCCCATCGAACGCGCCTGGATCGGCATCTCTCTTTATTTAGCAGCCCAAATTACAGGCTGGCGCATTTCCGCCCTCAATGCTCTTGGCATCGCACTGCTTTGGCAGCTGGCCAAAGATCCTTTGCTGATTTTCCATCTCGGCTTTCAGTTCAGCTTTCTTTGCACGGCAGCAATCTTAGTCACTTATCCTCTTTTCAGATCATGGCTGACCCGTTTTTTCCCGCACAGACACTTCAAAGAACTTATCCAAATGCCCTTCTTAGACCAGCATGGCCATCTTCTCTCCTTTTTCTGCCGCGAAACACTTGCTCTCAACGGAGCGATCCATCTTGTAACGCTTCCGCTCATCCTTTTTCACTTTCACAAATTCCCCGTCTTAAGCCTTCTCTACAACCTCTTCCTGCCTGCGGCTGTCTCCCTGGTGTATTTATTCCTGATAGTTGGCGTCGCCTTACCCTTTATCGGATCCTGGGTTCATATCCTAAATAGACGTTTGACAAAGTTGATTTTGCAAATAGCGACACATCCCCCGGCGCTGTATGAGTTTCAGTGGAGGATGCATGATTTTTCGATGACAGCCGCGGTCACAGCCATCACAGTAATTTTAGGATTCTCTGTCTTTCATGAACGCGCCGGTCGCTTGATCAAACGCCTTAGGTTCTGAGTTTTGCCGTTGGAAATTTGTCTCTTGCTGCGTCAGGTTCCGGTAGTCATCCATGGAGCGGATGATATGGGGCCGGACAAAGATGATGATATTCCGTTTCGAATCAACATTCTGTTTTTTGCTAAACAACGCTCCAATCAGAGGAAGGCCTCCCAAACACGGCAATCCTGTTTTCTGTTGACTTCTGGTATTACGGGCCATTCCACTGAGTACCAGGAAGTG
Organism: Rhabdochlamydiaceae bacterium; assembly: GCA_036263375.1. GTDB lineage: Bacteria > Chlamydiota > Chlamydiia > Chlamydiales > Rhabdochlamydiaceae > PALSA-1444. The sequence goes on along the minus strand of DATAHB010000006.1, from coordinate 1,696 downwards.
CTTATCCGGAACATGAACGTGGGTCATCATATTCGTCTTGGTCGTTTTGATCCCCGCTGAGGCACTATCATTAGGAAGGGCTTCTGTGATCTCTTCATTTAAATCGAGAGTAATCACATCATCATCGCCAAGGCGCGGAGTAATACTCAAGTTGACCCCGATATCGCGGTATTCGACATTAGCCGTCGATTGCTGTGCAGCACCTACGGTGGTGACAACCGATCCCGTGAATGGAATATTGTCTCCCACAAAGATTTTAGAATTTTTATTGTCCTGGGTAATGATCTTTTGATTCAGGACGATCGACGCATCCCCGTCAGCCTGCAAAGCCGAGACGAGCGATGCTAAGGAGATAAACGAACGTCCTTTATGGAAAATGAGATCTCCGATGACACCCATGTCAAAACCGCCGCCCATCGGAATTTGGCTAGGGCCTGCAGGAGTGTTTGTGCCATTGATGCTTTGGAACGTGAGAGGGAAATTCGATTTGCTCCCGGGCGGGAAATTACCAGTTCCCACTCCTAACGAGTCTTTATATTTTCCACCGGCAGCCCATTGAAGACCAAAGTCCAGGCTCTTTTTAGCATCTGTCTCGACAACCAGGACTTCAATAAAGACCTGTTTGAGCTGGATATCGAGGCTTTGCATCAATTGTTTCACTGCGGCAAGAGAATCGGAATCTCCCGAACAGACCAAAGAGTTTGTCGCTTTGATCCACTGAACCGATTTCAAGGCCGCTAAGTATTGAGAAGAGGTTTCCGGCTTGCATGAGAGATCTCCTGCGATTTTCTTGATTGTCTCCTCGATTTCATCCCCTGTATGGTACTGCAGCTTATAAACTAAAAATTTGGGGTTGCTTTGCTGCAAAAGAGGCGATGCAGCGATTTGAGGCTGTACTTCCACTTGCAGGGGCATACTCTCCGAAGCCTTTTCATATGTTCTTAAAGGTGCATTTTCCTGAGCTGCCACCGCATACTCTTCCATCACCCCTTTATGGATGATGAAATACCCCTCCTCTTTTGCAATGGAAAACCCATGAGCGCGCAGAATTTGCACGAGGGCTTTGACGACGTGATCCGAAGAAACGGGCTTTCCTGATGATAAAGTGATATTGAACTGCAGGTCTTTATGGTTAAAGATGAAATTCGCATCGGAAATCTTGCTGACAAAGTTGATGAACTCAACGACAGGAACATCCTTGAAGTTGATCGTATAGGTATTCTCTTGAGGCTCATTCTCTCCGTAGAGAGGAGCGAGTGCCGAAAATAAAAAAAGAGAAAGCAGCCCGAATTTCTGTATCTGTTTTTGCATCGTTATTGTGTATCACTAGCGATCCCCTTCCAGGCAGCGCCGTTGACATCATATAAAGGTCCCCTTTTTTGGGGAAGGGGTTTTTTAAAGAAAAATTGACTTTCTAAAATCCCAAAGAAATTATTTACATCTTTGACGGAAAGAAGGCTCTCGACTAGAATGGTCCCCTTGTTTTGATGGCGATCGTAGCTCAGTTGGTTAGAGCACCGGATTGTGGATCCGGTTGTCGCGGGTTCGAGCCCCGTCGATCGCCCCATTTTCACTCCACAGCTCATGAACCTATCCTAATAAATTTCTCAATGATCTTTTCGCACTTTTCAGCTTTAAATTGATTAATTTTGCAAGGGTCATATTTTTAATATGGCCCTTGCAAAATTAATCAATT
>DATAHB010000005.1:0-11980 GCA_036263375.1 Rhabdochlamydiaceae bacterium | reverse complement strand
AACCCAATCCCCTTTTTATACACAAATGAATTCAAAAATTGGAAATTTGGCAAAGCCGGTGTCGCAGATTTGGGACAGCGAAGCGACACCGAAGCAGCTCAACTTGAATAAGCTCTAGCGATGGAGGTGGTCTCAGAGATGCGGATGTCCGGCGCAGCCAAAAACCAACTTTTGAGTTCAGTAGGAGGAGTTTAAAAAAATCCTGGATGAGGTAAAGCAATTTGTCACCTATTTGAGGCGCGGGTTAATAAATAATTCAGATAACCATAAACAAGACCTCCGTGTATCCACACATAAGACCGGAAAAGTCCCTGATTAAATTGTAAGACAAATAAAGTGATGGCAAGAGAGGTAACTAGTGCACTAGCTATGATTTTATCAGACCGAGAAACCTGATCTTTAAAAAGAACACCTTTAAATGTTTTATAAAAAACAAAAAACAACGCTATAAACCCAATTAACCCTACAATTCCTAAACTGGCCAATATTTCCGTGAACACATTGGTAGGATCAAAAGACTCCACTTCTTGAAGCGTCATAGGATAAGTGTCATACCAAGAACTCTTAGCAAAAACGTACGGACCAACGCCGCCCACACCGACCCCCAACAATGGATGCTCGCTAAATACTCTCCAGCAGGAAACAATTCCTTCCCACCTCGCAACGAAAGAGCCATGGGTCATTAATCCAAAATAAAAAAATTTGAAGAAGCTTAGGATAAAATGGTCCCAGAATATCCATGACAAAACGGCTCCAATTATGGAGCAAATTGCGATGAATTTAAGGGCTCTTTTCCAAGCATAGGATGCCAGTTTTCGTATAGGTCTCAAAAAAAATAGGCTCAAGATGAAAAAGAAAAAAGCAGGGTACGAAAAAATAACCCCAGTGGACGTAGAGGCTAAAAGGAAACCATTTATACCAAATAATTTTAAGGTTTTTTTGATGGAAAATGTTTCACTGGGCTCAAAAATGGCCAGTGCATTTCTAAACATCACAAAAGGCGTCATATAGAGAGCATAATAGGAAGGTTCATACGTCCATGCTTGACCCCGAGCTATGATTCCGATGCGCTGGGTGGCTAAAGGATCATAAATTCCGAATGAAGACAAGATAAGTTGCGAAACAGCATAAATCCCTAAACATGAAAATGCTAAGGAATAGACCCTAAGAATTGTTTTAGGGTCAAAAAAATAGAATAAATTGACCGGAATCAAAAAATAGAAAATGAAATTGAAAATATAGCCCCCAATATAGACACAGCAGCGGAGCGGATGAGCGCTTAAGAAGGCCGAGAGAAGCATTGATAATAATAGCCACATGAAAGGAAATAAAATGGCGCGAGGCACTCTGATTCTGCGAAACAAGAGACACAAGCTTCCAAAGAGCGTCGCAGCAATGATTTGAGAAACTTTGGGCTTAAAAATAGAAACAACAACATGCAGAAGCTCTGCTGACGAGAACAAAAAATAAAGAAAAACGAGTAAAAAGAGGGAAATCCTACCAAAGTTTGGCAAAACCCAGACTTTTTCTGTTTTATTTTCTACCGTAAACATCTTCGAAACGTACGATATCATCTTCTCCAAGATATTCACCGACTTGGACTTCGATTAATTCGAGAGGCACTTTACCTGGATTCTCCATCCGATGGTGAGTTCCCTTTGGAACGTAAATACTTTGATTTTCATTCACCATCTGTACTGTATCGCCAATTGTCACTTTTGCTGCTCCTTTGATGACAACCCAGTGTTCGCTACGATGATAATGCATTTGTAGGCTTAAGACCTGCCCTGGATCGACTAAAATACGCTTGACCTTATAGCGAGGGCCTGACTCTAGCACTTTATAGTAACCCCACGGACGGTGGGCTGTAAGGTGATCTTTCGTCTCCTGTTTGCCTCCTTTTCTTAACTCCTCAACCAACGCTTTTACGCGTTGAGATTCACCTTTCTTGCCTAAAAATAAAGCATCTTCGGTTTCGACGACGACCATATCTTCAAGACCGACCATTGAAATGAGACGTTTATCTCCGATCACTAAGCTATTTTTGGTATCAATTGTATGAATATTGCCAATTTTGACGTTCTGATGTATGTCTTTGTTCATGACTTCAAAAATGGCATCCCAGGAACCAACGTCCGACCAAAGAAAATCAAAGGGAATGACGGAAATCTGTTTCGATTTTTCCATAAGCTCGCAATCGATGGAACAATTTGGAATTTGAGTAAAATTTATCGTTTCAAGCGGTCCCTGACACTGCTCATAAAGAGCATTTGAGTGTTCTGCGAGCTGCTTCCAGAAAGTTTCGATGGAAAAAGCAAAAATCCCGCTGTTCCATAAATACTCACCTGATTGCACATACTGCTCAGCGACGTCGAGAGGGGGTTTTTCAACAAACTTGACAGCTGTATAGACATCGGATGTTGTGTAAGGATTGATCTGAATGTAACCGTAACCCGTTTCAGGTTTATAAGGCCTGACTCCAAATGTGACCAGCTGGCCATCATTAGCGACATCTTGTGCTCTGCGGATAGCTTCTAAAAATTTCTCCCTTGATGAGACCCAATAGTCAGAAGATGAAATCAAGACCACTTCTTTTTCACTTAAGCCTTGTTTTTCTTGGAGATATTTCAGAGCGAAGATAATGGCAGGCGCTGTGTTTTTCTGTTCGGGTTCGAGAATAATATTCTCTGTTAATACAGGAGAAATCGCTTTGACTTGGTTTTTTACGAGATAATGATAATCTTTATTAGTCACAATGACGATATCACAGAGGTCTCTGTCAACTAAAAATCTCTCTACCGTTTGCTGCAGAAGCGACTTTTCATCATTCAGCTTAAGGAATTGTTTCGGAAAAGCATCTCTAGATATCGGCCAAAGACGAGTTCCTTTACCGCCTGCTAAAATGATAATTTTCACAAAAATCCTCCCATTTGTCTTCTACGAATTGTTTGAATTCATTTTTAAAACGTGTTTCATTAAATCGCTCCGCATTCAATCGGATGCGCTCTGGATCAAACTGCATCTTTTCAAATTGATGGGTAGCCTCAATGAGGCTAGTAGCCGTTTGCTCCATGAAAAAAATTCCCGTTTGATTTTCAATAACCGTCTCTAGTACTCCACCTTTTCCATACGCAATCACAGGGGTTCCGGCTGCCTGGGCCTCTACGGGAGCAATCCCAAAATCTTCCTCGGCTGCAAAAACAAATCCACGCGCCCTTTCAAGATAATCTTTGGCAATCCCATCTTCCTGAAAACCAAGCAGTTCAACGTTTTTCCCGGCTATTTTTTTGAGTTTTTCCATTTCAGGCCCATCTCCAATGACAACCAGACGTTTTGAGGACATTTTTGAAAATGCCTCGACAATAAGATCAACACGCTTATAAGGCACTAGGCGAGACATTGTTAAATAGAAATCTTCTTTATTTTGCTGAATTTGATACTTTTCCGTCTGTACCGGTGGATAAATGACTTCAGCGTCACGGCCATAGACTCTTTTAATTCTGTCTGCAATATAGTGAGAATTAGCAATAAAATAGTGAATACTCTCCAAATTGCCCACATCCCATTTGCGCAAATACGATAGGGTCCATTTAGCAAGCACCTCTTTGATCCCCGACAGGTGACTCAGATAGTCCCCTTCTAAGTCCCAGGCATATCTCATTGGAGTATGGCAATAACAGATATGCAGCTGTTGCTGTGTAATTTTAATTCCCTTTGCCACCGCATGCGAACTCGATAAAATCACGTCAAAATCACTTAAATCAAAACTTTCGACTGCTGAAGGAAAAAAAGGAAGGTAGTTCCGATGGTTTTGCATGGCGAATGGCAATTTCTGAATAAAAGAAGTGATGATTTTAGCATCCGCAAAAGAGGTTTTGTTGAGAACCCCTTCTTTTTTTACGAGCGTATAAATCGCTGAAGGATAGATAGAATAGATGGCATTGAGAACTTTTTCAGCTCCTCCCAAAGAAACTAACCAGTCATGAATCAACACTGTTTTCATTCTAAAGATTCTATCGCTTTAGCGTATTTTTCAGCAGCTGCACTCCACGTGAAGCAACGGCTTCTTTGGAGCCCTCTTGTTTTCAGTTCCTCATGCAAAATGGAGTCATGCATGACCCTTTCCATTCCAGCTGCAATCTCTGCAACATTATAAGGATCGATATAAAGGGCTGAGTCTCCGCACACCTCTGGTAAACTCGCAGCATTTGAAACCACCACTGGACATCCGCAGCTCATTGCTTCCAGCGGTGTTAATCCAAATCCTTCATAAAGAGAAGGATGGATAATCGCATGGGAATTGCGATAAAGTCCTGGTAAATCTTCATCATCCACCTGACCCAAAAACAAAAGACTCTCATTAAGAAGAGGATTGCTGCTCTCCCAAGAAATTCCTTTACCACGTTTACCAACTAAAACAAGCTTCCATTCCGGGAACTTACCTCTGATCAAATCCCAGGCAACCATCAGTCTCTCAATATTTTTATGAGACGTTAAAGTACCAACGAAAATCAAATAACTGGGTGGGAGTGTATATTTTTGCTGTAGATGAGTCAATTCATCCAACCCAGAATTTTCGCAAAAATGCACCTGATCAACACCTAAATGGATACTTGAAAGCTTGTCTTGAGTGATTCTGGTGTATTTCATAATCTCACTTTTCGAGAACTGAGAAATGGTAAAAATATGATCTGAAATCTTAGTTGCCCGCTTGATCATTATTTTTGCATAACTCCGTTGAAGAAATCGTAATGTATGACTAAATACCAGATGATAAACATCATGGATCGTCACAACTCTTTTCTTCGACTTCAATCTGCTAAATGGTGTGTTGTAATGCGGAGTCCAAAAAATATCACATGCAGGAACAAGAAATGGGAATTTAATTTGCTCCTCAATTGAGTAGATAGGTATATTCGTTACAATCAGGTCGCATTTGCTCAAAAACGGCCATTTTTTTATGGTGCTTTCCTCTGCAATCAACCTAAGCTTGAAGTCATTGGCTAATAAAGGAACAATATTGCGAATATACGTCCCAATACCTGCGGAGAGAGCCATTCGAACATCGATACAAAGTTCTTTCATTGATGGCAAAAAACCGGATCCGCGATTGAAAGGCCTTTATTCTCCAATAAATTTAAATCCGCTTTAACCATGAGATGGACGAGCTCGTGAAGTGCTGTCGATGAGTTCCATCCCAGCTTCTGTTTGGCTTTTGTTGCATCACCAATTAATATATCAACTTCAGCAGGTCTAAAATAATCAGAAGAGATTTCGACTAAAATTTGTCCATTCTTACGATCTTTCCCTTTCTCATTCATTCCAGTACCTTCCCACACTATCTCTATCCCGATTTCCCTGAAGGCAAGTTCCACAAATTGTCTCACCGTGTTGGTTTCTCCAGTCGCCAGTACAAAATCATCAGGCTGCTGCTGTTGAAGCATTAACCACATGCCCTCAACAAAATCCTTTGCATAACCCCAATCTCTTTTTGCATCCAGGTTTCCTAAGCTCAATTTGCTTTGCAACCCTTTTGAAATTTTTGCGGCTGCCATCGTTATCTTACGGGTAACAAAGTCTTCCCCACGTCTAGGGCTTTCGTGATTAAATAAAATGCCATTACAGGCATACATCTGATAAGCCTCTCGATAATTAATCACGGTCCAATAAGCAAATAGCTTAGCTACAGAATAAGGGGATCGAGGATGAAATGGGGTGTTTTCCGTCTGAGGAATTTCTCTAACTTTTCCATAAAGTTCTGAAGTTGATGCTTGATAAAATCGAATATTCCCATTGACCTCCTTGATGGCTTCTAATAAGCGCAATGTTCCCAAAGCATCTACATTAGCCGTGTATTCAGGCGTGGTGAAGGAGACTTTTACATCACTCATTGCTCCTAAATTATACACTTCATCTGGTTCGGTTTTATCTACGACTCTTCGTAGAGAGCAGGCATCGCTTAAATCTCCATCATACAAGAAAAATCGGCTTCGCAGCTCTTCATCTTTCCAGAGATGTTCAATTCGTCCCAGATTAAAAGAAGATGAGCGGCGGATCAGTCCATGCACTTGATACCCTTTTTGCAATAACAACTCAGCTAAATAAGAACCGTCTTGCCCGGTTATCCCTGTGATGAGTGCATTTTTCTTTTTCATTGTTTTCTTCCTTAAACTTTACGTTGAATGAGCATGCTCAAATTTACAACTTTCCTGTAGTTCTTTCTCTTGATTAAGATCCATTTCCGTTATTCCCGATAAAAGCTGACGGTATAAACGGGCATTCGTATGGATATTGTATTTAGAGCGATAATTTTTTACGTGGTGTCCATAATCAGACTCCCGATAGGCTGCAATCGCTTGACTCAATTCTAAATAATTTCCCATCGTGACTGTTTTGAAACAATTTGGAGCATATCTTGCCAGTTCAAAAAATGCATAATTATGAGAGAAGATGTTCTTTGCACCTGCTTCCAATGATAAAGCAGCAACGGCGGATCCACCCTGCATGACTTCCATGTAGGGAAGCACATTGTAATCACAAAAAATCAAAGCTCTCAAAAAATCATCATCGTTCAAAGTGCCGCAGAACCTGATTCGATCTGTTAGAGTTTCACAATGAATGAGTTTCAACAATTCATTGATATACGGATTTATCACTTCTTCGACTTTGATTGTGTGTGGATGCTGAGCTCCAAAGATTAAAAGCTCATATTGCTTAGGCAGATATTTTAGTGCTTTTATCAGAGTCTCATGACCTTTATATTTATTAATAAAACCAAAAATTCCAATATATTTTTTTGATACATCAAGGCCATGTTTTTTGCAGAATTCTGTTCTCGAATATCTTTCTTTAATAGATTGAATGTGCTTCTGAGAATAAAAACAGAGCGGATGTGCGTAAACAAAATCGTAATTAAATCGACACTTAATCAACTCACAATCTCTAATTGTGTGAACGATGATTGGAGATTTAGTTGATTTACAATATGAAATTAATTTATCATACAAAGGAACATACCTGTTTATCATATAAGAAAATTTTATCTCTTGGAAGCAAAGGCGCGCCCGCTTTTCCACAAATGATTTAATTATTTTCTTAAAATTAGGGTATTTTTCTCTTCCATGATACCGATGCATTGTTAAAACCAATCTCTTGGAAGCCTTCGCAATAGACATAAACCGCTTGTAAATCAAAGATAAATCCGATCCAAACAGACCGGCTTCGAATTGGATGTTCACGCAATCAAAAGATCGCAACTTTTCGCAAATTTCTTGTACATGATCTTTGCCGCTTGAGCCTTCTCCCTTTCGCAGTAATTCGACATTCAGTCCAACAACTGTCACGTCATAGTATTGAGCAAGCTCATCTGCAATTGCTTTCGTATAGCTAGCATTGCCGCACAACTCATCATAGCTACTTACAATTGCAAGTTTTTCCTTTTTCATCTTAACATTCCTTTAACATCTTATTGAGTTTTCTTCATACTTCCGGCCAAACCAGGTAAGTGTTTCTTCTAAGCCTGATTGGAATGTATAGCTGGGATTAAACCCGATGGATTGCATGTTGCTCAGATCTAACTCATGCAGCTGCCTGCCGTTCGGCATACTGCTATCCCATCGTATTTGATCTTTCATGTCAAAATAGTTTGACAAGGATGATACAACATCTTTAATTTTTGTCCTGATCCCAGACGCAACATTTATAGCCCCGCTATGATTATTCATCACTAAGACCAGAGCTTTAGCCATATCTTTGGAATATAAAAAATCCCTCGCAGCAGAGCCATCACCCCATATCACAACTTCAGAGTTGTTTTTTTTGGCTTCGTAGAACTTGCGGATTAATGAGGGGATAACATGCCCTTGATGAATATCAAATTTATCACCCGGCCCATATAAATTTGTTGAAATCACATAGCTAAAATCTAGCCCATAATTTTCCTGATAGGCGAGTAGCTGGGCCAACATGGCTCGTTTTGCGTGGGCATAACTGCTTTCAGACTTGTGAGGAGGTCCATCCCAAATATGTCTCTCATTCATTGGAAGAACTTTGGGTTCAGGGTATGCAGCAACAGTACCCATGGCAATGATTTTCTCAACCCCCATTTGATAGGAAGCTTCAACCACATGGGTATTCATGAGGATATTTTCAAGAAAAATAGCTGCAGGTTTTGCACCATTGCCGCCGATGCCATAGACTGAAGCAGCCATATGAAAAACGACATCCGGCTTAACACATTGAAAACACGCCTTCACTGCTTCAAAATTCGTCAAATTGCAACATTGCCGGGTTAGAGGAAATAAATTCACATATCCCTGGTTTTCCAACTCAGCTACTAAAGAGGAACCCACTAGTCCATGACTTCCGGTGATCAAGATTTTGCTATTTAGGGGTATCATATTCTTGAAGCCGCATTTTCTGGTTCAACTTCAACCATACAAGCTTGATGCTCTTTGAATACCTCATCCATTTGCCCGAAGCATTTGATCTGGCCTTTCTCCAGCCAGAGAGCCTTGTTGCAAAATTCTTTAATTGTTCGATGGTCATGAGTAGAAAGCACTAAAATGTCCGAACGGTGGATGAGATCAGCGATGCGCCTCTTTGCTTTTTCCATAAAGCTGGCATCTCCCACATTGACAACTTCATCAATGAGCAGAATATCACAAGAAATACTCGTGACAATGCCAAAAGCGAGCCTCACCATCATTCCGGAGGAATAGGTCTTGATCGGCATTTTTAAAAAGTCGCCCAATTCAGCAAACGCTTCAACATCAGGCACAATTTTTTTGATTTCTTTTTTTGAGAGCCCCATAATGAGACCTCTTAGCATAATGTTCTCATAACCCGTCAGCTCTTGATCCATCCCCATCATAATATCGAAAAGACAATTGGTTTGACCGTTAATCGTTACAGAACCCTGCGTTGGTTCATAAATCTGGGCAAGCACTTTCAGGAGACTCGTTTTTCCCGCACCGTTATGGCCAATGATACCAAGACGATCGCCGTTTTGCAGTTTTAAATTGATCTCTTTGAGCGCTTCGACCTCTATAGACCCTTTTTCATGGCTAAGGCGTCCACCTACGGCAAAATTAATGAAGCTTTTCTTTAAAGAACGAGCGTTAACGCCATAAATTGGGTAGACTAAGGAAACTTCTTCTAATTCAATACGCGCCATAACTAATCCACCCAAAATGGTATGCGTGATCGTACGGAATTAAAAACAGCAAGGCTGGCGATTAAACCCAAACAGGCGATACCCACACTAATCACCCATGTATGGATAGAAGGAGCGATCCCTTGCAAAGGAAGCCTAGCAACATCTAAAAGATACACCAACGGATTAAGTTTAACAATAATGGAACTTTCCCCTAGGAGTCTAGGCATCCAAGAGATCGGGGTCACAAAAAACATAATTTGGACAGTGCTATTGATGATAGGGACCATGTCACGAAATCGAGTACTGACGACAGCAACGAATAAACCAATCCAATAGACATTAATGGTAAGAAGAAGCACTCCCGGGATTGCTAGCAACCCTATCCAGCCTGGGTTAAATCTGAAAAAACAAATCACCAGAAAATAAACAATAAAATTATGAAACAAAAACAACACATGTTTTGTTAAAAACTTTAAAACATACAAATTATAAGGCAAATTAATTTGCTTAATAAAGCCACTATTGCTTTTAAAAACATCAACTGATTCGATGATACAGCTCGAAAAGAAGGTCCAAAGTAAAAAGCCCGACGTAAAAAAAGTCATATATTGAGGTAGATTTTGGGCAAACAAGCGGCTAAAGATAATGCCCATGACTGTGACGAAAATCAGCATGCTAATGCTAATCCACCACGGGCCTAAGACAGACCGACGATACCTTTGCTTCACTTCCAACAAACCCAAATGGAGCCAAATACGGTACTGGCTCGAAGCTTTCATCATATCTTGGAGATTGAGCCGATTCAAAGAGAACACCTCGGTAAGATCTAATATCGTAACCTAAGAACCTCTAAAGTTCAAGTTCGTATAGCGCAAATCGACGAGGCATTTCTTTTCGATCGCTTCGACGTGTTTAAGGTTTTTGAATTCATCACACGCCGTCACTATCACCAAGATGTCATTTATTGCCATGATCTCATTCAAGGAGTCGACATAATCGATCACTAAATCGGGGTAGTGTTTTTGGAAGCCCTGGTTCGCTAAAGGGTCGTAGGCGGAAATGTTAGCATACCCTTTTTCTATCAAGCCGGAAATGATATGAGCAGCTGGTGTATCCCTGACATCGTCAGAATTGGGTTTAAATGAAAGGCCTAAGATGCCTATTTTGGTCTTTTTATCTGACGCGTGGGTCAAGATTTTGGCTACAGAGTGTTTTTTGATTAACCTATTCACACCAAGCGTCGCAGATAACAGGCTATTAGGGTTTTGATATCTATCTTTAGCAATGCTCAACATCGCTTGCGTATCTTTTGGCAAACAATATCCCCCAAAACCGCATCCAGGATAGACATATTTTGCCATGGGAGCAGGCTCCCCATACCACCTTCTATCCTCGTGTAAAATATTAAAAGCACGTCTGACGTCTATTCCACCAATCTCGTCGGCGATCATAGACATTTCGTTGGCATAGCTGATCATCGTTGCCAACATAGAATTGGACAGATATTTAATAAATTCGGCCGTATTGAGAGAAACAAAGTGTAGAGGGGCGTTAAAAGATTTATAAATAAGCTGCATCCACTCAGCAACCTTATCGTCGCCTGGATCGGTACCAATAACGATCCTATCTGGATGCATAAAATCGTCTAGAGCTGTCCCTTCTCTTAAAAACTCGGGATTGCAGACAAGGCCAATCTCTTTGCCTACTGAGACATTTCGAGCTTCGAGATAGCTTTTTATTTTAGTGTGTGTTGTTGAAGGAGGAACGGTAGATTTTATCACTAACACCTTATATTCATTCCAATATCTTAATATATCATCTATTGCAGAGTAAATATATTTAAGATCAGCATCTCCATTATTATCGCAGGGTGTGCCGACACACAAAAATATAATTTGTGAACTCTTTATCGACTCTTTTAAAGAGTCTGTAATAATAAATTTTTTATCTAAATGGTGGACCAACAACTCTTCCATCCCTGCTTCAAAAAACGGGATTTTTTTATTTTTTAGCAAAGCGGTTTTATTTTTGTCGGAATCGATCCCAAAAACTTTAAAATTTTTGCTAGAAAACCCGAGGGCAGTAGTGAGTCCCACAAATCCAAGACCGATGACAGTGATCATAAATCACCGTTTTGTAATTTAATAAATTGCAGAAATTTGCCGACTCCTTCTGCCACACCAATTTCAGGCTCAAAATTTAAAAAGTGCTTTGCTTTTGCTATGACGGGACAACGACGGTTAGGATTATGGGTCAGATACTCTTTTTCTGGGGGCGGCGAGAATATAATTTTACCCGAATAATCGAGATATTTTTCTCCTTGCTCTTTATAGATTTCTGCAAATTTTAAGATGTTGATCTCAGGGGATTCGATTCCGATATTGAAAATGTCAAACTTGCCATTTAATAGGATCTTAAAATATCCAACGACTGCATCGGCGACATAACAAAATGTTCTCGTTGCATATCCGTTCGAAAAAATTGCGAGGTCTTTATTTTCGAAGGTCGCTTTGGCGAAATCGGCAGGCACCCGCTTATCTTCTAGTCTCATTCCTGGCCCAAAGTTGTTGAATGGACGTGCGATGCCGATAGGCATCGCGTATTGATTAGCAAAGACTTCACAAAGAGTCTCCCCACACCGTTTCGACTCGTCATAACAAGCTCTAGGCCCGATTGTTGATACATTCCCTCGATATGTTTCAGGGGTAGGGATAAAATCAGAAGAAGGATCGCCGTAAATCTCGCTGCTAGAAAAGAATAAAAAACCCCTCAGATTTTTATTGCAGTAATAATCGAGCAGTTTTCTTAGTCCCCATATATTGG
>DATAHB010000004.1:0-42828 GCA_036263375.1 Rhabdochlamydiaceae bacterium | reverse complement strand
AAGATCACCTCAGCATAGGTGAACTTTTCGGCATCTCCTTTCACAAGCTCATAGCTATGCGGATCCATGGCCCCTTCAATCAACGCCAAGGGAGCGATCTTTTCTCTACCAACCTGGGAGACAATCGTATCGATTATCGTTGTTGTCGAAAGAACTTTGATGCGAAAGCTGGGCGTCATCCAGTCTTCTAATTTTGAAGGCGTGTTTTGGCAGCCAGCAGAGGCCAATAATAAAAAAACGCAAAGAAGGTATCGCATGTTCAAGCTATTCTATCCGAAAAACAAAATATTTTGAACAAAGATCATGAGAGACTGCCCTCAAAGAGGATATACCCAAGGAACATGAAAAATTGGCTCTTGAAGCGCGCCCATTTTTCATATTCCTTGGGTATGCGTTCATTTTCAATTTAAATGAAGGAGTCAATATCAACTTGCGTATATGAACCTATCCTTTGATTCTTAATAAATGATTTTTGAAGGATTTTTTTTCTATTTTCAATACGGCTTCATAGGGCATACTTGAATAAGTAGACCAAGAAGTGGCAGTGAAAATAGAAAGAAAAGGTTCGAAAAGCATTTATTAAGAATCAAAGGCCAGGTTCATTATCTCCCAAATTTAAATCAAAAATAGGCGCAAAAGAACACTAAAAGAGACAGAAACCTTAGTTTGTGGACAGTCCCTGGAGGCGAGCTTTTCATTAGAGGAGAGAGTAATTAATTTAAAAGAGGAGCTTGCAAAAATATTATCGCTTTTTATAAACTGCCGTAAAAACAAAACGTTATTTATAAAAGGAGAAGCGGATGAGTCATGAAACTGTAGAGCCTAAAACTAAAAATCTTAAAGAAGTTGAAGAAGTTATTGCTCGTGCAATTAAGAAAGTCGGAGCCAAAAGAGAAAATGATATTTGCCGTTATATTCCGATGACAACCGGCGGTTACATGCACCACTTTACTTTAAAGAAAATGAAAACTAAACAACCAGGCGAATTAGGTGCCATGATCGAGAAGTTTATTATTAACGCCGATCGTCCTGGAATGGTAGCTCCCAAGTCTCGCGCGGCTCGCGGTTCCCGCAAGCGTCGTGATCAATTCACGTTTACCCGCAACCAACTCGAAAGAATGCTTCATATCGCCCGTCTTGCCGGCGACAAAGAGATGGTATCGGTGCTGAGCCCCAAGCGTTCACTAGCAACATGCAAACGCGAGCTCATTGCTTCAATTCGCCATAATAAAGTCGAGCAAGAGATGTGGAATGCTTATGTCGAATCTATTAATGCTCAGCAAGCTATCCAAAACAGCGAGCTGTTTAGTAATCTGGCAAAATAAATTTTCAATTCTCTAAAGCCGTCTCAAGAAATTTCTTTAGACGGCTTTTTTCTTAATGATACTCTTATACACAAATGAATTCAAAAGTTGGTTTTTCTCTCCCGGTTTGATTTTATCCCTTGAAAAAACAAAGAAATCTGCTAAAATGCTAGACTCTTGCGAGAATTTTTAATCATCCTCCCTAAAAGAGGCTCTAGACTTGTTTAGATGCTTGAAGGGGAGAGTTTTATAACACCAGAGGAAGTACAAATGTCAACAGCAACGAACCAGACACCCAAATTTGGGAAGTGGAGGTCTTTTTTATGGCCTATTCATGCGTATGAACTGAAAAAGTTTATCCCCATGGCTCTCTTATTTTTCTTTATTAACTTTAATTACACAATTTTGAGAGATACAAAGGATTCTTTAATTGTTAATGCTCCAGGTTCCGGCGCAGAAGCAATTCCTTTCTTGAAATTATGGGGGGTTCTGCCTTTTGCCATTTTATTTATGTTATTCTATTCCAAATTAAGCAACATTTTTAGCAAACCCAAATTATTTTATACCATGATCTCGATCTTCATGGGATTTTTTGCTGTTTTTGCTTTGATTCTTTATCCCAACCGCGAAGCGCTTCATCCAACAGCGATGGCAGACCAACTGCAAGCATTCTTGCCTCAAGGATTTAAAGGGTTTGTTGCGAACCTCCGTAACTGGACATTTGCCTTGTTCTACATTATGTCCGAACTCTGGGGGAGTGTGGCTCTTTCATTGCTTTTCTGGGGGTTTGCCAACGATACAACGCGCACTTCCGAAGCAAAACGTTTCTATAACGTTTTTGGCCTTGGCGGCAACCTCGCGATGTTGATCTCTGGCCCCTTGATCGTCTACTTCTCAAATTTCCATTTGAAAGTGGAAGCCGGTGTCGATGCCTTCGGCGTTACCCTAAACTATCTCACAATGATGGTCGTTTTTTCAGCTCTTTGCATCATTGGAATCTACTGGTGGATTAACAAAAATGTTTTGACAGATACCCGTTTTTACGATCCTGCAGAACAGCAGAAAGCGAAGAAAGAAAAGCCAAAAATGTCCTTGGGCGAAAGCTTCAAGTTTTTGGCCGGATCTCGCTATATCCGTTTGCTGGCCCTCATTGTTCTTTCGTACGGGATTGCGATCCAGCTCGTGGAAGTTACCTGGAAAGATCAAATTAAACTCATGGTTAAAGGTAATACGAACGAATATAGCGCCTTCATGGGCAACTTCTCGACACTGACCGGAGCCGTGACATTATTTATGATGTTGTTCGTCGGCGGTAACGTCATCCGCCGCTTCGGTTGGACAAAAGGAGCTTTGATTACTCCGATCGTCCTCTTAGTGACTGGTATCGGCTTCTTTGCCTTCATCATCTTCAGAGAGCAGCTCGCTCCTTACATGATGGGCCTTTCTCCTGTGGTCTTGGCTGTTCTCTTTGGACAAGCTCAAAACATCATGAGTAAGTCGACTAAGTACTCTCTGTTTGATCCGACTAAAGAGATGGCCTATGTCCCTCTTGACCAAGAGTCTAAAGTCAAAGGAAAAGCCGCCATCGACGTCGTCGGTGCCCGTTTGGGTAAGTCCGGCGGCGCCTTGATCAACCAAGGGCTCATCATCGCATTAGGATCTCTTGCAGCGATCACTCCGTACGTTGCCGGCATCCTCTTCTTGATTATCTTCGTATGGATCTATAGCGCGAAGTCTCTTGGAAAGCTGTATGGCAAACTCACTACAGAGAAAGAGCAAGCGAAAGCCCAAGCTTCCGCTGCGACTCCGGAACTCGCAAAAGCTCCTCAACAGTAGTTGACTGTTCAGGCAATAAATAAAACCCCTCTTCGGGAAGCCGGAGAGGGGTTTTTTATAGCTTTTCATTCAAATAAACTTTAGCATATTTGCTTTTGAGGAGAAAAGCATGGGCGTTGGTGCTGTTGCAGAAGTTGTTGAAGGAGTTATAGACGGTTATTATTTTGATAAGAAAGTCGACAAATTGAGTGAAGCTGTTGAAAAAGTGATGGCAGGCGCTCATCTCAAAGCAAAAGGGTTGATGTCAGACGGTTTTTCCGGGCTGACCATGCAACAGATCGAATTATTCAAGCATATCGAGTTATCTTTAGATGGCATACAAAATGTCTATGAATCAGAAATGCATTTGACAGTGAACAAGGTTGATAAAAAAGCTCAAGGTTTATTAGCCACCGTTGATAAAATTGTTCATGGATGGACAAGAGAGCTGCAGAGTCAGGAAATGCAAAGGCTAGCCTATGAAGCTAAAGCGGTCTTTAATAGTTTGCCCATCATTGATACGCGGCCTAAGCTGACCGCCTTTTTCCCCAGTTTTGTCGCTCCTTCTAATAACTCCTCTAACATTCTCATCAAATGCGTCGGAAATTTTCCCGTCCTTTCCAATTCTAAAATTAAACCGACTCTCGTTTTCAAGGGAAAAGAATATCCTTCCATCCATAGCCAGCCTGAAATTGCATTTTCGATCCCTCTCCATGAGCTATTTCCCCTTGGAGACAAAACAGTGTCTGGGATAAGAATGGCCAGTTTTGATGTTAGCATCCCTTACGAGGAAAAAAATGTGTGGACCTCGCTTTGGCCTGTACAATCATTCTATCACTACCAAGGCTCGCTTTATCTTTTGCCAGAATCTCCCGGTAAGATCACCATTTATTACACCAGAAAGCGGGAAGTCAGAGAAACAGAAACAATCACCTCCTGTCAGTTCACTCAAAATTCCCGCGAACTCGCAGGGGGCGGAGCCGGACACTCAATGATTGACAAACCGTATTTTTTGAAGGCAGGGCCAGGATGGAAAATTGTGCCGAGCACTGCTGAATTTCATGTGGATGAGAATAAAGGAAAGAAACAAAACTCTGAGAGCCTTAAAAATAAGTGGAGACTTTATGAAGAGACCCCTGAACAAGTCACCTATCTTGTGACAACGCATACCTATGACCCTATCGAGCATTGTGGTAAGATTCGCTTCAGAATCTCAGCTAAGGTTGCGCGCGTGCATTTGGTGGAGGAGACGAAAAAAGAGGTTTACCATTTAAAGTGGGGTGAGTCAATCGTTATAGATGAATCCAAAGGAAATTGGGTGATCCACTTTGATTCTTTTGATGGACTCCATAATCAAATTCCGGGATATGGCAAATCACGCTTTTTGCGAGTTGAATCTTTTGGAGGAAAACCTGTTCTCTCCGTCGATTCGCCCGAACAGGTTTCTTCTCATTATACTACGGTCGGCTAGAAAACGTGCATTTCGGCTAGCGTGAAAGCCCCAAGGCTTTGACGTAGCCCAAACGCACATTTTCTAGTCGACCGTAGTATATCTCAATTAGAAATCTATTTGTAGATGAAGCGTTCCGCCGATAAATCCGAGATCTCCGTGCCTGCGGAGGCCCGCAATCGTGATATTGGCCTTGCTCCCGGAGGTTGGGGTTGTGGAGAAATTGTCATTGAACTGGTTCATTGCAAACCACTCTGAAGCTTCAAATAAGAAGGCGATATAAAACCGGTTCCTATCGCAATTGAACCAGACATCGTATCCCAGCCCAAAGTAGGCATCGAGATTAGTGCGGAGAGAGGTGTTTTTTTCCTTTGTTTTAATGATCGAAGGAACAAATGCTGTTCCATTCGATTCGTAGCCATTGAATTTTTGATTGACGCGGTAGTGTCCCCAAAACAAAGCACCTGAAACTCCGCCTAAGAAAGCCCAACCCTTGCTCATGTAAAATTTCAAATCGATTCCTGCTCTTGGGCCGATTCCGTAGGTCGTATTTTTAGCTTTGAAATACGTGTTGGCAGTAACGGCAGGAGGGGTGCCTGTGAAGGTGCTCAAATATCGAACATGATATTGCTGGCGCATGCCAAAGCTGCGAAGGCCGATCAAAGGATGGATCGCAAATTTCTTCGTCAAAAAGAATTCTCTTCCAAAACTCAAATCAACGGTTGCGAAGTTCAATTTATTGTTAGCGTTGGACTTGGCAGCGGTGTTGCTGAGCAAATTGGTGTTAAAATCTGGGATGATCTTGCCTGTAGTACCAGTTGGAACATGGCTGCCGCTTTTTGCATTTGCAAAAATGTACATGCCGGTCAATCCGACATCCCAACTGTCGCTGGTATAACCTCCGATCGAAAGACGGCCTCCTGAACTCCATCCAAAATGGGGTTGTTTGTATTTATTCCATGTTTTTGCAACAGAAGAATTTGTATCCGTGACCTGGCTCACTGCATAAAATAGATCATCTTGATGAGGAACCCAACAGAGATAGTCGCCGGAGATAAAACCACCTCGGTCATCGATGTTATTAAAACCTGGGGTGGTTTTGGGTTCTTTAGATTCATTAGGAGTCCTGCTAATGTTAAAGCTCCAAGCAGCATGAGCCTGGACTGCAAATAAGCTGAAAAGCCCTATAGTTCCAAGAATTTTTGACATACTATTCTCCATTAATTAGTTAATTATTGGAAAAAGAGATATTTGTCAAATCGTAATAAAAACCTCCTTTCAGTGAAGAAAGGAGGTTGGAAAAGAAAAGACTACTTCTTCTTATCGTCGTCAACGATTTCAACTTCGGCTTCTTCGATATCAGGCTTTGCCTGAGAAGCGGAAGGGCCTGCAGCAGGGCCTTGCTGCTGCGGAGCGCCTTGCATCGCTTCGCCGATCTTCTGCATGAAGGTGTTGAGTTCATCAGACGCTTGCTTGATGCGATCGATATCGGTCCCTTCCAGGGCTTTTTTGACGGTATCAATGCGGGTTTGAATGTCGCTTGCTAAGTCGGCCGGGATTTTTTCCTTATAGTCCGTGAGCGCTTTCTGAGCACGGAAGGCTAAGGCATCGGCTTCGTTGCGTGTTTCGACTTCGGCTTTCTTCTTCTGATCTTCTTCGGCATGCTCTTCGGCGTCTTTGAGCATCCGCTTGATTTCGGCTTCTGTCAGACCCGATTTTGCTTCGATCCGGATCTTCTGCTCTTTGCCCGTTTTCAGGTCTTTGGCAGAGACGTGCAGGATCCCGTCAGCATCGATGTCAAATGCGACTTCGATCTGCGGCATGCCGCGAGGCGCTGGAGGGATGTCGGAAAGGTCAAAACGGCCGATCTCTTTATTGTCTTTGGCCATCTTTCGTTCACCTTGCAGGACGACAATTGTCACTGCGGGTTGATTGTCGGCTGCTGTTGAGAAGACTTGTTTCTTCTGCGTCGGGATCGTCGTGTTTCTTTCGACGATCGGAGTCAAAACCCCACCGAAGGTCTCAATGCCTAACGTGAGCGGAATGACGTCGAGCAGAAGAATGTCTTTGACTTCACCCGCGAGCACCGCACCTTGGATCGCAGCGCCGATCGCCACGACTTCATCGGGGTTAACGCCTTTATGCGGCTCTCTTCCGAAGATCTCTTTGACCTTTCTTTCGACAGCAGGCATCCGTGTCATCCCGCCGACTAAGATCACTTCGCTGATTTGATCTTTTGTTAGGCCGGCATCTTTTAAGGCTTTTTGGCAAGGCTCAACGGTTCTCTCGATCAGTTGATGGACGAGAGATTCGAGTTTTGCGCGTGAGAGTGACAAGGCCAGATGTTTGGGGCCTGAAGCATCAACGGTGATGAACGGCTGGTTGATGTCGGTCGATTGCGTGCCTGAAAGTTCAATTTTGGCTTTTTCAGCTGCATCGCGCAGGCGCTGGAGGGCCATCTTGTCTTTGCTCAAGTCAATGCCGTTGTCTTTTTTAAATTCTTCCAGCATCCAGTTGAGGATGACGATATCAAAGTCGTCGCCGCCCAGGTGCGTATCTCCATTCGTAGCGAGCACTTCAAAGACGCCGTCGCCGATCTCCAGGATAGAGACGTCGAAGGTTCCACCACCCAGGTCGAAGACGGCAATTTTCTTGTCATGCCCTTTATCAAAACCGTAGGCAAGCGCAGCCGCTGTTGGCTCAGGGATGATCCGTTTCACGTCAAGGCCGGCAATTCTCCCGGCATCTTTTGTCGATTGACGTTGCGAGTCGTTGAAATAGGCAGGAACGGTGATGACAGCTTCTGTAACTTTTTCTCCAAGATAGGCTTCGGCGGTCTCTTTCATCTTAATGAGGACTTGCGCTCCGACTTCTTCCGGAGTCACGAGCTTGCCGTCGATATCGAAAACGACATCACCGTTGGCATTTTTGGTGACTTTATAAGGAACTGACTTGATTTCGTCTTGTACTTCAGTGAATTTGCGGCCGATGAAACGTTTTGCAGAGGAAATCGTACGTTCCGGATTCATGACGGCTTGCCGTTTTGCAGGAACTCCGACAACGCGTTCATCGTTCTTATATCCAACGACAGAGGGAGTTGTGCGCCCTCCTTCTGCATTGGCGATGACGACAGGCGTACCGCCTTCCATGATGGAGACGCAAGAATTTGTCGTCCCTAAGTCAATTCCGATGATTTTACTTTTCTTCTTCTGTGTCATTTTGCTCTCCTTCTTTAATTGTTAGTTTTTTTGCGACTCTGACGCGAGCAGGACGGATGATGTGATCGCCGCGCGAGTAGCCTTTGACAAATTCCTTCAAAATCAGTCCTTCCGGAGCTTGATCGGTCTCTTCCATTTCGACGGCTTCATGCCGCGTTGTGTCGAACTTCTGGCCCTCAGAAATGAAAGGGGCAACGCCGTTTTGGGTCAAGACCTCTTTAAATTGCGCAAGGATCATCTGGAACCCTAGCGCCCAATTCTTCAGCTCTCCTGAGAGATTTTCGGCATGCTTTAAAGCATTTTCTAGATTGTCCATCGGCCCGAGAATCTCTCCTAAGATATTTTCAATCCCAAACCGAACCATGTCTTGTTTTTCTTTAACCATTCGCTTGCGTGTATTTTCAACATCGGCGAGCAATCTTAAATATTTGTCTTTGTAGTTGACGGCCTCCTCGGCTGCGAGCGGCTCAATATTTGTTTCTTCAGTCATTTCTTGTTCTCCAATAAAAGGTATTCAGTTGCTTCAGGGTGTCTGAAGGTGATTTTAAATTTATATAAGCTGCGGGTTAGCGACTCACTGATCGCTTCCGAGGCGGTTTCTAAAATTCCAAAGAGTTTACGATAGGGGATCCGGTTGGGGCCCAAGAGGGCAATCGATCCTGCGGTGCTGTGGTTGATTTTGTAAGGGATGGCTAGCGCTGAGCAGGCGTGTAAATTTCCGCCGATCCAGCAGCTCAAAT
The DNA here is from genome assembly GCA_036263375.1 of Rhabdochlamydiaceae bacterium. Taxonomy (GTDB): domain Bacteria; phylum Chlamydiota; class Chlamydiia; order Chlamydiales; family Rhabdochlamydiaceae; genus PALSA-1444. The sequence continues at coordinate 34,301 of DATAHB010000004.1, read as the reverse complement.
CTTCAGCTTTGGCACATTCTCTTAGCAACGTGCGGAGCGCCTCTTCATTTTCAAAAAGCCCGAGTCCATCGGCCAGTGCTGTGGCATCGTTAAAATCAGGATAAGCGAGTAATTTGGAAAACCCTGTTTTATAGACATCTTCTGTTGTAAAATGGGTGCTTCCGACTAAATGGCGCATCATGACTTCGTTATAAAATCGAGTCGCTAAATTTTCTTCTTCGATAGAAAGCGTCGGTTTGTCTAAACCGGTCAATCTCCAGCGGAAAAAATTTTCCAATCGTTTCAGAGTGAAGCTGCTCATTTTTTTATCAGAATAGAGAAGCTCAGTCATGACCTGGCCAAAGTCGGTGATGATGATACACAAACAGCGGCTCGCATCGACGCCGACAAGTTTAATATCCAGGACAAAGTCTTGATCAAAGCGAGGAGCGGAAAGAAAAACGGCGCAATGGGTCGCTTCGCTGATGGTTTCAGCGACCGATTGAAGATAAGCGGCCAGCTCGCGGGTTTCTTTTTGAATATTCTGACGGAGGATTTTGTGCTCCTTCTCATCGATTAAAGGTGCCTTCAAATGGGTCTCGGCGTAGAGTCGATAGGCCAAAGAGGTGGGGATCCTGCCGCCGGAAGAGTGTTGTTGTTTGAGGAAGCCGTCTTCTTCGAGTTTGGAGAAGTAATTACGGATTGTCGCTGAACTGAGCGAGTCGAACCCATTCTCTCTTAAGGTGTTAGATCCGACAGGCTTGCCGGTCTCCAGGTAGAGCTCGACGAGTCCAAGGAGAACCCATTTCTCACGCCTGTCTTTAGGAGGTTTTCTAGAGATGAGACTTTTCATGACCCTCATTATATATAGGGGGGGTCGAAAAGGCAACATTTTTTAGCGATTAAATGAGATGAGTGCTAATTTATGTTGTAATATATTATAAATCAGGGACCTATAATAAAATGATCATTTATAATAAGGGGCAGAACATCGACGATGGAGGGGGACCAAGAGAGCCCTTTTCGGTAGACCAGACGCTGGGCTAAGAAGCAGGCAATGATGGCTTTCTTATGGATGTCGGGGACTTCTTTTAGGATTCGCTCCTGGTATTTATTGCGCAGAGTCGCGGGGCAGTAATTTAGGAGGCATTGGGTAAGGGGATCGTTCGGATCATTTGACAAAATTTTTGGTGCAAGATAGGCCATGAGCTCATCGGTATAGGCGTTAATTCTTTCGGAGATCCATTCAGAAACATCCGTCAGAAAAGCTTGCCCTTGAGCGGCTAAAAGCGCGCGGGCTTCGTCGCGTGAGCGATTTTCAATGATCGCAATGATATCGCTGACTAGCGCCGGTTTTTCCTTCATAAATTCTTCTTCTGACAGCACAAGGCCCGAGAGAACTTCAAACGAAGAACAGATGACGCCCCCTTTATTGGCGGAGCTGTCTTTGATCACAATCACACCGAGTTTTTCTAATGCCCTGCGGGCTGCGGGAGATAAATAGAGATTGCCGCCTTCGATGATGGCCTTTGAGGTCGGTTTCCCGGAGACATCTAAAAAGTCGCGATAGTTGTTTTCATTCAGAGTGCGCGGCCTGCCACCTCCGGGGACAAATACGTCAGCCTTCACTTGATGGACATTGGTCCGGAGAAGATGATTCATGTCATTTCCAGAAATCCATTCTTGAATGACTTTTCCATTTTGCTTTCTTTGCAATAAAGTCTGTTGGACATAGCCGCTTTGTTCTCTCCGGGTCTTCGTATCGAGGATAAATCCTCCATCACTCAGCTTTTCCGGCGGATAGAAACGGAGTGGTTTTCCTTCTTTGAAAAGCTCGGCAATAATAGCTAAATCAAGACCTTGCGGATCGAAGATCGTTCCTGAAACGTCGATTGTCGCCAGCAGTTTGGCTGTGTTTGGATAGAAAACATAGAGGTTATTCATCTCATTTCCGGCGACGTCGCCATCGGGGCCGCCTGTCATTTTGATCGTAAATGGATTTTTTTTCGGGTCGATGCCAAGAAATTGCAAAGTCTCTTCCATGTAGATATTCACGCCGCGAGAGGTGACACCATATTCTTTATGATTGATTCCGGCGCCCGGTTTGCTCGACATGAACGACAGACCGGGCTTGTAGTTATATTTTTTAGCATAGTTGCAGATCCAGACGATCATATCGTTATGCATGTTCTCGTCAGGGCCCAGGTAGATGTATTCAGGTTTTTTATAGTAATCAATAACTGACTTGACACGGAGTTTCCCATCAGCTTCACAATTGACAATTGTCACAAAGCTCTCGACATATGATCGTTGGGCTTGATAGAGATATTCGAGCTTTTGCTCTTGGTGATAGGCTTTGATTTTTTCTTCGATCTCTTTAACGCCACCGATTTCGAGCTCATGTTTATAAATCTCTTCTTCGACTCGGATCCGTTCATACGGCTCGAGCAAAATCACTCCTTTTGCTCCCCCTTCAGGGATATCTTTATTTTTTTTCTGCTGCGTATAGGCAAGGTTGTAACATTCGGCAAAGACGTTATTTCTCTCAGCGACGAGCTGTTCAATTCTTTCGGGACAAACTGTTCTGAGGCCTCCGCGGGCAAGATCGCGGAACCGGATATGGAACCCGATGAAATACATTCCCTTCATGAAAAAGACGGCAAAGGGGAGTTCAGGAAATTTTTCTACCCTGTTGTACGGCACGTTATCGAGATAATGCGGATCCAGCCGGAAGGAAAATGCCGTCTTATTTGGACGGTAGAAGTTCGTCTTGAGCATGTACTCAACAAAGTTCATGCCTTGTTTCAAAATATTTCTACGGCGATTGTCGTTGGCTTCTTGCCCCGTGTCAATTTTTTCTACTAGTGAAAGGTATTCATTTTTGATCTGGTTAAAGATGTTGAGATCACTTTTTTCCGGATGGAATTTTGCTTCAAACGCCTTTGTCAGTTTAACGGTGAGTTCAACGTGGCGGCACATTCCTTCTTCGATATTTTGAAACGAATAGAGGTTAGGGTCGGCATGGACGAGCATCTGATGGATAAAATGGACCATCGTTTTAATGAGATTTCCGATATTGCCGCGCACCAGCTTATTGTCAACAAACGAGGTTTCGATAATCTCTTGCACGGGGAAATATTTGACTGTTACGAGCTCTTGCAAAAAGTCTGCGATATCGGCCTCTTCCCAGGCGGCTTTGCCCTGCGCTCCATGAAGGCCTAGTGACATCACTAAAACATTATTTTTGCTATACGGGTCGACATAGGTGGCGGCCATTCTTTTGAGAGCGAGGCCATGTCTTAAAATTACTTTCGTCAATCGATAAAGGAAATCGAACTTCGGGACATTTCTCCAGGCCAGGACGATCTGGAGAGACGGGACATCTTTTTTCCAGTCTTGATTTCTCACGACTTCGATCTGGCACGGATCTCTTAGCTTGGCTCGAAATAGCACATCAAACGCCAAAATAAGCCTTTCTTTGGTGAGCGACCGCAAGAAGCGGGTGTTCATTGTTGTTAAGAGTTTTGAAAACTCTGCTTCCGTAACATTCGGATTGCGCTTTTTGACCTCGGGGTAGACATCTTTGTATTTATCCGGAGCTTCTTCCTTTTCTTCCTGCGCCTCAGTGAAGTAAATAACAGCAACTCTTAAATTTGCCGAAATGCCAATGAACGGGGGCGGGACATTCGAGACAAATGTCCGATAGTTTTTGATCCCTTTATTCCGATAGTGCCTGAGGATTTGAAGATCGGCATCGGCGCTGTCCAAGCAGAGAGTAATCGCTTTATTTTTGAGATGGATATGAGAAAAAAAGTCCTGGACGTCAAAATCCATCAAACTATGGGCGACCATGATCACCGTTTCTGAATCGGCATCTTCAAAGAAGCTAGGGGGAAGATGGGATTCGACCCAAATGTAGTTCTGCTCGAATTTCTTGCTCTCTCTGACGATAGCGGCTTGGAGGTCAGGTTTTCGGGGGGCTGTCATAATCCCTATCTAGAGAAGAGAGTGAATTTTTTCAATAGAGATAGTATTGAGGAGTTCAGACAAAAACATCCACGTGTCGATTTCCGCATCTTTATATCTTCCAAAGATGCGGAAAAATATTTAGAAGAGCTTGGAGACTGTTGATGAATAAAGGATTTGTTAACAGTTTATTAGGATTTAGTGCTGATTAATTTGTCCTGAGTCTCACCACCTGACAGGTTTTAAAAATTCCAGAACAGGGGTGACTCACGAAACGGAATTGAAAGCACGTTAAGCCGCCGCATCAGCCTCAAAGACTCGACTCTTCCTTTATATTTAAGAGCGGTAACCCGTTTTTTTGATTCACAATACTAGGTAAACCTGGTGAATCTTTAGTCAATATTCGGTTTCGTAAAAACACGTTGCTCGGCTCGTTGCTGTTGCGGATTCAGCATAAGCAAGCCTAGATGAGTCGCCTCAGTGTCTTGGATAAAATCACTTAGTATGGAATGTATGCTATTTTGCGAGGGTATGGGATAAGTTGCTACAATGTTGGTTAAATCTTGATTATCAAATATTGGCTCAACTTGAACAAACTGAGGTAGATTTGTCAAATCTACCGTAGGGCGATAATTGTTCGTATAGTAGGCTTGAAAAGGTTTAATGAATCCGCCTTTAAAATCTTTGGCTTGAGCATTTCTTTGTGTAGTACCATCATGAATTTCTTCTCCATTTTTTATAGAAACACCAGATTTACACATATCGTACAAAGGATCATGCAAGCACGGCTTTTTAAGATACCATGTTTGCATTACTGACGGATTTTTAGGCACAATAGATATTGCAAAAAGAGTTTTACATTTAAAGGCTGTAAAAAACATACTAATGCGAAAACGCCATTTTCCCTCTCGTCCATTTGGGCCAACCTCTGTGTTGCCTGTTTCATGCATGAAAAGAGGAGCATCTGGGCTTTCGTTGATCTTACACTTATATTGGTACAAATGACACTCGGTAATGTGTCTATCCTGCAAATTCTGTGCCTCAATTGCACTTAAGTCTGCTAAGCTAATAGTAACTCCGTTCACTTCGCTTGAAGAGCTGTTGGAGGAGGCATTTTTTTGATACCCACCGGACGCTTGGGATAGTTGTGCCATATTCCAACTGCAAGTGCTGCTTGAGATTTGCGCGGGTTTATAATGTTGGCACCCATAAAGCATTGTCATTGATAATTGATTAGCCATTTTATACCTCAATTTCCATTGAACCTATAGGCTAAACCTTAGGAAGGTTTCTAGTCAAACCAGTGGTTCATAGAAGCCATTCATAGAAGGGATTAATCACTGCTGATGCTATAGTAGATCATGACGGCGCAAGTCATTGCAGAAGCTCGTATTAGGATAAGTTTAGGTGAAATCAACTTCGACATGCTAAAATGATCATTTTATGGATCTTAATAACCTCAAACGCATTGTTTCCAAAGGTGAAGATGGGAGGCATCAATTTAAGGAAGATGTTCGCAATGTCGATTCTTTAGCTGCGGAGATCGTTGCATTTTCAAACTCTCGAGGTGGACGCATTTTTATTGGGATTGCAAATCAGGGAGCACTATTAGGCCTTTCAGTTGACGATGTCCACCGGATCAATCAGCTTATTAGCAATGCGGCCAGCCAGCATGTGCGCAGCCCTGTAACTGTTCAAACGGATAATGTTTCAATTGATAACCATCGGATTGTCATTGTGTTAACGATTCCCGAGGGAATTGATAAACCGTATTTTGATCATCAAGGGGTGATCTGGTTAAAAGCCGGAGCCGATAAAAGAAGGGTCAATTCCAAAGAAGAGCTGCAACGTCTTTTTCAAGGGGCTGATCTTATTCACGCGGACAAAGTGCCAACTCGAGCTGGGATGGAGGCACTAAACGTTAAAGTTCTTTCAGATCTATTAAAAAAATTTTATCACGAAAAATTGCCAAGAGATCATCTGAAAAGGCTTCGATTGCTTGAAAATATGGGGCTTGTGAATGAAAAGAGGTTAAATTTAGCCGGGCTTCTTTTGTTTGGCCAAAAACCTCAGTTGTATAAGCCACAGTTTATTGTCAAAGCCATCTGTTTTCCTGGGGTAAAAATAGGACATCGCTATTTGGATAGTGAAGATTTCGAAGGGTCTCTTCCACAAATTTTTCAGGGAGCGTTAGCATTCATTTTGCGCAACTTGCGTAAAGTCCAAGGAAAGAAAGGAGTGAACTCCATTGGTGAACTTGAAATTCCTGAGACAGTATTTGAAGAGCTTCTAGTCAACGCGCTAATTCACCGTGATTATTTTATCTCGGCTCCTGTTAGAATTTTCGTTTTCGATGATAGGGTAGAAATCATCAGTCCTGGGAGTCTGCCCGATCATTTAACGGTTGAGAAAATTCAAGCAGGGAACTCAATCCAACGCAATCCTATTTTAACATCATTCATTGCTAAAGGGCTTTTGCCCTATAGAGGGCTTGGAACAGGGGTGCGTCGAGCATTAGAGGAATGGCCAAGAATAAAGTTTATCGATGATCATGATGGCTGTCTGTTTACCTCACTTGTAGAAAGGATTAATGCCCCTGTAAATGCCCCTGTAAATGCCCCTGTAAATGTTCGACTCTCTGGTTTCCAGATACAAATCTTAGATATCCTTAAGCAATCTTCTACCATTTCCTTTGAGGAACTGAGTATGAAACTTGGGAAAGATAGGAGTACTGTTAGAAGAAATGTTCGAAAATTGAAATTACAAGGATTATTGCGTCGGGTAGGTTCGGATAAGAGTGGTTTCTGGGAATTGTTGGAGAAAAACTGAAAATATGACCAAGCGGTTTGCATTCATTGGCCTTCCGGGCAGCGGCAAGTCGACCTTTGCGGTAAGGCTTGGGAAAATGCTCAATATTCCCGTCCATCACTTAGATAAACATATGTTCGAGCCAGGCGGCAAAAAGAAAGACAAACAAGAGTTTATTGCGATTCAAAAGGAATTACTTGCCGAAGATGCTTGGATTATCGAGGGATGTTCGTATTCGACATACGAGATGAGATTTGCAAAGGCAGATACCGTCCTCTATTTCCATTTTCCACGGCTTCTCTGTATTTGGAGAGTGGTGAAAAGGCGAGTCTTCCCTGACAAAACAATCTGCGATAAGCCAGAAGGATGCTCACAGATAGTTAATTGGGAAATGGTGAAATACATCTGGACTTTCGACCGAGATAAGAGAGAACGTATCGAGGAATTGAGAAAAAAGTATCCGCATGTCGATTTCCGCATCTTTAGATCTTCCAAAGATGCGGAAAAATATTTAGAAGAGCTTAAGAGCTAGCGCCAAGCTCTTTTTCTTCGTTAGAGTGAAAGATTTCTTTTTTGGTTGCGTCTAAGATTGTGACGGAAGTCTTTACTTTGGTTTTGTCTTCTGCTTGATAGACGAGAGCTTTCACGGTATAGCCGCCTTGCTCTTCGACAAACTTATTCACTTCTTCCTCTTTGCCTAATTGGCATACAATGCTTGGTTTAGAGAATTCAACCGGAGGAGAATTTTCGTTGATTTGGTCGATTTCGAATTGAACCAGATATTCTGGTGCATCGGCTGAAGGAGAGGAAATCGAGGTTTTAACCTGAAATTGCTCAGCTTCAAGAGCGAAAAGGGCCAGTGTTGCAAGTGCGAAAATAGTTTTTCTCATTTGGATATTCCTTGTTGGGTTTAGAACGACGAAATGTTAAGAGGCTTCTGTTTTTTTGTACAGTTATTTTCCGCATCTTTAGATTTTTCGAAGATGCGGAAATATATTTAGAAGAATTTAGGAACTAGCAAGCGACTACTCATCCTTATTAGATTGAAAGATTGTTTTTTTATCTGCATCTAAGATTGTGACGGAAGTTTTTAGTTTGTAGGTCAAATCATCCTCTCGATAGTAGAGAGCTTTCATGGTATAACCGCCTTTGCCATCGACAAATTTGCTCACTTCTTTTTCATTACCTAATATGCAAATAAGGGTCTCGTTGGCGAACTCAACTGAAGCGGAATTTTCATTCACTTGTTCGATTTCGATCTTCACCAGATATTCTGGTAGTTGGGCATCCCAGGAAGAAGTTTCAACCGAGGTTTTAACCTGAAATTGCTCAGCTTCAAGAACGAAAAGGGCCAGTGTTGCAAGTGCGAAAATAGTTTTTCTCATTTGGATATTCCTTGTTGGGTTTAGAATGACGGGATGTTAAGACATCTCCGATTTTTTTGTCACTCAACAAAAAAGCTCAAAAATGACTATGAAAAAAACAGAGGGTCTTTAAGTTTTTTAATTTTATTTCCATAGTAGATCATCACAGCGCATGTTATTGCAGAAGCTAATATTAGGATAAGTTTAGGTGAAAGCAGTAAGAGTGTGCTTCCAAATAGACAGATAATGGCATCCCCTAAGACACGCAGAGAAAGCTGGACCCCCAAAACTTCGCCCTGAATCGTATCCGCTGCAGTATTAGAGATTTTCACCGTAAGCAAAGTCACTGCGAGACCGATAACGAGTCCGCTAAGAGCAAAGCATACCATCATTTGCCAAGGAGAGCTCGCAAGCACGATTCCGATTAATAACAAAGCTAGCCCGCCAATAGAGGTTGTAATTACCAGTCGATTTGAAACACGGGAGGCTATGTAGGCGGATAGCCATCCGTTTCCAATGATAAGCCCCAAACAAAGTGCTGCATTGTAAAAAATCAGCTGTGCAGGTCCTAGCGTCCATTTCACTGTGAGGTAAACAGGTCCGAATTCATAGAAGATATCCACAGCGAGAGTGAAAGCTGTGGAAACAAGCAAAAGAAATTTCAGTTGTTTATTGGAAAATAAGGTCAAAGTTCTCTGTATAAAATTGATTCGTTGCCAAAAAGTTCTCACGACGGTTGTAGGGCTTACAACCGATTTATCAAGCACAAGTGCTGAGATGCAGGCAAGGCACAAGAAAAGGATGCAGATGAAATAGAAGGGAGTGGAAATGGTCAAACTCTCTGATAGATTCTTATCGGATAATAAGCCCCCTAAAAGCGGTCCTAAAAGATATGCAATAGAAATAGCAGCATTAATTTTCCCAAAAGCCTCATGTTTTGAGATCGTTTTAAGGTCAGCAGCCATTGCTCTTGCAACGGCAATATTACCTTCCATCATTCCGGCCATGAATCGGCTCGCAATGAGCAGCCATAGGTGTTTCCATGCAATTGCAAATCCTGTGAAAAGATAACAAGCGGCTGCAATGAGGAGGCTTAAGGATAAGAGTTGTTTGCGGCCATATTCATCTGATAGGGTTCCGAGAATCGGCGATCCGACAAATTGACCCAGAGGGTAAGCAGCTAAGGTAATTCCCAGAAAAAGAGCATGGCTAGAGATGCTCCAACTTGCCGGTAAGATAGCATAATGGGGATTGAGAAAAAGTGCAGGGAAGATCAAGTAGGGCATGGAGATTCCCATAAATCCTAAAAATACGATGATGACCAGGACCCAGAATTTCCGTCTTTGCTTTCTGTATTCTGTCAGAAAATCTCCTATACAAGGTAGTATAGAGAATATAACCTTTTTAAGGTTTGAATGTTCCGTATTTTTCTTTGATTTTTCCTTTAGGAATTGAAAGAATAATGGCTGCAATGCCCAGGATCGGATTTGAAAAGCACAGCCAGATGCCGATAGGGATGAGGACCTGGCGGAACCTTCGTGTAACTTCGCCCCATGCAGTGACGGAAAAAACCGTGATGAGAGCTCCCTGAATATAATCTCCCATGAACATTGCGCCAGCGCCTAAAAGAGCTGATAGGGCTAGGTTCCAGGGGATCGACACGCCCCAACACATCGCTTTGAAAAGCTTTCGGTAGGAGGCTCTATAGGAAGGCGTTCTTGGATCATCAGATCCTGCGGCGATAGAAGTTCCTCCCCAGAATGTTTTCCAATGGGAATGTCCTTTGATGCGGGAATGTTTCATGAATTGAAGCGTCGCGCAGACTTCATCGACTGTGAGAGGGATAATCAGCAGCATGAGTCCAGCTGTCACGAGGCAAAGTCCACACCAGGCGCCCACAATAGTCGGTTGGAGGATAATCAGAACAATGCTGATGCAGCTGACGGGGACGGCTAGCACTCCAAAGAGCAGCACAAACCAAGGCATCGTGTGCCACCGTCTTGTGGATCCAAAGGCAAAAAGAGCTTCTAACAGATAAGCAGTAGCTCCGAGGCCTGCATCGGCAACAGGAAATGCTTTGGAAACATCAGAGGTTAAAACACAGGCCGTTTGGGTTCCAAAAAACGGATCCCACACTTGATCGATATAGCCCAGTTGATAGGCGGTCAGATATCTGGCAATGAGCCAGCAGCAGAGATTTAAGAAGATAATCGGAACCCGTTGAAGATAAGAAGAGGGGTTGTACGACCAACCAGGTGGCACTTCAGCCCCACGGCTACTGCGTGTGCCCGGAGTGTCAGGAATGACAAAGGAAAACACGAGGAGCAGCAGGCCGATGAAGGTGTCATTGAGATACGATGCGGCTTCCGGAGCCCAAAAAATCAGTGGGGCTAGCTGCAACCAGAGACCGATGAGCGCGGTGCCCCATGCAAATAAAGGGAAATGAACCGTGAGCAATCCTAAGATGAGTGCCAAAATTCCGCAGACGAGATCGCTTTGGATTAAGTTGTGGCTTTGATATCCAAAGGTAAAAGGGCTACTGATCAGCCAGATTCCAAAAGCAGCGTTAAGAAAGCCTCTCCAATTCATCCTTCCTCCGGCAAAATCCCAGGCTCTTAAGGTTTGGGGTTCATATTTTTTATTTATAGGAAGACTATTTTTTTAGTAAACGCAAACTATTGAGGCCGACTAAAACGGTGCCGCCTTCATGGAGAATAACTGCGGCCCACAGAGGAACCCATCCTAAAAGGGCAGGAGTGGTGGCAAAGAGAATAACACCGAGCGCTAAGGCGATGTTCTCTTTCAAGATGCGCCGCGTCTGATGTGCTTTTTGATAGAGCCATCTGAGCAGAGAGATATCATCATGGATGAAGATAATGTCGGAGGCATCGACGGCGGTCGCACTGCCGATTTTTCCCATCGAGATTCCGACGGTTGCACGGGCAAGCGCCGGCGCATCGTTGATGCCGTCTCCGACCATAATGAGAGAAGATTGAGTTGAAAGCTCGGTAACTTTGGCGAGTTTGTCTTCAGGACGGAGGTTGGCAAAAACTTCATCGATGCTTAGCTCATTAGCAACTTTCTTGGCGCTAGAGGCATGATCGCCGGTGAGCATTACTATACGTAAATTTTGCTGTTTCAGATTTGCAATCACTTTTTTCGCATTGGGTCTTAGAGTATCAGTGAAATGGAAGACAAACAGCGATCCTTTGACGAAGAGATAGGTAACCATTTGGTCGGCGGAGGGAAGAACAACTTGAGATTTTTCTTGGATGAACTCTCTTTGGCCAATCATTGCAGGATAGGAAGCGACGGTCCCTTCAAGCCCATAGCCAGGAATGGAGCGGAAATTTTCAACAGGGAGAAGCTTGATTTTTTTTGTCTGTGCAAATGCCGTCAAAGCTTCTGCAATGGGATGAACTGCATGCCGCTCTAGCGAAGCAGCTATCGCAATGGCTAAAGTTGGATCTAAGAGAGGGCCGGAGAGTTGTTCAATGGCTGTACAGCTCAATTGGCCTGTCGTGAGCGTTCCGGTTTTATCGAGGGCAACCGTCGTGCATGTAGAAACAGCATCGAGCATAATCCCGCCTTTGGGCAAAATGCCACGCCGGGCGCAGCTGCTGAGCGCACTTAAATAGGCAGTCGGCGTTGCTATAATCAGCGCGCAAGGAGAGGCTGCGATCAGAAATGCAAGTGCGCGGTAAACGCTGCCTTCCGTTCCAAAATATGGCAGCCCCCAGAAAGCGGGGAGAGCAAGCGCAAATCCGAGCGAGAGCACGATGATCGTGCTGGCATAATATTTTCCAAAACGGTCAAGAAATTGTTCGATTTTGGGTTTGGAGTCTTGAGCTTGGGTGATGAGTTGAATAATCCGGCTGACGGTGGAATCTCCGCTAGTCCGTGTCACAGAAATCGTGAGCGTCCCATCGAGGTTGCCGGCGCCCGCAGGAACTTCATCGCCAATGGTTTTAGGCATAGGCTGGCTCTCGCCCGTCAGATGGACAAGATTGACATAGGAGCGTCCTTCGATGACTTGACCATCCAGTGGAATGATCTCTCCGGCTTTGACGAGGATGTGAGCGCCAACAGCGATATCAGCAAGCGCTTTTTCATAAATGAGACCGCGCTCGTTGATCACATAAGCAACCCGGGGAGAAAGTTTATGGAGGCTAAGGACGCTGCTGCGGGTTTTTTGAGCGACCATGCCTTCCATCGCAGCGGAGAATTCAAATAAGACTAAAAGGAGGGCTCCTTCCATCTCGCTCCCAATGATCACAGACAGAAAAGCAGCGAGCGTCATCAAGACGTCGATGTTGATTTCAAGGTTCAAGAGATCATGGATGGCATTGATCAGCGCCGGTGTACCCGCCAAGAAATAGACAGTGGTGAGAAGTGCTAAAGATACCGGTGTGGAATAGAATGAAAGGACAAAAGCTGAGGCGAGTAAAAACCCTGCGAAGAGCGCGCTTCGAACAGAGAGGTATTTTCCCCATTTGCGCGAATCAGGCGTTAGAAATGGAGAAACCGTCTCTTCTTTGTTCGTCGCAAAAAATTCATCGAATGAATACGGCGTTGTCATGAACCTATCCGCAAAGTCTAAAAGTTGGCTATTTTGTCTTTTTTGTCATATTTTGGAACCGCTTCTTGGCCTACTTATTCAAGTATATCCTTCGAAGCGGTTCCAGAATCTAACAAAAAATCCTGCAAAATCCAAATTTTAGACTTTGCGGATAGGTTCATAAATCTTTAATAAAATAAATCACACCGGCAACAAAGGCGACGAGCGAGAGGTTCCAGATGAGGGCTTCGATGCGGCGGTTTCTTTCTAGTTTAGCAACGGTAAAGGCGGCGATGATGATAGTGATCGCTGTCCCAGCGATAGGAGAAAAGAAAAAATATCCACCTGCAAAGAGGGCTGTAGCGAGGATGACTCCAACTCCGGCGCCTAAACTCTGCTTGAGGGGATGTTCATAGACCTCTAAGGCAAGGCCCATTTCTTCTTCGAGCATGATATGGAGAAGCCGGTTATCATCGGCCATCATGACAGTGATAACTTCATCGAGAAGCTTTCCGGACAGGCCTTTTGCTTGATAGAGAGCGGCGAGCTCTTCTCGTTCTTGCTGCCTAGCGTGCTCGATTTCCCACCGTTCTTCTTCGATGACGCGGTGAAGCCTCTCTAAACGGGCCCACCCCAAGAGGGCGCTCCGACCGATCTTCCAGAGAAACAGCCCTCCGGCCACGAGCAATAATAGTGGCAGTTCGTGAGGAAATAAAATCCAAAGGAGAAGGAGAACAACAGCCGTATCGCGCGCAGCATCAGCAGCGGCAGAAAGATGACCTGGCATTTCGGTGCCATGAATCTCCGCAGCCGCGAGAGCGCCCCTTGCGCGGGCGGCTTTGAGGTGCTCGAGGACGGATTTTCCTTCAAAATGGTCGCTTTTCATCTTTTTAGGAGAGCTGTTAACAGCTGGCACATGTCAAGATGGTCTTTCACAGCCATCACTTCCCGTGTCGAATGCATTGAGAAAATCGCGCAGCCGATGTCGACGGTGGGAATTCCCATGGTATGAGCAAAGATCGGTCCGATGGTGCTACCGCCCGAAAAGTTTGAATGGGAAGCAAACGATTGGACATGCAGTTTCGCTTTTTTACAAGCGGAAATCACCGGTGCTGCTGTTTTCGCATCCGTGACGTATTTTTTATCGGCATTATATTTGATCGCAATGCCCTGACCAGGGATGAGACGGTGCTGCGGATCGTGTTTTTTCACGTGGTTGGGATTGTAGGCATGGCCGACATCGACCGAGACACAGAGCGAATCTGTTTTCATCCGGATATAATCTTCGGTAGACATTTCGTAAAAAGCGCAGATCCGCTGGAGGATATCGGAGAGGAAGGTCGACGCAGCGCCATCCGAAGTGCGTGAGCCGATTTCTTCGGCATCCCAGAGAATGGCGATTTGTAGATCGTCGGTTTGAGGAGCTTTGGCAAAGGCGTGGATGCAGGCATGCGAAGAACACAAGTTATCGAGCCGATACGAAGCGAGCAGCTCTTCTGATGTTCCAAGCAATCGAGCTTTTTCAATCGGCACTAAAAACAGATCAAACGAAAGGATCTCTTCGAAGGGGACATATTTTTTTAAGAATGGCTCAAGGAGATTTTTTTTATCTTTTGCAAGAGTGAAAATCGGACGGAGATGGTCTTGCTTATCGATCATGAATCCTTTGTCGTTGATATCACGATCAAGATGGATGGCTAGCTGAGGAATAAAAAGGGGACACTCTTCGACAAAGATCAACTTTTCCTGACATTTGCCTTGCTTCCCTTCAAAAACGACTCTTCCGGCAATGGCTAAGTCACGGTTAAACCAAGAACTCAGTAGCGGTCCGCCGTAAATTTCGGTTTCTAACAGATGGTATGGCTCGACGACAATTTCAGGATTGGGTTTGAGTTTGAGAGCGGGGCTGTCGGTATGAGCCGCGACAATCGTCATTTTCTCCGGCGCTTTTTTCGGGAGAGAAAAGGCGCAGACTGATCCGCCGCGCTGGACAAAGTACCGTTTATTTTTTTCGAGCTTCCACTTTTCATCTTCTTGGAGATGGAGCGCTTTGGCAGAAGCAAAACGGCGCGATGCCTCTTGCACGGCATGCCACGAGGTGGGAGATCGATCTAAAAAATGGGTAAGATCCTTTAAGATATCGGACATAATTGTGTGACTCCATTGAGGTATTGATGCAAGACCAGTGGAATCTCAACAGAACCATCCGGCCGTTGATTGTTTTCAAGGAGAGCAACCATCAGCCGTGACGTCGCGAGTCCAGATCCATTCAAGGTATACACGAACTCAGGTTTTCCATCTCCATGCTTGTAGCGGGTCATCGAGCGGCGCGACTGGAAGTCACCACAATTAGAGATCGAAGAGACTTCGTAATACCGGTTTTGTCCAGGGAGCCACACTTCGACATCGATGGTTTTCATCGCAGCAAATGACATATCTCCCGTGACCAAGAGCATATTCCGGTAATGGATGTTAAGCCCCTGTAAAATCTGTTCTGCACTGCTCACCATCTGCTGGAACATCGGTTCGCTCTGATCCGGTTTTGTGAAGGCAAACATTTCGACTTTGTTAAATTGGTGCATCCGGATGAGCCCCCGCTCTTGACTGCCCGCGGCTCCTGCTTCTCTGCGGAAGCAAGGCGTGTAGGCCATGTATCGTTTGGGAAGCTCCACTTCAGCAAAGATTTCATCCATATGCAGGCCGTTGAGCACGGTTTCCGACGTTGGAATAAGATAGAGGTTGTAGTCATCATCTTTGATTTTGAACAGCTGATGCTCAAATTTCGGCAGCTGCGCAGAGGCGAACATTGTTTCCGGTTTGATCAAATGAGGAGGCATCCACATTTCAAAGCCGTTTTCGATATGGATGTCGATCATGAAGTTGATCAGCGCCCATTCTAACCGGGCTCCCATGTTGCAATAGGCAGGCCATCCGCTGCCGGAGGTTTTTGCGGCTCGTTTAAAATCGAAAAGTTTAAGCTTTTCATTGAGCTCGACATGGTTCTTGAATGGAAAGTCAAACTCCCGTTTTTGGCCCCAGGTTTTAATGCAGACGTTGTCTTTCGGATCGGGAGAAACCTTTGCTTCATCGCTTGGAAGATTAGGCAAGCAGGCAAGTTTGTGCGTGAGTTCTTTTTCAAGCTCTGTCCGTTCGTGGTTGAGGGCAGAGACTTTGTCTCCCAGTCCGCTCACTTGACTCATGACTCCCGCAACATCTTCCCCTTTCCGTTTTTTCTCGCCGATCTCTTTGGAGAGACTATTTCGTTTCGCCTGGAGTTCTTCGACCTGGGCGATCACATGCCGGATTTTCTCATCCAGGGCAAGGAGTGGGCCCAGATCGATTTCAGGGTCTTTTGTCTTGAGTTTGGTTTCGAGGGCTTGAGGGTCTTTTCTGAGCAGCTTGATATCTAACATGTTTTCTCTATTAAAAAGAGTTCATTTTAGACCAAAATAACCTTATAGTCAATGAAGGACCTATAGTGTCTTCTACTAACCCGCGCCTCAAATAGATGACAAAGATGCTTGCTGCGACCTTGCCAATCTCCATTCTCAGCATGCAGCCGTATTCAAGAACACTGTCTTGCATGCTAAGAATGGATTTGGCTTTGCCCGTATTTTCGATTTCTCAGAATTTTTAGTCTCTTCATAGCCTTTCAGAGTTTGACAGCATGCTCAACGCAGTATCCTCTCTCCTCAAGGGAGTTTATCACGCCAGTTGCTCCCATGAGGTGTCGAGCGCCAAGGATAATTGCAGTATCTTTTCCTTGATTGATTCCCGAAATGATCTTGGGAAACCCTACAATATTTCGGTAAATCATAGCAGGAATTTCATCGTCTTTTTTGAGTGATTCTTTGAAACTTGCAAGATCATGAACCATGCAATTATTGACCAAGTCGATATACTTTTCAGGTGAGTCGTGCTCTTCTTCAAATTTTCCAACAAGCATATTTTGAATGCTATTTAAAGAATCTTCTAGAGAATAAGAAGAAATGTCCTTTAGAAAATCCTGTAGGAACATGACCAGTAGCTCATCCTTGGACTCCCAGTTAATAATAGGCCGATCTCGATCTTTGAAATTTTGTAGAATCACTATTTCTCCAGTATCGGTATCGATCATCTCGTTACCTGCCGCATAGCCTAAAGAACTCTCAACAAAAAACGGATCCACAGCTTCTATCTTTAACCCACCATAAGAGTCGTTGAGATGCTGCTGAATTTGCATTTGCGTTTCCTCTGACAAATGACTTAGCCAATTAGTTCGATCTCTCATGAGTTCATTACTCTTCTCCTTTAGCATAGAAATCACACTCTCACTATTCTCAGAGTCATATCCTACTTTAGGAAGATGGACTTTAAACCATTCCTCATCAAAAGGAATCAGCTTAGTTTGGATTGTCAAGAGGGTTTCAGCATTGCGTAGCCAAACCATTGTATGAGGGTCTCCAGTCACCAACTCCTTTTCAAACTCTGAAACAAGCAAATCGCAATTTTGAATGTCTTTTAGAACCCATTCAGGATATTGATGCGCTTTCACAGCATGGTTTGTCCCAAGAAGATAAACTTTCTGAGTAGCATGGATTTTGTTTCCCTTTACCCGAAAGAATAGAAGACATATTTCTGGCTGAGGCTCTTCTACTTTTTTGACATGCGGAAACGGCTTAATCTTAGAGGTGCCTTCGCACAAGTTTCTACCAATCGAATCCAACGCTCCACGCATAATAGCGCAGATTCGTTCATACACTGTCCTTTCAGGCTTGTATCGCGAGTATAGACATAAAGCAGTTATAGCCCCTATCGTCACGGCAAACAAAGGCATGCCATATCTAGAATTAATAAAATGAGCCATAATTATAAATCATCCGTTTGTTTTTTTTGTATGATTATAACAGACAAAAAAATAGAAAGCGGCAATTAAAAAAGATTGACAGGTGGAAAGTTCCTCTGTACTGGACAAAAAAATAAATTCATAACATGTAACCCTCTGGTTCTAAACACATAATACGCGAAATTAGTCGCCTAAACTTTCTTAGAACACACATCCCAAAAATTGCCTATTAGCCGAGTAGTATTTCAAGTTTCTTTTTTGCATCAGCATTGCCCTGATCGGCGGCGAGTTTGTACCATTTTACAGCTTCATGGATGTCTTGCTCAACACCTCGACCCTCTTCATAGAGGGTTCCTAACTTATATCGCGCGTATGGATGGCCTTGTTCAGCAGCTTTTTTGTACCAAAAAAAAGCTTCTTTCTCATTTTGTTCGACACCTTGGCCCAATTCATAGCACATGGCGACATTGCATTGGGCATTCTTATGACCCCCATCGGCAGCTTTTTTGAGCCACCTGTAGCCTGCAGCGTAATCTTGATCGACGATCAGGCCAAGTTTGGTATATAAGCCGAAGGTGAATTGTGCATTGGTGTCGCCGAATGCTGCCCCTAGTCGAAGCAATCCTATGCCATGAGACTCATTTTTGGCGACGCCTCTCCCTGATAAATAACAATCTGCTAGCAGAGAATATGCTTTCACGAAGCCCTTCTCAACGGCGGTTTGAAAATATTGACATCCTTCGCTCTCTTTTGGAATAGGATCCATGAAACACCTTATCCCCATCAAGCATTCAGCTTCGCCCGGTTGCATATCAGGTTGCGCATCGGGTTGCACAGGGGCCGAAATGATTTCCTCGACCATTGCTGGTCCCCATCCAGCTTCAATCTTGTGAAAGCCGATCGCTAAGAGTACAAGCGCAGAACAGAAAAGTTGTTTTTTCATTGGATTGCTATATAGAGTTTGACTTCTGGGTTGTTTTGAGGATTAAAATCAGAACGATACAGTTCAAAATCACTGGTATAGGAGCGAGAAAGATGTGACTTCCAAACGGCTTGCCATGCAGCGATCAGCCCTTGAGGAAACTCCCCTTGAGTGGTAAAAACAGCATATTTAGCTGCAGGAATTATTTTACCGACGAGTCCTGCAGGCACATCCTCTAAGCTTGAAACTTCGCAGCCAAGGATCCATGAATACGGTTTCGTATAATCGCCTTCATAGTCGGTGTAGAGTGCCAGAATATTTCCATTAACCTTATTCGGGATTTTAGCGGGAATATTTTCTTTAAAAAACCTTTCCTTGTGAGCCGGCATGGCCTGAGAGCACTCGTCATTATTCGTTCTCAACTCAAGTCCAATGAAAAATTTCTTTTCTAGTTTCTCTATGGCGTAATCCATCTCAAGTCCTTGCATTTGAGCTTGTTGATTTGTGCTTTCCTGGCAATTGCCCCATGCAAAAGCTAAGGTAAGAGCGATAAGAAGCAGTTTCTTTTTATTCATTTGATCCTCAGAGACTGTTAACGGTATAGGTTTCGTCTTTTGCAATTTTGCTAAAGGCGGAAGTCTAACAGCCTCAATAGATTTTTCTCAATGGGTCAGCCCTGGATATTATACCCAAATAAACTCATTCGAATTCATTTGGATATACTTGTTTTTAATTTTCCCTCTCGATACGATCATTGTTACTTACATAGGAGTTGGTAATATGGCTAACAAAGTATGTTTAGCAGGTGATGCCCCAAAGATTCCCCCGCAGAGTATGGAAGTAGGGAAGATAGAGCAATTAGAGCAATTTTTCAAAACTACAGCTAACGTTCAAAAACTATTCAAAGTTGATGGAGTTAAGGTTGGGATCTTTTTTGCTCCAAACGCAGAACGCATAAAGGTTAAACCTTTGGGGGATTTTAGCTGCCAAGTCTTTTTGATGCTCGAAAAAGAACTTCCTAATCACGCTTTAGAGAAGATTACATCGAAAATTCCTTCTAAGTATAAGTGGTACCATTTAGTGGCAAAGAATGTTTCGTTTGATGGTAAATCGATTTTTCAAGTTTTGGGATTTGAATAATTGCTACAAGATAATCGATTTAAAGTTGCTCTAAAGTCGTTAAAATCGCCGGTTGCAAATCTATCCGTATTGCGTTAATATGGATGGAGTTGTCTTTCTGAAATACTACGTCTAATTGCCCTAGAGCTTGAAAACAGTGCAAAAAGAAAGGGCGTTACAAAGATGAGAATCTTGTTTTTCAAAATTAAAATAGTTGCTCCAGTTACTTGTGCGCTGCCGAGCATGCGGCATATATTAAAAATTTGACAAAGCGCATGCTCGACATTTTGAACCGATTCAGGTATGATGGAGGGAATCAAAAGAAATTTTTATGAAAACAAATTCTTATCCTAAAGCTCAGAATCCTCTGCTCCTCCGTTTCCACCGTTTGATCGATGCGTTTGCTAAATCCGACGATGAAAGGGATTTTTATCTAGACCGCGTCGAGGGGTTTATCCTCTATATGGACCTCGATAAAGGGCAGAAAGAAATCGATGATTTTACCCTTGAGTTGGAAGAGCACCCTGACCGTTATGCCCAACTCCCCAAGATGACTTTCTATGAGACGAAGAAGTTTATGGAGGGGTTTATCAACGAAAAAGTTTACGACATTGACACGAAAGAAAAGCTGTTAGACGTCATCCAGTCGAAAGAGGCGAGGGAAAATTTTCTTGAATTCATCTATGACCATCTCACCGAACTCGAAAAGTGGCAACAATACTACGTCGAAAGAATGAGGATTCGGATCATTGAGTGGTTAAGGTCTCAAGAATTCGTTTTTGTCTTTGAAGAAGATCTCGATCTGCCAAAAGTCGTCATGGAAAAGGTCAAACAGCAGCTTTTTGATGCAAAAGTCGGAAAAGATGTGGCCCAGGCGCGGGAAGTGCTCAGTCAAAAAGCGAAAACCTACTACTCGAACGAAGCGCTCAATCCTCGTCCAAAACGGGGCCGGCCTCCCAAACAACAAGTGAAAGTTGAAGTCGAGCCGCAGCTAACTGGGGATATCTATACCACGGTTCCTCCTGTCTGCCGTACCTTCCTGTATTTGCCAGATATCACAACGGCTTCTGCCGTGACTTTCTCTTCTCGTTATGGAACAGAAGCCGAGCTACTCGCTAATTTGCGCGGTACAACCCGTGTCAAAGTCGATACGAAGCTCGAAGCGCTGTCGCAACGCCTCGAATCTCTCCGCCAGCTTTCCAGCCGACTGTCGGGTATTGAAGATATCGTGGGGGAAAGAGATCAAAAGTTCTTCAAGTCAGTTTCTCAACAAGAACCGATGGTCAGCCTAGAGCCGGAAGAATCTCCAAAGAAACGGGGCCTTCTCGATGTCGTCAAAGGTTTCCTGCCGCGGCGTAAAGAGAAGAAAGTTGAGGTGGAAGAAACAAAAGCTCCAGTTCCAATGAAAAAAGTGACACCGATTCAATCGAAAAAGAAAAAATGACGCAAACTCTCATCGAACCACAGACTGCTAAATCGCTTGCCTTAAGAACGCTCGAGGTGATGGTCTTGACGCGTTTTATGGATGACAAGTGTTTTAAACTCTCTCGCCAAAATAAAGGCGGCACTTTTCAACTTTCCGTTGCAGGCCATGAGCTGATTGGGACTGTTTCAGCCCTCAGTTTAATTCCTGGAAAGGACTGGGGACTTCCTTACTACCGCGACCGTGCTTTTGCTCTTGGGATCGGCTCTTCGTTAACAGATCTACTCGGAGCTTTCCTAGCCCGCGATGTTCCGCACCATTCGGGCGGGCGTATGATGCCCGAGCACTTTGTCCACAAGGAGCTCCGAATGCCGTGTCAATCGAGCTGTGTCGGATCGCAATATTTGCAAGCGGTCGGCGTTGCCAAAGGCGTCCAATTCCTCGGACGAGATGATGTTGTTTATGTCTCCGGCGGAGACGGTTCGACCTCTCAAGGCGATTTTCATGAGGCGCTCAACTTTTCTTGCCTGCACCGGTTAGGGATTATTTTCGTCGTCCAAGATAACGGCTGGGCGATCTCTGTTCCTGTCAAAGACCAAACGACCGGTGGTACCATTGCAAAAATGGCCCGCGGCTATCAAGGACTCGATGTCCACGAGATCGACGGCTGCGACTTTGAACAAACCTCAGAAGCTCTAGCTGCTGCCGTTGCAAAAGCCCGCCGTAAAGAAGGGCCTAGCCTCATCGTTGCCAAAGTGCCCCGCATGGGTGCTCACAGCAATAGCGATGATCCTTTAAAATACCAAGATCCCGAATGCACGCTCGCTGAAAAAGCCAAAGACCCGATCCCGCGCTTAGAAAAATGGATCATCGATATGGGTATGGCCACACGTGATGAAATTGAAGAAATGAAGAAGCTTGCGTTTACGCAGATCGAAATGGCTGCAGCAGAAGCCGAGCAAATTCCCTTCCCTGATGTTGCTACTGCCGCAGATAAAGTCTTTGCTCCGACTCCTAAAATCGCCTTGAACGAAGAGTATGCGACGAAAGGGGAGTCGATCGTCATCGTTGATGCGCTGAATCATGCGATCGATGAAGAGATGGAAAAAGATCCCAAAATCGTCGTCTTCGGTGAAGACGTTGCGCATGGCAAAGGAGGCGTTTTTGGTGTCACCCGCGGACTGACCGCCAAATACGGCGTCGAAAGATGTTTTAATTCTCCCTTAGCGGAATCGACGATTATTGGGATTGCTTTAGGGATGTCTTTAGTCGACGGCATTAAGCCTGTCGCCGAGATCCAATTTGCTGACTATCTCTGGCCGGGCATGAACCAGCTTTTCAATGAAGTCGCCAGCTTCTACTACCGCGCTAATGGTGAGTGGAACTGCCCTTTAGTGATCCGGATGCCGTATGGTGGATATATCCAAGGGGGCCCTTACCATTCTCAAAGCATTGAAGCGTATTTAGCCCACTGCCCAGGTCTCAAAGTCGTGATCCCCAGCAACACCGCCGATGCAAAAAGACTTTTAAAAGCAGCGATCCGTGACCCGAATCCCGTCGTTTTCTTAGAACACAAAGGGCTCTACCGGCAGCGCGTCTTTTGCGCACGCCCTGAGCCTGCCGATGAAGAACTTCTTCCGCTCGGCAAAGCAAAGGTTGTCCGTGAAGGATCCGATGTTACCATCATCGGCTGGGGAATGATGGTCGTCATGGCCTCAGAAGTCGCTGAAACGCTCGCCAAAGAAGGGATTAGCGTCGAGATCATTGATCTCCGCACCATTGTTCCCTTTGATGTTGAGACGGTCCTAACTTCCGTCAAAAAGACCGGCAAACTTGTCATTGCCCATGAAGCTTCTCGCAATAACGGTTTCGGAGCAGAGATTGCCGCGACCATCAGTGAAAAAGCATTCCAATACCTCGATGCCCCCATCGCTCGCGTCGCAGGAAAAGATTGCGCAGTTCCGTATTGCAAAGCGCTCGAAGACGCCGTTCTTCCCCAGCGCCACGACCTTGAAAAAGCGCTTCGTGATCTTGCGAGTTATTGATTTATTGCGGTTGGAATCCCGATCACTAAAAAACACTTTCTATATTCTCTTGGAGTCACTTTCGCGGAGTTTGTGGTTGCATCATGGGCAGCTTGGCCTAATTCTTGGTCGTCTAACACACAACCCGCTCTTTACATCGGTGTTTGCACGGTGATTGCCTTTTATGCTTGCACGGCCCTCTTTAAAACCTATGTCTATACTGGAGATAAATCAAGGCAACGCTCCGCCTTAATAGAGCCATTGCCGAGCTCGGAAGGTACATCAGAAAGACAAGAGAAAACGGCTCTCCTATAACGGCTAGCGGAAGCAAAAAAAAAGATAAGCAAAGCCTGCAAAGATCTTGAGACAACCCAAGCCGAGATTAGGAAAGACATCACTTCACGTCCTATGACAAATCGAGAACGGCAGGCAAAACTACGGCAGCAAGAAGAGACTCTTGATGATTTACTCACTCAAGTACAAGGACAAAAAAAAGCAGCTGAAAACTTGGCTGTGCACGTTTCTTCCAAGCCTTTACCACCCTCTTCTACTCAGCCTGCTCCAACAAAGAATAAAGGAATATCTTTTGGCGATGCAATTGTTGGCGTTTTTACTACTATTGTAGGGCCATCCCCTACAAAAGATTTAAGCAACCGGCCGCCTGATTGGATCAATCCAAATCAAAAAGATTCATTGGCTATGAAATTGCAACGAGCGTATTTCGCTTCTCTTTGGAAATGGCTGAAAGGTGATGTGTTCGATCGATTAAGTCATATGACGTCTTATGAAACTCAGGATGAACTGCTCAAAAAAGGGCAGTATAAGGTTATTCTTGAAGCGCCCTGGGAAAAGTTTGCTGAAGAAGCTAGAGCTATTTTGAATGCGAATTCCTAAGAAGTTGAAAACTTGTCTGAAATAAGTTGCGAGCAATTCTCGGGATTATAAAGAGTATATTCACCCAGTCGTTGTGTTTGATCCCCTCCGTAAATCACAGCACCTCCCAGAGCTTTTTTGCCGGTTTGTTGGTGAAAATATTTCAGCGCTTCCAAGAAAGCGGGTGAAAAGGTTTTGCTGCTTTTAATTTCAATGGGAAGTAAACGGCTTCCTTGTTGTAAGAGAAGATCGCCTTCTCTCCCTGTAACATCTCGAAAAAAATAAAAAAGCAGATCGAGAGCCTGGTTATAACGTGCTTTCATGAGTTCTGTGATAATCCAATTTTCAAACAGATTGCCATAGAGAGGATCTTTGATCAGTTGATCGATTGTTTCTATGCCCAGAAGATGGCAGGCAAGTCCTGTGTCGGCAAAGGAGCTCCGGCGGCCAGCTTTTGAATTTTCTTGGGTATATCTATAAATGTCAATTGAACATATTTAGCAAATAGTAGATTAGTAAGATGAAGATAGCTTAGGGGAAAAAAGCATGCAAACGATTGTTGCTAAAAAATATCTGCGAAATTTGACTTGTTTTTCGATTGTGCTGAGCTCTATAACGCTCTTTGCTGCGAATTACACGGTGACAACAACAACAGACAATGGTGATAACACAACTCCGACAGCGGGTTCTTTGCGACAAGCCCTTCTAAATGCGAATGCAAACACAGGGCCTAACTCCATCACTTTTACAGTGGGAGGCACTTTTACTATTCCTGGGCCCTTACCTCCTATTCGAGGGAACTTGACTTCAATCGACATCAACGGAAATAACGTGACTCTTTCGAGCGCCACTGCCTCAGGCCTTTTCGCTTTTCCTAGTGCAAGCTGCTCTCTTATCGATAGTCTAAATACAGGATCACTGACCCTCAGCACAGCTTCGATCGGAGGAAATGGTGGCTCTGGTGGTGGTGGTGCGTTGGGAGCAGGGGGAGGAATTTTCGTCGGATCCAATGCAAGTATACAGCTCACTCAGGTTTCTTTTTCAGGATGCAAAGCTCAAGGGGGCAATGGAGGCTCAGGCGTTTCCGGTGGTGGAGGTGGAATGAATGGTGGGACCGGAGGTGATGGCGCTAGCACTGGAGCGGGAGGAGGAGGAGGCTTTGGCGCCGCCGGTGGATCAGTTGGGAGTGGTGGTTCTCCTGCCGGATGTGGAGGAGGAGGAGGTCTTCTGTTTGCAGGTGGAAATGGGGGCCCATTCACAACTGATAGAGGAGGAGGTGGTGGTGGTGGCGGCGACGCAGGAGCCGGCGTTAGCAGTTCCAACTCGGTAGGGGGTAATGGCGGAGCCGGAACAACCGGCACACCAGGAACGGGAGGATCAGGGACGTCGGGGACTTCAGGTTCTGGAAATAGTGGCGGCGGCGGCGGTGGCGGTTCTTTTGGCAGTGGAGGAAATGCTGGTGCTGGTCTGGGAGGAGAGGGTGGCTTAGGCGGTCCTGGCGGCGGCGGCGGTGTCGGAGGCGGAGGGTTAGGAGGGATAGGTAACATAGGTGGTACTGGTGGATTTTCGGGTGGAGGTGGTGGATTATCAGAATCTTTGAATGGATTTCGTACAGGGGGCAATGGAGGCTTTGGCGGAGGCGGCGCCAGCGGTCATAATGCATCATTGCAAACTGGGGGAGGCGTTGGAGGCTTTGGAGGAGGGGGCGGCGTAGGTGACACTTTTAATGGGGGCAGTATTTTTGGTGGAGGACAGGCAAGTGCAGGGACTGGAGGAGGAGGGGCTGCTTTTGGCGGCGCAATTTTTGTAGCGAATGGAGCAACTCTTACGCTCTCAGGCGCTGTGAATATTGCGGCATCGCCTAACACAATTGTAGCCGGAACGGTAGGATCGTCCTTGGCCCGAGGTCAGGATATCTTTTTAGTGTCGTCAGGGACAATTAATTTTAATCATACGAATACTGTGACGATTGGAACTGCCATTGAGAGCAATAACGGCTTTGGAGGAGTAGGCAATACAACCACTGGCGGTATCATTATGAGTGGTAGCGGGATTTTAGACCTCACTGGCAATACGGGCGCGGTACTTCCCTTTACAGGTAGCACAGCCTTCAATGCGGGAACAACGAAGGTTTCAAGTGATGCGAATCTTGGTAGGTCTTCTAATACGATGAGTTTTAATGGAGGAACGCTCGAATTTACAACAGCCTTTACGACATCTCGTACAATCACGTTGACAGGAAGCGGCACGGTCAATACCAATGCTGTCAATCCAACTTTTAGCGGAAATATCGGAGGTAGTGGAGGGCTGACGAAAACAGGAGCTGGGATTTTAACTCTCTCAGGAGCAAGTAACACTTTTAGCGGCGGCCTGACGATCAATGCAGGGACGCTTGCGCTAGGGTCAACAAGTATTAACGCAGCCGGCTCTGTCAACGTCAATGCATCAGGTGCAGCCTTTGATATCAGCGGAGCAGGAGGCAATGTTACCATTGGAAGCTTAAGCGGAGTTTCCGGAGGCTTAGTCCATCTAGGCGCTCGTACTCTCACCTTTGGGACCAGTAGTTCTACCTCCTTTTTAGGAAATATCGATGGAACAGGGGGGTTGTCTAAACAAGGCAGCGGTACTGTAACGTTATCTGGAACGAATACTTATAGTGGAGGAACCCAGCTGATGCAAGGAACTCTTGCTGTTGGAAGTAATAGCGCACTGGGAACAGGTACTCTCACATTTAACACGAATAACGGAAATATCTTGCAAGCAGGAGCGGTTGGTCTCAGCTTTAGTAATGCGATTTCCTTATTAGCTAACGGAGTAGTCGACACGAATGGCCAAGCGTTGACCCTCTCAGGTGCTATTTCCAACTCAGGTTCATTGACCAAGACAGGGTCTGGGACTTTAACACTATCTGGAACCAATAGTTATAGCGGCGGCTCGATCATCAATGCGGGAACATTGGCATTAGCATCGACGAGCAGTATTAGTGCTACGGGTTCTGTTAACGTCAACGCGTCAGGCGCTGCTTTTGACATCAGTGGAGCAGGGGGAAATATTACTATAGGCGACTTAAGTGGAACCTCAGGAAGCTTAATCCACCTGGGCGCTCGTACTCTCACCTTTGGAACTGGCAATTCAACCTCTTTTCTAGGGAATATCGATGGCACAGGAGGAGTAATCAAGCAAGGTAGCGGAAGTGTGACGCTATCCGGAACAAGTAGTTATAATGGTGGAACCCAGCTGAGTGAAGGAACTCTTTCTGTTGGAAATAATAGTGTTCTCGGAACAGGCACCTTAACTTTTAACACGAATAATGGAAATATCTTGCAAGCAGCAGCGGCCGGCCTCACTTTAAGCAACGCGATCTCATTATCAACCAACGCAACAGTGGACACAAACGGTCAATCATTGACTCTCTCGGGAGCAATTTCTAACACAGGCTCATTGACTAAGGTAGGATCTGGAACCCTCACCTTGTCTGGCGCTAATAGTTATAGCGGAGGTACGATCAT
Organism: Rhabdochlamydiaceae bacterium; assembly: GCA_036263375.1. GTDB lineage: Bacteria > Chlamydiota > Chlamydiia > Chlamydiales > Rhabdochlamydiaceae > PALSA-1444. Next base: position 6,931 of record DATAHB010000004.1, on the reverse strand, counting down.
CAATGCAGGAGCGGTTGCGCTAGGATCGACGAGTATTAATGCGGCAGGTTCCGTCAACGCCAATGCATCAGGTACTACCTTTGATATCAGTGGAGCAGGAGGCAATATTACCATAGGCGACTTAAGCGGGGCCTTAGGAAGCGTGCTGCAGCTTGGCGCTCGTACTCTCACCTTTGGAACTGGCAATTCAACCTCCTTTTTAGGGAACATTGATGGCACAGGGGGAATAACTAAGCAAGGAAGTGGGACTGTGACGCTATCTGGATCTAATAGTTATAGTGGAGGGACCGAACTTAATCTAGGAACGATTGCTATTGAAACGGGAACTGCATTGGGAACCGGCACTTTAACGTTTGGCAATGTTGACGGCAATATTTTGCAGACAGCCGCTAGCATGACACTGTCCAATTCTATCGGTTTAGCAAAAAATGGAGTGATTGATACCACGAATCAAATTTTGATGATGGGTGGGCCCATCACAGGACCTGGGGGATTGAATAAGATGGGATCTGGGCAGATCATCCTCACAGGGATTCACTCTTATGTCGGACCTACAACTGTTTCAGCAGGAACTCTGACGATCAACGGTTCTATCACCTCTCCTACGACAGTGTTGCCTTCGGCTGCCTTGAATGGGAATGGAACTATTACCGGCGATGTCGTCATCGGAGGGCTGTTAGGCCCAGGAGAAGAGATTGGAACGATCGAAATTGTGGGCAATGTCACGTTTCAAAGCGGTTCAACTTTCCAAGTTGAGGCCGATCCTACCAAGGCTGATCTCTTAGATGTTGATGCCTCGGGTAATATTACCATTCAGCCAGCAGCCACACTCGAAATCGTTCCAACTCCCGGATCATATGGTACCAATACCACCTACAATATCGCCTACGCGGGAGAAAGCGGCGGGATTATAATCGGAACCTTTGACAACATTGTCAACACCTATCCCCTGATCACTGCTCAAGTTTTTTATGGCACGGCTGCTTCTGTTTCTCTAACGGATACAGCCGCAGGTATTAATCAGATGAGCTTGGTGTTAAATTTTGCGCCTATTTCGAGTGTTGTCACAACTGGTAATGCTGGATCTATTGCTAGTAGTTTAGATGGAGTTACGCCAGCGTTGGATTCCGATCTCTACCTTGTTCTTCAGCAGCTCTACTTTTTACCAACGGACCAAGCTTTAGAAGATGCTTTGAATCAGATGCAACCTTCGATTCTCAATACCATTTCTTTAGCTCAGCAAAATAGTAGCTTATTTGTCTCAACTGCTGTCGCCAAGCATACAGCAGATTTGCGTGAAAGCAACTCTCCTTGTACTGAGACAGGTGATAAGAAATGGCAAATATGGGGAGATGGCAGTATTGACTGGGCACGGCAGAGAGGCAATCACCAAAATGTTGGCTTCCATTCCCAGGCGGAGCTAGGAGCAGGGGGTATTGACTATCGCATCTCAAGACAGTTTTATGTCGGAGTTTTAGGAGCTTATACGCACACTTCTATCCACTGTCATGATCATCTAGCCAAAGGTCGAGTAAATACGTATTACACAGGACTTTATAGCAGCTGGTTAAATTCCCGCTTTTTTGCCAACGCTTCTGTGATGGGAAGTTTTAGCGATTACCATTCCAAACGTAAAGTTCAATTCGGATCTATCAACCGGCAGCCTAAAGGTCATCATCATGGTAGTGGCGTGATCGCTCATCTTGACTTAGGAGCTAGCTTGCCTAAAGAGAGCCGAGTCCAATGTTATCCGTATGGAGCACTTGACTACGTTTATCAGCACGAAAAAGGATATACGGAAACAAAGGCCCAAAGTTTGGACGTCAATATTCGCTCCAGAAATCTGAACATGCTCCGTAGCGAGCTAGGATTGCAAGGTCGTTTGTGCCGATCGTTTAAAAGAAACGTCTTCATTCCGAGTGGTAGATTAGGTTGGGTTTATGAGAAACGGTTTCAAGGCAAAAAGATGAACGCGCGTCTTGTGGACGTTCCCAATCGATTTACAGTAAATGGCTTATATCCCAACCGGAGCATGCTTGCCGCGGGCGCTGCTGTGACAGTTGTCTTCAATGAAATCGCCCATCTTTCAATCGCTTACGAAGGGCTTTTTGGGAGCGGTTACATATCCAACGCAGGGAATATATTGCTGAACATCCAGTTCTAATAAGAAAAACACTCCCTAGTGCTTTGTTTTAAAAGATGTTGTCGCTGGGGCAGTACAAGGTTATTTCTGGAGCACTCTGGGAACGGTTTGTTGAGGAAGCTCGAGTTATACCATTTCCAAGAAATAACGTTATAAATTACACAGTGTATTTTGTGATTTTATTTTTTGGGAATGGTATTAAGTTGAAAGTTTGTCTGAAATAAGACGAAGCCTTAATCCGATACTAGTCTCTTAAACTTCCGTTTGTGCATGCGCGCTTTTTTCACATGTTTTGTTTGACTTGATCTGAGGAGTTTTTGATTGAGTCGGCTAAGCCTGACGATCTTTTTTTCGACAGTTAGATACTTGTCAGGGGAGCGTTGCCAAAGCTGATATTTTTCATTCTCATCGATGCTGTTGTTGAGTTGAAGAAGTGCATTCAATAGGAGTCCTTGTTGGTGCTCTAACTCTGCAGAGGCGCTGCTACCAGTTTCGCAGTCGCGTAGTTGATTGGCGTTAGCGATGAGTTCGTCGAGCTTTTTTTCCATTTCAAACAAAACCTGCGTTGAAGCCATTTCTTTTCTCCCTTGAGATATAAAATGGGTTCTACAGAAATGAAACAAAAAGTGTCAAATAATTTTTTACAACAGAATGGCGCGGCTGATCGAATTTTGAAAAGCGATAGACGTTTCGATCTCATATTCAAGCGCTGCAAGCTTGGCGGAAATGATTTCTAAAGCCAGCTGTGGATTATTGCATTCTTCCGATAGGTGGGCAAGATGGATATGTTTGAGCTTGGGATGGACAATCTCTGCGAGGAGCTCAGCGCATTGTTCATTCGATAGATGACCTTGGCGGCTGAGCACCCGTTGTTTATAGACTTGGGGGCGGCTGCTGGCATGGACCATTGACGGTTGATGGTTGGCTTCAATGTAAAGATAGTCGCAGTTTTTCAGATGGTTTTTGACAAGGGTTGTCGCAAAGCCAAGATCTGTGCAGATACCAATTTTGTGGTCTTTCGTCTTGATCGTGAAAGCGACAGGATCGAGCGTATCATGCTGGATACTGAAGGGGTGGACTTCGATGTCTCCAAATTCAAAGGTTTCTCCGGTTGAAAAGATCTTGAATTTGGGTGCGTCGCCTAAAGCATCGACGATCGCTTTGGCGGTATCGCTATTGGCAAAGACGGGGATTTTGTGTTTGAGTGCGAGGGTGGTGAGTCCTTTGATATGATCGGTGTGTTCATGGGTGATCAAGATGGCGTCGATTTCGGAAAGAGCCACACCGATTTCGTCGAGCCGGTCAGCGACGGTTTTGGCAGAAATGCCTGCATCGATCAGAATGCGTGTATTTTGTGTTCCGAAGAAAAGAGAATTTCCTTTCGACCCGGATGCAAGGGGACAGAAACATTTCATAGGTCTTGGATTATTGAGGATCTTTATTTTCCGGAGAAGAGGAAAAAAGTTTCTTCTTTTTTTTCCAAGAGATCACGAGGAGTCCAGTGCCGACGATGGTAAAAACGGTGGAGACGAAGAACGGATTTAGAGGCTCTGGAGGATCTTCGAGTTCTTCGGCGATTTCTTTTTCAAGAATCTCGACTTCATCACTGGAATCGAAAATCATGTTATAAAAAAGAGCGCCCACAGAAAAGACGAGTAGGATACAGCCGAGAATTTTAAGACGGCCGAGCAGCTGCTTTTCAAGTTGGGGATTATTCACCTGCATCAGGCCCTTGATTGGGATTGCCGATTAAAACCCGGCGGGGTTTGCTTCCTTCTTGAGAAGAGATCACGCCTCTGGTTTCCAATTCATCCATTAAACTCGCAGCCCTTGCATAACCGATCTTGAGTTTTCTTTGCAAGTAGGTTGTCGAAGCGACTTGTGTTTCAATGACGATGGCTTTGGCTTCGTCATAAAGGGTATCGCGAGGAGTTTCTTCTTCATCTTGCCCGAGTTCGGGTATCATCGAGTCGAAAGACGAGATGAGGTAGTTAGGAGGAGCTTGGTCGCAGATGAACTGCACCACGCGGTTGATGTCTTCATCGCTGACATAAGCTCCTTGTGCCCGCATGAGGTGAGATGTTCCAGGAGGCAGGAAGAGCATGTCGCCATTCCCCAGGAGACTTTCAGCGCCGTTTTCATCGAGAATGATCTGAGAGTTGACGCGGCTGGCGACTTTGAAGGCGATTCGTGTCGGGAAGTTGGCTTTGATAAGGCCTGTGATGACTTCTCTGGAAGGCCGCTGCGTAGCCAAGATAAGATGAATGCCGACTGCACGGGCCATCTGAGCAATCCGGGCGATCGGAGTCTCTAAGTCGGAGCTCGATGCCATCATTAAGTCGGCAAATTCATCAATGATGCCGACAATGGACGGCATTTTCTCCGGAATCGGGATGCTGAGAGACGATTCGAGTTCTTTGTTGATGGTTCGGGAGTTAAAGGCTGAGATATTCCGAAGCCCGAGCTGTTTTAAAATGTCGTACCGGATCTGCATTTCTTTGACCATCCAGTTTAACGCAGCATACGCTCCGTGGGCTTCAGTGATCACAGGCGCGATGAGATGCGGCAGCCGGGTATACGGGGTGAGCTCGACTTTTTTCGGGTCGATCATGATCAGTTTGATCTCGTCGGGCCGGGCGTTCATCAAGATCGACATGATGATGGTGTTGATGCAGACCGATTTTCCAGATCCCGTTGCCCCTGCAATCAAACAGTGAGGCATTTTAGCCAGATCGCTCATGACGTTTTCGCCGGTCACCGATTTTCCTAAGATGATCGGGACATGGAATTTTCGAGGGTTTTGTTGATAGGTCAGGAGCATTTCTTTAAAGCTGACTTCTTGTGGATGGGGTGAGGGGATTTCGATGCCGACAGCGGCTTTTCCGGGGATGGGAGCGATGATCCGGATCGATTTAGCTTGTAAGTTAAGAGCGATGTCATTTTCAAGCGCAGTGATCTTTTGCACTTTGACGCCGATGGCAGGATGGATTTCAAATGAAGTGATGGTGGGCCCACAGTTGATGTCGCCGACTTTGGCCTCAATGCCAAAGCTCATGAGCGATTCTTCTAAGATCTCGGCTTGCCGTTTGAGTTCTTTTTTCAGCTGAGGTTGATCAACTTTGGTGGGGTTTGTAAGGAGGGAGGGAGGAGGAAGATCGTAGCCGGAAAGGCTTCCTTTAGATGGTTTGGAAGAAAGTGATTTTTTTTCCTCGCTACTGGTCCGGATGCGAATCTCAGGTTTCTTTTCAGGATTGTAGAGAGGGGCGGGCATGATCGCGGTGGCAAGCTTCTTTGAGAGCGTTTTTTCGATCTGTTCATGCTGCAGAATTTGCATCTCGCGCTGCTCTTCTTTTTTCGACCGGCGTGCAGCGATGCCTTGAACGACATCCATGATCCGGACTTCGGTTAAAAAGAGGAAGGAGAGCAGTCCCGTGAGGGTAAAAGTAATGCCAATGCCGAGGTCGCTGAGTAAATGTTGGAGATTAAAGCTGGGCATGTCGCGATAGAGAAAATAGACCGGCACTCCGCCTAAATTATGCCGGATAGAGTGCCGGATGTAGGGAAGCTCAAGGGTAATCGATTCGGTTAAGATTTTGTGTTTTAAAGCTCCCGGAATCGGAAATCCTTTTTCAGCGGAGAGGTTGAGGAGGAAAGAAAAAGAGATTCCGAAGAGTGATAAATAAAAAATTTTCGATTTGAGGCGGGGGATCTCGCCCTGCAAGAGCAATTTCCATCCGATCCATCCGACAAAACCTAGCACAAGATAAGCTGTGAGGCCTAAGAGGTACATCAAGGTCCATGAGTAACCATGGCCAATCATCCCCATCCAGTTGGTCGATTTGTCGTCGATATCGTAGCTGAAAAGGCAGACCAGCGAGACGATGGAGAGCAAAATCAGTAAAATCCCTTTCGCTTCGGGGTGGGTGTTTTGAGAAGAAGGTTCTTTTTTAGGCATAGGTTTATAGGTATACAGTTAACAGAATTCCAGCAATCAAGCAATACCCTGCAAACGGTCTTAAAACCTTTCGTTGTAGAAGCGGGATTGCAAATCGTACAACGATCAGTCCTGTAGCGGCTGCTGTTGCAAAACCGATTAAGCAGTGGGTAAGGGGCATTGATGCGAGATGAGACTTTGCTTTTAGGAGCTCTAGGAAAGTTCCTCCGGAAACAGCAGGAATCGATAAGAGGAATGAGAAGCGGACGGCTTCTGAGGGCGAGACTCCTCTTAAAAGGCCAGCGCCGATGGTGGCAGCGCTGCGCGAGATGCCGGGGATCAGAGCAAGTCCTTGTAACGTTCCGATGAAAAGAGCATCTTTATAGGTGAACTTCGTATTGATTTTTTTTTGGATGAGCGAGACTCCTAACAAGATCGTTGCGGTTCCGATAAGGCAAAAGCCGAGGTGTTCGGGTTTAGAGAGGGCTTCCCTAAGAGGTTTTAATAAAAAATAAAAGGGGACGAGAGGGACAAGGGCGATCATGAAGGGGATCAAGCGGCGGGGGTAGTAGAAGAATTCGAGGATGTCTCTTCGGAAATAATAGATTAAGGCCAGTAAGGTCCCCAAGTGGCAAAACAGGTCGAATAGAACCGCTTCTTCTCCTGTCGGGAGATGAAAAAAGGTTTTAAAGGCTTTGAGATGGGCGGAAGAACTGACGGGAAAAAATTCAGTCACTCCTTGAATCAGTCCCAATAAAAGTGCATGCAGCCAGTTCATAATGCCCTATGAACCTATCCTAATAAATTTCTCAATGATCTTTTCGGCAATTTTCGCTTTAAATTGATTAATTTTG
>DATAHB010000003.1:0-5670 GCA_036263375.1 Rhabdochlamydiaceae bacterium | reverse complement strand
TTTTTTTCATAATAGACGGCAACTTCAGACACAGTCCCGAGCCGGTGCTCTTCAAATTTTTTAGTTAGCTCGCGCATGACGCAGACTTTGCGGGTGGGCTGCAGGGCTTGGAGAGCATCGACGAGCCGGTGAGGAGATTCGTAGAAGATGGTTGTCGCAGGGGAGGTGAGCGTAGAGGCTAAGAGCCGTTTTCGCTCTTCTTCTTTTTTAGGAATAAACCCAATAAATTGTACATGGTCTTTATTAAAGGGGCAGAGGGCAAGCGCCATGACCCAGGCGGACGGGCCGGGGATGGCGGTGAAGGGGAGATTTTCGGCATAGCACCGTTTGACGAGAGCTTCTCCGGGATCACAGATACCAGGAGTGCCGGCATCGCTGATGAGGGCAATTTCTTTCCCATTTTTCAAATCGGCAATGACTTTTTCTTCCATCTCTTTTTCATTGAATTGATGGAAACTTTTAAGCGGTTTGTTGATCAGGTATTCTTCAAGGAGGACCCGGCTGTGGCGGGTATCTTCGCACAGAATGTATTCGGATGCCTTTAGCACTTCGATGGCTCGGAAGGTGATGTCTTTGAGGTTGCCAAGGGGTGTTGCGACTAAATATAGCATATAAGTTAGGTGGCACTCGGAATCGAACCGAGGGTGGAAGCTTTGCAGGCTTCTGCCTTACCACTTGGCTATGCCACCGAAAGGGCCGTATTATGCGGTAAAACTTAAATGCGGTCAATGGATCTTCACAAGGCAAAATCGACAAATAATTATTTTAATCTGGGGAGCGTTTGTTCGACGGTCTTGATGGATTTCACAAAAAGATGCTATTTTTGTGAAAATATACATAAATGAATTCAAAAGTCGGGAATTTGGCAAGGAGGCGTCCTGAATTTGAACCAGACGTGGTCGGCGCTGAAGCAGCTCAACTTGAATAAGTTGAGCGATGCAGGCGGGTTCAAATGCAGTGACAAGCCGACGCAGTCAAAAACCGACTTTTGAATTCATTTATGTATAAGGCGGTATATAGGATGAAGTTCACCAAGCTCTCCCAAATCGGACAGTGTCTGCAGCTCAAAGTTGAAGAAAAAGAGGTGACCGGTTTTTGCTTCGATAGCCGGGAAGTTAAAAAAAGTGATCTCTTTTTTGCATTAAAAGGGGCGCAGTTCGATGCCCATGGATTTTTAAAAGAAGTCGCTTCTAGAGGAGCCGCAGCCGCAGTCGTTGACGCCTCTTATTTGGGTGAAAATTTCGGGTTGCCTTTATTAAAGGTGCCAGATGTTGTTGAAGCTTTGCATAAACTGGCCAAGGCGATTCAAACGATGCGTAAGCAACGGATTGTGGCTGTCACTGGGTCGGTGGGGAAGACGACAACAAAGGAGTTTATTGCCACGTTGCTTGCCCAGAAATATACCGTCTCTAAGACTCCGGGAAATAGCAACTCTCAAGTCGCTCTTCCGACAGCGATTTTGAATGCCGATGGAAAAGAAGAATTTTTCATCGCAGAGATGGCAATGAGCGCCCCAGGTCAGATTAGGAAGCTTGTCGAGATTGCGCCTCCTGAGATCGCCGTTGTGACCAAGATCGGGCATGCCAATATCGAATATTTCGCTGATGGGTTTGAAGGGATCGCCGCGGCCAAAGCCGAGATTTTATCTCATCCAAAGACGATCCATGCCGTTTTGAATCGGCAGGTTCTAGCGTATGGAGCGTTTCAAAAAGAAATTTCTGCAAAAAAGAGTATCTTTGCCGTCGATCCTGAGCAAGGGGATTATGTCCTTGAAGAGGGTTGGACCATTAAAGAAGGGCGGGAGGTCAGCCGAAGCTTCCGGCTTCCTTTTTCGGCGACCCATTTATGCGAAGATTTTATCGCTGCAGCCTCTGTCGCCAGAATTTTAGGCCTTTCTTGGGAAGAGATTATCTCCGGAGCCCACCATCTGAAAACCGTAGATAGACGGTTTGAAAAGATCGAAAGGAATGGGTTTGTTATCATTAATGACTGTTATAACGCTAGCCCAGAGTCGATGGAGGCAGCGCTGTTGAATCTACCCGCTCCCTCTTTTGGAGGGAAAACGATAGCTGTTTTTGGAGAAATGGTCGATTTAGGCACCCTCTCAGAGCAAAGTCATCGGAATATCGCGCAGTTTGCTTCCAAAAAAGTGGATCACTTTCTTTGTTATGGGAAGGGGTGTTTGCCGATGCTCGATGTTTTTAACAGGGAAGGCAAGCCGGCCGAGTTTTTCAGGGATTTAAAACAACTCAAAGCCATGCTGTTTGAAATCTCCAAACCAGGCGACGTCGTTTTGATCAAAGGTTCAAGATCGAATAAGCTCTGGCAGATCCTAGAAGTTTGATGTAGTAACGTTTTTCGCTTGGGGCAATTTGGGTTCATCTTTTAAGATGAAGACTTCCACATGCTATTAATATTATTTACGTACCTCACCTCGTTGGGATGGAAAATTCCAGCTGCTTTTTCATATTCATCCACACGGATGATGCTTGCCGCACTAACAGCACTGCTTGTGACTATTTTTTTGGGGCCCCGGTGTATCAAAAGGCTCTATGAGCTTAAAACAGGGCAATCGATCCGGGTCGAGGATTGTCCGATGCTTGCGCAGCTCCATGAAAAAAAGAAAAATACCCCGTCGATGGGCGGAGTTTTGATCTTGTTCTCGATTTTTATTGCGCTGCTGTTCTGGATGGACTTAACGAATGTCTTCACTGTGATATTCTTGCTGACGATCTTTTGGCTGGGAGGAATTGGAGCCTATGATGATTATCTCAAGCTCAAGTACAAAAACTCGAAGGGGCTCAATGGTAAAAAAAAATTGCTGGCTCAAATCGCATTTGCAGCAGCAATTGGAATTTACGGCATGGTGCCCGGCATCGCAGAAAATTGCCAAGTTGGCAAAGAACTTATCCCTCCGACTGCAAAAGAACAGATCCAATCGGTTGCTCCTGTCCAGCTTTCGACGTCTGAGTACATGACGCAATATTATATCCCGTTCTTGAAAGACCCTGTGATCCAATTGACAGGAGGGCTGACAATCTTAGGCATTTTAATCACCATTTTTGTGATCACCGGATCGTCCAATGCCGTCAATTTGACGGATGGACTCGATGGTCTGGCTGCCGGATGTGTCGTCCTGGTTGCTGGTGTTCTGGCTTTGGTTGCTTTTTTCTCGAATAATATCGAGATGTCCCGCTATCTGAATATCCTCTATATCGAGGGGGCGGGGGAGATCGCTGTCTTTCTTTCGGCCACCATGGGAGCTTGTCTTGGATTTTTATGGTTCAACGGCTACCCTGCCCAGGTTTTTATGGGTGATACCGGCTCTCTTGCTTTGGGAGGGATTTTAGGGGTTGCCGCAGTTTTACTCAGAAGAGAAGTTTTACTCGCGCTTGTCGGAGGTATTTTTGTTGCAGAGACCCTTTCGGTGATCTTGCAAGTGGCTAGCTATAAACTCCGCGACAAGAAGCGGATTTTTTTGTGCGCTCCTCTCCATCATCACTTTGAATATAAAGGGTGGCCTGAAACAAAAGTCGTTCTCCGTTTTTGGATCGTTGGGCTATTATTAGCGGTCATAGGAGCAATCTCTCTCAAAATTCAATGAAAATTCTTGTTATCGGGCTAGGAAAAAGTGGACAGGCAGCTTACAACCTCCTTGTGAAGGATGGACATACTGTCATTGGTACCGATGATGATAGTGATCACTTAAAAAAGCTGGCGTTAGAAGGAATCAGTGTTCAGGTAGAGCCTCGTGTAGAAGAATTTGATCTGGTTGTTCTTTCTCCGGGGATTCCTCCGTCAAATCGTTTTTATGCAACAGCCATTCAACTTGGAAAAGAGATCACTGGAGAGGCAGAGCTTGCGCTGAAAAGGCTCCATCAGCCATGCATTGTAATCACAGGGACCAATGGAAAAACCACTGTCACATTGCTCACAGAACACATTTTAAAGTCCAGCGGCCTCAAAGCAAAGGCGCTCGGCAATGTCGGAACGCCGCTGACATCGTACCTACATCATGGGGGCGAGCCGCAAGAAATCATGGTGGTTGAACTGAGCTCCTTTCAATTAGAACTTATGAAGACACCGGTTGTTGATATCGGAATGATTTTAAACATCACTCCGGATCATCTTGATCGGTATTCCACCATGGAAGAGTATGCTAAAGCCAAATGTCGCCTCCAAAATCTAATGAAAGACACCGGAAATTTTTGGGTCCATGAAACCATGGTCAAAGAGTTTGAGATATTCCTTAAATTGGATTATCAGACGTACGGTAAGGACCCTCAGTGCAACTGTTGGACTGACAAAAGGGCTCTTAAATCAGGTGAAAAGATTGAAACGATTTTGCCTATTCGTTATAGAGATTTGGGGGAGCATGAAAGCGAGAACGTTTTGGCGGCATGGATCCTCTGCAAGAAATTTGGCGTTGGATCTGCCGATTTTTTAGCTGGACTTGAGACTTTCAAGAAACCGGCGCATCGGATAGAATTTGTCGCCACGTTGGATGGCGTGGATTATTTTAACGATAGCAAAGGAACCAATATCGATGCGACGATAAAGGCCGTCGAAGCGATGCAAAAAGACGTCGTGTTGATTGCCGGCGGCGTGGATAAAGGGTCTTCTTATGCGCTGTGGAAGAAGAGTTTTGCAGGGAAAGTCAAGCGGGTAGTTGCGATTGGTCAAGCAGCTGCAAAAATTGCTCGAGAGTTAAAACCGGAGTACGACGTCGAGATTGTTGCTTCGTTGCAGGAGGCCGTTGAATGTGCCAGGCAGCAAGCAAAAGAGGGGATGAGCGTGTTGCTCTCTCCTGGATGTTCGAGTTACGATATGTTTAGAGATTATGCCCACCGAGGCGATGAGTTTAAAAAGTTTGTTTTAAAGGAGAAATTATGAACCGAAGAGATACCATCATCATTGCAGTCCTGCTGAATGCTGGGCTTCTGATCGTGCTGTTTGCCACGAGTGTAATATCGGATAAAACCGAGGAAGCTGTGCCGACAACGGTGCTGTCTTCGAGCCAACCTGAAATTCCATCAGTGCCAGTTGCAGCAGCTCCGATCGCTCCTATTGCACAGGCCGGCACTGATCAACTCGACCAACTGATTCAACAGTACGTTACGCCACAAGTGCCAGAGAAAGTGATAGGCCAGACCGTCCAAACAGAAACTCAACCGAATTTTCTTGCAGATCTGCAAGCGCTTGGAGCCGATCAAGCTGCTCCAGTGATGGAGAAAGCGCCTGCCATTGTCGAAGCGCAAACAGCAGAGCCGGCTCTTCGCGAAGTGAAAGTGAAAAAAGGGGATGTTTTAGAAAAGATCGCCCGTCAAAATCATGTTTCCGTGAATGATATCATGAAGGCCAATAAGCTCTCTTCGACGCGTCTCAAAATTGGACAAACCTTGAAAATTCCTGGAAAAATTCCTGGCAAACTGGCAAAAGCATCTACTGTAGCTGCATCTGGCGAGAATGCCCAATACTATACAATCAAAAATGGCGATAATCCATGGACGATTGCTGTCAAGCATCATATGAAAGTCGATGAGTTGCTTAAACTCAATAACATGAATGAGGATAAAGCCCGCCGTCTAAAACCCGGCGATCGGATTCGCATCCAATAGATCTTTTCGAAATTAAGGTTCTGTCGATTTTCAGGTTTTTTGTTCTGATTTT
>DATAHB010000002.1:0-4171 GCA_036263375.1 Rhabdochlamydiaceae bacterium | reverse complement strand
CGCCATTATCTTAGGAGTCATCCTTGGACTTTTTGGGACCTGGATCCTCTTTTCCTATACCAATCTTTTAGCGCTCTTGATTGCCATCCTAGGCTTTCTGATCTATGTTTTTCCTTATAGCTTCGGCAAATACCGGACCAGTTATGGGACGCTGATCGGCAGTATTGCGGGAGCTGCACCTCCGCTTGTCGGCTACTGTGCCGTGACAAATCAATTCGATCTCGGAGCCGTGCTTCTTTTTCTGATTGTTATGCTCTGGCAAATGCCCCACTTTTATGCGATCGCGATCTACCGGTTTCATGACTACAACCGGGCAGGAGTACCGGTCTTGCCGGTCAAACAGGGGATGCGCACAACAAAGATGCATATGGTGTTTTATACAGCCGCTTTTATCATCGCTGCGCTTTCACTTACTCTTCTGAACTTCACAGGGTACGTCTATTTTGCGACCGCAGCGATTCTGGGGCTATTCTGGCTTTGGCAATGTTTCAAGGGTTTTAAATGCCAGAATGATGCCGTCTGGGCCCGCAAGGTTTTTCTCTTCTCCCTCGTGGTGATCACAGGGCTTTGCATTACGATGGCACTAGACGTTCTCTAAATTCTGCAGCCGCAGGTCTGATGGCAGCCGCAATGCTCTTCCACGATTTTGCAATTCGGTTCGCACACACAGGCGGCATCTCTGTTTTGGCATTTTGAGCAGCAGGAGGTCATGCCGGCTATTAAGATCAGAGCAAAAATGAGTTTTTTCATCGCTTCACCTTTGATTGCATCCTATCAGAATTAACTCTTAATGAGTAGCCACTGATTCTTGCCGAATTTTTTCAGACGAACAAGATTGAATGTGCCTTTGAGTTTTTTCCCATTCAGAGAAAAATGAAACGAGCCTTTTTTAAGTCCTGCGAGGATCGATTTTTCTGAGTCTTTAGCATCTCGGCCATCCACATCATAGGTCCCGCTGTCCCAGATCTTCACCGTGCCTGCCCCATATCCCTCAGGAATCACTCCTTCGAAATCTTTGTAGTCATAAGGATGATCTTCGACTCTAATGGCTAGCCGTTTGATCTTGGGGTCTGTCGATGGTTTTTTAGGGATGGCCCAGCTTTTTAAGACGCCGTCGGCCTCGAGGCGTAAATCATAGTGCAAATGGGTCGCATGGTGCTTTTGGATAACAAAGATCAGCCTTTTGCTTCTTTTTTGTGTAATTTTAGCAGCAGGTTCTTTGGAAGTTTTGAGGTTTCTCTTGGATTTGTACTTTTGAAGCTTCACTTAAAAGTTGGTCCCGAGCTCGAGCATCAATTGATGCGATTGATATTTCGCACCGAACTCTCCCTGGTATCGGAGATCCACGTACGGTTTTTCGGGATCATAATGGATAAAGAGCATCGAAAGCTCGATCACGCCTAAATTTTGAGCGCCTGTGAGCGTGTTGACCGTAAAAGATCCCGGAGATCCAAGCAAGGTGGCCTGGATTGAGCCTGTACGAAAGGTTTTTTGGTAGGCATACGAGGTTTTTTCTCGAAAAACAACCTGGCCCCAAGAGCACGTGGCGATTTGATAAAGCCGAAGGCCGGTCTCTGCACGAATTTCAGAACAGAATCTCCCTTTTTGCCTAATATCGAAAGATCCTGCGCCATGTTCTCGAAGTCCATGTTCCCAATTGGCGACCCAATCACCGGATAGAAACGGCTCAATTCCAAACCAATTCAGATCATCCTCACACCCCCAATACCCATCGTAGCCGATTTCAAAATGAGGGGCCGTTTGCCATCCATAGGTACTCGATTTAGCGGTTTTCCCCGAGACTTTTCGCTGGTTAAAGGTGTTGTAATAACCTCCCCAGATGCCGAGATCGACATACCAGTTGGAGCTATTCAATGTCCCATAGAGTGTAAGAAACCCTTGATTGACTTTTCCATGGCCTACATTTTTGTGAACATGGGTATAAACATAAGCAAGACCAAACCCAACCACATTCTTTTTTTCCGTCGTATATTCGATGCCGCCGAGGGCTGCTCCGACTCCAAGGTTAAAAGTTGGAGTTTTAGCGTATTCCCCATAAGGGGTAATCCAAATGTTGAAGGGGTCTCTACCGCACTGTTGTTCTTTCTGGGGTTCTTCTTGAGTCGCCTCGGCTTTGCGGGAGGGTTTTTGATTGAAACGCGTTTCAGACGCATCTGCGAGAAATTGATCTGCGAGGAGGGCGATTGATTTTTCTGTGGATTGCTCCGGATGAAATCGTTTTTGCCGCAAATGGTCTGTGAGTGCCTGGCTAGAAGAAAGATATCCGTTTTGCGAGGCATAGGTAGTTAGAGCATTCGTTTTGATCCCATTATCAGCGTAGAGAACACTGGAGATTAAACTGCTGAGAATTAAAGTCTTCAAGGTTCTCATGAGATGAAAAGGGGCTAATCAAGCCCCTTTCAAGAGTTAGGATCAATTACTTAGCGCACTTTTTGCAAGCTTTGCAATGGAAAATCTGTTGGACTGCAGCAAGTCCGACGAGAATAAAGATGATTCGGAGCAAAACAGGCATCCCGCCAAAGATGAGTCCGAGAAGGTTAAAATCTGCAGCGCCGATAAGGCCCCAGTTAATACCTCCGATCCACAATAAAATTGCTGAGATAACGTTGAGTTTTTTCATAGGTTCTCCTTCTTTTACAACCTAATCTCTAAATAGTCGGTTTGATTCTTTTATTTCAAATTAATTTTAATGAGACTGCTGTGACGGAGATCGCAATCCCAAACCCAACTAGAAAGATTCCAGTCGTCCGGTTGATCCAGGTCATCATCTTATGGCTGGCTTTTTTTTTGTATCCAATGAAACAGAGGCACACTAGGAGCCAGCACACCACTGAACCGATCAAGGTCCCTAAGGTGAATTCGAGATGCTCTCCAAAGGTGGTGATCCGATAGAGGTCAAGAACAGCGTAAATTCCTAAGAAAGCGAGCCATGTGGGAGGGCTTGTCAGGGTCAAAGCAGCAAGGGAGAAAAAATCGGCGATAAATCCCTTTTTTACAGCCGCTTTATTGGTGATAGCGGAGTTTTGAGAAAAGAAGATTTTGATGCCAAAGCCTATCAATACAACTCCTCCGATTACACGAAGCCAAAACTGGTACTCGAAGATCGATTCTGAGATCAGCTCCAAACTGAAAACACTGATGATGGCAAAAGTGAAAATCGCCAGTGCTTGACTAAGTCCTAATATGAAACCTCTAATCGGGCCTAGCTCAAAGATTTTACGCAGACATAAAATGCCGATCGGCCCCACCGGTAAGGTGACCAAAAAACCCAGAACAAAGCTTTTCAATATGATCAAGAACATATGAATTCACATAAACACAAACGGGAATTTAATATAATTTATTTCAAATAATTGAAGGTCTTATTAACGCGAGGTTATGAATCTATCGAAAGACTGGCTTCTTCGAGTCATTCTCTTAATTTAGAGAATGATTCTTAGTCATCACTGGCACAAGATAGCAAGCAATCGCGATCACAGGAGTTGCTAGAGGATAAAAATAGGCCGTTCCGATCACAGCAGCGTAAACACCACAAGTGATCAGGCGTGTTTTTGCTTGAGAGGTCTCAAAACTTTCAAGCAATGAAACGCTTTTTTGCCTATCCAAGGTCAAATACCGGTCGGCGATCCTCCGAAGGGACAGTTGATATTCGTAGCTGGTGCATTGAGGAAGTAGCTGCTCAGCGGCTTGTAGCATGACCGTTGATTGCACCTGGGAGAGGGAATTGCCAGAAGAATCCGGGGTATCATCGGCATAGGAAGTCAGTTGTTCGATTTTATCGAAGGCTGTACCATTTTGAAAAATAGGGAGGTATTTTTGAGAGAAAAATGTATCTGATTCTGTAGACAATCCCATTGCGTTATAAGATCTAACAATAAGCCTTCCTAATTCAAATTTGTAATAGAGGAGTTTCTCTGGGCCTTGCTCATAGAGATCTTTCAAAAATTGCATGACTTTTTTTGCATTCTCAGGCTCTTGCTTACAGCATTGTAAAAACTTTTCAAGATAATCGATTTGGGCAGCGAATTCTTTGTTTGTTTTAGGCTGCAAGGATTGTATCTCTTCAAGGCCCTTTTGAATGAGATCCGGCAAAATTATTGAATTATCCACAAGCTTGTCTTGATAAGTGCCAACCCAGGTTCATCCTATG
>DATAHB010000001.1:0-8550 GCA_036263375.1 Rhabdochlamydiaceae bacterium | reverse complement strand
CTGATCCACACAAAGGTCCGCATTGGTCTCACAGGAACGCCGATCGAGAACAATTTGCTCGATTTGAAATCGCTTTTCGATATTATCCTTCCCGATTACATGCCAACAGAGAAGATTTACAAAGAGCTCTTTGTTGCACCGATCGAAAAACAAAACGATCAGGAAAAAAGATTTTTACTTGCCCGGTTTATCCGGCCGTTTATCCTTCGTCGAAAGAAGTCAGAAGTGCTTTTAGAGCTTCCGGAGAAAACCGAGACGCTCGCCTATGCTCCGCTATCGGAAGAACAAAAAACACTCTACCGCGCAGTTTATCAGGCTTCCAAAGAACAGCTTTTTAAAGAGTTGCAAGACCAGTCCAAACCTACGCCGTACCTGCACATTTTTGCTCTTCTGACGAAACTCAAACAGATCTGCGACCATCCCGCCCTCTTTAAAAATGAGGAAGGCAGCTATAAGAAATACGCCTCGGGCAAATGGGATCTTTTTGTCGAACTGCTGGGTGAGACGCGCGAGAGTGGTCAAAAGCTTGTCATTTTTTCTCAATACTTAGGAATGCTCGACATCATCGAGAGTTACTTGAAAGAACATCAGATCGGTTTTGCGGGGATTCGCGGTTCCACACGTGACCGAAAAGAACAGGTAGAAAGATTCCGGGACGATCCCAAATGCGAAGTTTTTATTGGATCGCTTCAAGCTGCGGGCGTCGGTATTGATTTAATTTCTGCCTCGGTCGTTATCCACTACGACCGGTGGTGGAATCCTGCCAAAGAAAACCAAGCGACCGACCGCGTCCATCGGATGGGGCAAAGCCGCGGCGTTCAAGTCTTTAAAATGGTCACGAGAGGCACGATCGAAGAACATATCCATGTTCTCATTGAAAAAAAACTCGGTCTGATGGAGCAAGTCATCGGATTTGATGAGCAAGAGCAAGTCAAAGTCCTGTCACGGGAAGACTTGCTTGAGCTGCTTAGACTAATGGATAACAATTAATGTGGGCTTATGAAGCCTAAATAATCAATAGAAGTTGCCTTGATGATATCGGCATCTATGTTTCTTCCGATATGCTGATAGAACTCAACCAAAGATTGACGAGCGTTATTGACATTGTCCCAAGGAGGAAGGCTGTCTTCCACATCATAGGTTATGGAATAATCATTAGCTTTTTTCCACTCGGAGTCATAGTATGATTTCAGTCTAGTATAGGTTTGTAAAAGTTCGTTTGCGATTTGATCGATAGCAGACTGTGAGGGTAGACGATGTGTGCGCAGATAGGTGCGAAAATCATCAAGCCGATGAGTTTGTGCTAAAACCCTTACTTCTCGAGAAAATTTTACATCCGGGGATTCAATAAACCTTTGATAGAGCTCTTGAACTTTTCCTTGATACTCTGTGGTATAAAACAAAGAGACGAACCAATCTAGCCAATTCCCGGGAGTTAGAAGCTCCTGAGCCTTTTGTTCTAGAAATGCACGAGGTTCCTTGTCTTGGAAAGTACTCGTATTGCCAGCGTACTGAAGGTTGTTATTGAAGATGATATTAATCTGTTTCAAGAGTCCAAGCCGATACTCAGCCGGAAATGGCCCGTTGTTTTCTTTAAAACTGTATGTTTTATTGATGTTGTCTATAGTTATATTAAATGGCATATTATTAGTCCTTTTATATTAATTATATAATAAAAATATGTTTTATGCAAATGTGTTGATTTTAATTAATGATTGTTAGGGCATTGTGTAGGTTGTTGAAAGTGATAGAGTTGTGTTTCTGGCCAAGGTATTGGCTGCCAAGTGCTTACATTAAAAGCCTTTCTGAAATAAAGCCTGGTTTTATAGAACGGTCAGGTAGATGAGATGGCTGGTGAATGCGTAAACGAAGCCAATTTTTACTCCATTTCTTTATATGCGGAAACCGAGTAAACTTTTGTCTCAATATGAAGAAATTTAAGCTAGCCCTTGTAGGCCGCCCGAATGTGGGGAAATCAGCTCTTTTTAATCGCCTCTGCGGCGCACGGATTTCCATCGTAGATGATGAGGAAGGGACGACGCGCGACCGCATTTATGGCAAAGCCGATTTTTTCGGGCGCCCGATTGATGTAATCGATACGGGGGGGATTGCGGCTAATCCCGATATTCCGTTCCAGGAAGGGATCCAGCGCCAAGCTGAAGTGGCGATCGAAGAGGCCGATACAATTGTGATGGTCGTCGACGGTCAAGTTGGTGTCACACCGGCAGATGAACATGTGGCCCAATTCTTACTCCGCTCGAATAAACCTGTCTGTTTAGCGGTCAACAAAGTTGACGATTTCAATCAGAAAGACAATGCGTATGATTTCTACCGGCTAGGAATAGAGAAAGTACTGCCGATTTCGGCAACGCACGGCTTTCAGATTGCCGAACTGTTAGAGATGGCGTTTGAAGGTTTTTCGTTTGATGATCAAGAAGAAATGATCGATGATGGTTCAATCAAGGTCGCCATAGTCGGCCGTCCGAACGTCGGAAAATCGACGCTTCTCAATCATTTGCTTGCAGAAGAGCGCTCTGTTGTGAGCCCGATTGCAGGGACGACACGCGATGCGATCGATGCTCATGTGACTATCGAAGGGACAAAGCTGACGTTGATCGATACTGCCGGGATCCGCCGCAAACGAGCCCAGCACGATGCGGTGGAAAAATTTGCTGCAATACGCACTGAAAGGGCCATTGAACGGGCTGATATCTGCGTGCTGATCTTAGATGCCAAAGAAGGAATGACAACGCACGATAAGCGGATTGCAAGCATGATCGAGCAGGCAGGGAAAGCGTGTATTTTGATCTTCAATAAATGGGATCTCGTCGAAGGGTATCGGATGGAGCACTGTTTAAAATCGCTCCGCTATGACACGGCGTTCTTAAGTCACTGCCCTGCCTTATTTATCTCTGCGATCACAGGAAGAAATGTTTCGAAGATCATTAAAGAGATCGTTGAAGTCCACAAATATCAAGAGATGAGGATTTCAACAGGCCAGCTCAATAAATTTGTGGAAAAAGCGATCCAGACTTACCATCCTCCGATGATCCAAGGAAAACGGTTGAGAATTTATTACATGGCGCATGTCGAAACTCAGCCGCCGACGTTTGTGCTCTTTGTCAACTATCCGAAACTCATGCTCGAGACTTACAAGCGGTATCTCGTCAGCAAATTCCGAGAAGTCTACAAATTCACAGGCAATCCTCTTCAATTCGTCCTACGCGATCGAAAGAGAGCTGCTGAGCACCGATCCTTAGATTCTTAACAAATCGAGACTGAGGGATTTTTGAACAGATTTTTTGAGGCCGAGCGAAGACAATGTGAAAATCACATGGCTGAGAGAGGCAGCGAAAAAGATGTCAAAAAGCCCCCGAAATCGATTTGTTTAAAAATCTAAGGATCGGTTCAAATCACAGCAGCGTTGGGGGATAGATGGATTTGCAATACGTCTCTTTGATTTTCAGCAAAGTCAGCAAAGAAAGTCCCAAATATGCAGGAAGCGTCAAGAAAGCCGCCTTGTAAGAGGCGACTGAAAAGACTCTAGCTCCATCGATGATTTTCCCATCCCATCCCAAATCGAGAATCATGCCTGTGAAGGGATCGGAAAACGCTCCTAAGACCGCATCGAACGCATTCATAAATCCAATTGCCGTTGCAGCGAGCATCGGTAGGTTGATCTCACGGATCATGGTGAAGCAGAGCAAGAAGCTGCTGATGAAAAATCCAAACAGGAACATTAAAGCCGAAAGCGCATGGAATGAAACTCCCGGCACATAAATGGCTGCTGTGATTGCTAGGGTCGCTAAAACCGTGCCCCAGGTCATCACAACGCGGCGGCGTCCTAGCTTATCCGAGTACCAGCCGAAAAAGGGAGCTCCAACGGCAAAGCCAACGAAAATCAAAGAAACTGTTTGAGCAGCTGTTGTGTGTGGAAGAGTAAACGCCTCGGCAATAAAGGAAACGCCCCAGAGGCCTCCAAAGACCATGACCGGCGCAAAGGCAAAGCCACTGTAGAGCGAAAGCCACCAGGATTGGGGATTTTTAAAAATTTTTCTGAGACATTCGAGCAGAGTCGCCCGCGCAGGGACGAGGTGTTTTTCTCGGATCTGGTCTGGGGCTTTGTCTCGCACGATCGTCCAAAACAGTCCGGCTAAAATTAATCCTGCAACTCCAATGATTTCCATTGCATGGCGCCACTCGGTTGCTTTGATAAAAGCAGCAAGCGGGGCTTGCCCGCCGACTGCGCCCAGCATCGCGACCGTCATCATCAGTCCTGCCATGAAGGCGAATTGCCGAAAGGGAAACCAGTTGGCAATGAGTTTTAGGCAGTTGACAGCAGCAAAGGCAGCGCCAGCTCCTGTCAAGAAACGTCCGATTCCGGCAACGAAGACCGCATCTGCCCCTCCAAAAATTAAATTGCCCGCAGCACAGAGAGCAATCGCGAGCGTGGTGGTTTTTCGGGGGCCGAATCGATCCAGAAGAAGGCCTGCAGGAATTTGCAGAAGAAGATACGCATAGAAATAGCAGGCCGCTAAATTTCCCAGCGAAACTCCGCTGATGTTAAAAGCCGTCATGAGGGCCGAAGTCATTACGCTGGGAGAAACTTCCAGCGCATATTTGTAGAACATAAAAAGAGCGCTGAGCAGCCAGATCATCCAGGCACGCAACGGGTATTTTAGTTTGTCATGGAATTCTTGGGTTTTCATACTTTTTTACCAGAAATAACCGATGCCGGCGCCGAGCGTCATGCCGCCAATCTGTACACTATTTCCTTTGACATGTTTCGTATCGGTAGCAAAATGCATCCGTTTGTACGAATACTCTCCGAAGAAATCGACGGTGATGTGCTCGGAGAGATAATAGATAAATCCCGTATTGATAAATCCGCCGCATCCCCATTTATTTACCGAGGCAGGAATGCTCGAAGACTGGTTTCTTTGATGGAAATAATAAATCCGCGGTCCTGCTGTGAGATAGTATTTCAGATCATAGGTAATCGGCTGGATATATTGGACTCCCAAGCTGATAGGGACGACTTGAATAAACGTTTTTTTATGGTCTCCCAGCATCCTGCCGTGCGCGCTGATATACTCGAAGGCGACATACGCATAGAGCGGTTTCCAGAAACAGAAAGAATTTGTAAGTTGAATATCTAAGATCCCCTTGTCATAGATATGCCGCAGGGCTTTGCTGCCGAATCTGAAATACCCCATTTTGAATTCATTGAGGATGAAAGAACCGTAATTGTCAGATGGATCACAAACGAGAGGTTCGTATTCCACCTGTTCTCCGGGAGGTGTAAGGGCGGGTGCGGAATCAGCCGCACCTGGATTTGCACGGGGATTTGCAAGAGGATCTAAAGAAGGTGTGGGCTCCGCTGCTTCTACTGGATTTGAAGGAGGTGGTGGCTCATCAGGTGCATATTCTGCGGGCAGTATTTCAGGATTTGGTGGCTCAGATGGATCGGGAACTCCTTGATCGGCGTGCAAGAGAGTTGTCAAGAAAGCAAGACCCAAAAGGGTTTTCATAATTCACCTCGGCAAGTATTTTAGCTCGTTTCCCAATTCCTCAATAGAAATTTTATTAATTAAGGAGGAGGATCGATTTTCCACATCTTATTGTCGATAATGGCGGTGCGGTAGATCCACGGATCGTTATTTTCACGAAGTAGTCTGTCGCAGCCCATCACATAACCTTTGATGAAGCCGTGTTTGCGGATGGCCTGGAGCATATAATTGGAGCTGGAGGGTTTGTAATGGCTTCGGGGGCCGTCGACCGTTGAGATGACATTTTGGTGGAACCAGATCAGCTTTTCCATGCCTTGAGCCATGAGAGAAAGCGGGGCCTGTTGCTGCGAGGGCAGCGGGGCAAACTTGAGATCGGCGTCTTTGCCCCACGGCTCGTAGTAGCCGGGAATCGAAAAAAGAGAGATAGGGAGTAGGAAGATAAGTATTTTAAAAGCCATAGCGGAGCATCAAGAGGGGGAAATAATGGTGTTCATTCATCATCGGGGTCGCGAGTCTTTCATAGAGGCGCTCGTTGTAGAATTTAGCTTCTTGTCCGGCTCCATAGATGCCGCCGAAGTACCAACCGGCTTCGACGCTGGTGAAAATAATCCCTGCAGCGGTGTTGCCATGGGAGAAAAAGTAACAGGAGGCCCAGATGAAAACTCCGTTGAGGAGGAAAGCGGTAAGAGCAGATTGTGTTTGCCCGACATACAGGTATCCAGCTCCAGGGATAAAGACGTTCCAGAGTTGAGCTGTGCGGGTCGATT
Organism: Rhabdochlamydiaceae bacterium; assembly: GCA_036263375.1. GTDB lineage: Bacteria > Chlamydiota > Chlamydiia > Chlamydiales > Rhabdochlamydiaceae > PALSA-1444. Next base: position 2,273 of record DATAHB010000001.1, on the reverse strand, counting down.
TTTTCTCAAACTGGTATTGGTTCATCAGAGTTTGGATTTCGGGATACGAGGGCGCTTCAGCTTCGAGAGCGGAGATGCCGCCCTTGAGTAAAAGGGTAGAAAGGGCAAGTTTCTGTGCCGTCTCGGGATAGGCGGTTTGCATATAGTTTAGGATTTTATCGGCGCTGTCAGGCTCTTCGGTTTTGAGATAAGAGTCATAGAGCATGACAAGAAGATCTTGATACGGCGTAAATGAAGGATGAGAGACGCGGAGCGGTCCATTATTAAACGTGTAGATTGTTTCGGGGTATTTTCCTCCAAAATAATAACAGAGCATGGTGTCGTATTCGAGTTGGAGCTTTCGCTCATGTTGTTCGGGAGGTAGCAGGAAAGAGGACCGTTTAAATCCATTGATCGCTTGATAAAGATCGAGTTCATGCGCGAAGCCAAGGGCAATCCGGTCTTCTCGCCCCCAATCGGTGGCTGCTTCTTTTTCAGTGAGAGGAGGAAAGGGAGAAGGCAGACTTTTAAGATAACGGTCTTGAACAGCGTGACTCAGCTGGGGTTCGAGTTCGTTGCCGACACGAAAGCAGCTGGTCAAGATGAGAAGAGAGGATAGCAGTAATTTCTTCAAGACACCTCCAAACGAGGATCTTGATTTTAGCTGTTTTAGAAGTTATTCGTCTTCGGGTTTCTTGACGATGTCAATACCGGCATCAAATTCTTCTTTGAGAACAGGCAAGACAGCTTGGTCTTTGTAGAGGCACTCTTGGTCATCGGTGACTTTCTTATAATCGTCGTAGGTATTAATGATTTGAGGTCGCATGAAAATAATCAAATTATTTTTGGTGTCATTCCTGTCGTTTTCGGAGAAGATCGCTCCGATCACCGGTAAGCCGCCAAGGCAGGGGATCGCAGAGCGATAGCGGGTTTTGGTGTCTTGGATCATGCCGCTTAAGACCACGAAATGTTGGTCGGGGACATGAACGCGGGTGGCCATTGTGGTATGGCTCGACTCGATTCCTTGAACCGTACCGCCATTAGTGCTGGTTGTTCCGCTGACTCCGATCGTTGGGTTGGAAATCACTTGGCTGATGTCGCTGCTGATATCTAAGGTGACGATATTGCTATTGCCGATGGTCGGTGTAATGGTCAGGTTGAAGCCGACATCGCGATATTCGATATTCGCCGACGAAGAAATAATGGTTGTTGTAGCGGTGACTTGGGACCCAATGAACGGAACGTTTGTTCCAACAAATAAGGTGGAGGTGCGGTTGTCCTGGGTGATGATTTTAGGATTTAATACGACGGTGCTGTCGGTATCTAATTGAAGCGCGTTGACCAAGCTTCCAAGCGAGAGGAATGAACGGCCTTTGTGCATGATGATGTCGCCGATGACGCCGAGGTCAAAGCCGTTAGTAAAGGGAACATTAGAAGCAAGGGGCGTTGCTGTTGCACTATTTGCATTGATGCCTGGGGCAATGCTGGTCCCATTAGTCGGATTGATGGAGTTGGAGCTGGAGGCTGCATTCGTGCTCGGGGCAGGGAAATTTCCGGTGCCGGCAGCAACTCTGTTGAGAAATTGGAGTTTACCGCCCCACTGGAGGCCAAAATTTTGGGTGTTGGAAAGAGATGTCTGAATGAGGAGGACTTCGATGAACACTTGACGGAGCGGAATGTCGAGGTTGACGATCAAGTCTCGTAGTTTTGAGAGTGTGTCGGCTTCGCCAGATGCCAAGAGAGAGTTGGTGACGCGGATCCATTGGAGGGAGTTGATGGCATTGAGGAGGTTTTGGTTGCCGGTGGCTGTTCCGGGCCCTAAGTCGGAGGCGATTTGCTTTAGGGCGGAGAGGATCTCATCGCCTTGATGGTATTCGAGTTTGTAGATCAAGAAGGAGGTGTTTTGAATCGATTCAATTGAAGCAGGGATTTTTGAAGGTTCGGAAGTTGGGACGTCAAAACGGCGGAGAAGTTCTTCGACTTTAGCGATCGATTCTTGATCTCCGGAAATAATCAGCGAGCAAGTGCGTGGCACATATTTGAGGTTGGAGATCGTGTCGAAAAGGCTTTTGTTGGCAACACCTGAGGCGACGAGGTTTTGTTCAAAATCGGAGAGGATTTGGATCAGTTCGTCGCCGGGGACATGTTTTGGCGTATAGACGATGAAGGTTGTAGGGGTGGTAGGGAATCCTCCTGCAGGAGCGTCGAATTTTTTCAGGATGGTTTCGATCTTCTGTAAGGTAGCGGGCGTTCCTGTGAAGAGGATCGAGTTGGTTTCTTTAACGTATTTAAGG